>NZ_MWQH01000001.1:0-343390 GCF_002210295.1 Fibrobacter sp. UWB5 | reverse complement strand
CTGAAGAAGAAAATCGTGAGGAATATGATGAGCACCAAGCTGATGCCGAACGAGAAGATGGAATCGTTCGCGACTTCGTCCACTTCCTTAAGGCCTTCGTAAGTGCCTTCCACTGTAAAGCGTGTGGGCACCGGGTAAGTCTTGCCGCTGAAATAAGCGAGCAGGGAATCGGTACGAGCCAGAATATGCGTCACAAATTCATAGTCGGTAGAGGGCTTGATGAGTTTCGCGTTCACCACGCCGTTATAGAGAATCTTGCCAGTGCTGTCGGGGCGCGGCGAACCGACCAGGCGGTTCTTGAGTTCAGAAGGAATCGTCGACTTGGAATCCCATTCCACTTCTTCGTTCGAGGCGGCCTTCGCATCGATTGTGTCGCCCTTGGATTTCTTGAAGAATGCGTCAAAGGCACTCACCGCTTCGTCAGGGAGACCCAATTCCTGCGGCAAGTTTTCATCAAACCACACGCGTTTCTTTTTCGCGGGCGCGGCACCTGCAGAAGCATTCGTAGAATCAGCGACTGCCGCAGAATCACCGCTCAGCAAATCTACAACAAGTGGGCCGTTCTTACGGCCAATTTCAAGCTGCAAATCTTCCAGGTTATCGCGAATGTTTTCCAAATGCTTCACCGGCAGGTAAAGCAATGCATTATCCTTGAAGAACTGGTTGTCGTTATCGACCTGAGTCGAAACGAAATCGCCTTCCCAATTCTTGTGGATGTATTCGGCAATAGAATCTTGCAGGGCCACCACCAAGTTCAAGTCTTCGCTCTGGATTGCGATCATGAACTTGTCGGTAGAACCAAAACGCAAATACGATTCTTCGAGCGCCTTTACGCTGGGAGTATCCTGAGGCAACAAGTGCGAAAGATCCGCATCCAGTTTAAGGCCTGGCTTAAACAAGATAGGAATGGCAAAAAGCACCGCAAGAATCAGGTAAAAGGCAAGAGCCTTGTACTGGTGCTTGCAAATGAGGGGAATGTACCAATTAGAAAATCTTTCGGGAATCGTCTTTTTTGTAGCCATATCAGGATTTCAATAAAAAGGTGTATTAGAATTCTATTGCTTTTTTAGATTCGTAACCATTCAAGACATCATCAATCGTCTGCTTGGGCTTGAAAGACTTTTGGATGATAATCGGCAAGCGCCTAAAGAAGCGCCCGATTCTGTGGGACAGCGGTCGCCAGCTTCCGCTGGTAACATGAATGGCCACGGGTTTGTAATCGACATCGTCGCAACTGGGCAAGAATATCTTGCTCGGGTAAATGGCCATATCGTCTTTCAAGTTCTGCATCTGGTTCTTATAGACAAAGCCAAAGTCCATTGCCATGTGCGCATAAACAAACGGAGCGATATTTTCGATATTCAGTTTACCGTTCGGCAAAACGAATTTCTGATTTTCGTAGTACGACATGCACTTCTTTAAGAACGGGTGATTAGCCTCGCCACCGAAAATGGCCGCCTGGAAAGCAAGGCCCGGCAAAGGAATTTCGTCCTTGTTCTTTTTGGTGCCGTCTTCGTTCAACTTTTTCCAAGATTTATTTCTCTTGAAATGAGTCGTAAATTCGATATTCGTAAAGTAGCGGTGGTCGAGGAACCTGTCAAAACTCTGGTACAGGTAAACATCGCTGTCCAAGTAGATACCGCCCTCTGTTGAAATCGCATAAAGGCGAATGTAGTCGCTTGCGAAAGCCCACTTACGGAGTTCAACCGCTTCGCGGACGAACGGAACGTTCTTGATAATCTGTTCGCACTTGGCCATGTCCCAATGGATAATTTCGTAATCCGGGCAATGACGTTTCCAGCTTTCAATACACAGCTGAGGAAGCTTCGGCAGCGGATCGTTAGAAAGCCAAATGTAATGAATTTTCTTGGGAATCATAGTCTTTTACTTTTTGTTTGAAATAGCGCTTGCAGAAAAATACTTCTTTACGAGTTTCCAGTAAAGGCCAAGCAGGCCCACAATCACCAAATATGCGACAATCTTTTGCCATAACACCATGGGCAACTTCCCTGTATTCACGGCAATATAGAATGCAACCAGGGCCACAATCCAAAGCACCTGCGAAATAAGCTTGGACGAATAAAGCCTAAAGCCCATTTTGTAAAGGTAACCGTTATTGACGATTGCAGAGAACAGCGTAGAGCTCAGCATGGCAAGCGCCGCCCCCACAAGGCCGAATCTCGGAATCAACAGATAGCCCATCCCAAGCGTCAAGCCAAGGGAAATCGTATCCATAATCAACGTGTAAAGGCTTTTGCCCATACCCTTCAAAACAAGTACGGAAAGTCCACCAAATCCGGTACCCAAGTGCACCAAGAGCAAAATGCCCAAAGCTTCGGGCTGCACGATAAAGTCCTTACCCGCAATGCTCAGGATTTCGCTCGGGAACAAGACGATAAAGAATCCGATCAACAGCTGAATGAGTGTCACCATGAACACGCAATAGCTATAGACGAATTTCAAGTCCGTATTCAGGCGCTGCTTTTCCATGCCGGCAACCACCGGAGTCAAAATAGGCGTAAAGCCCACATGAATCGTCTGGAGAGCATTTGAAATCGTCACCATGATACCGAAGGCGCCCGCCTTTTCGGGACCAAGGAACAGCATGACCATCCAGAGGGCAGAACGAATCAAGAAAGACGCAACGAATTCACCAAAGCCCAGCGGGAGCGAATACTTCAAAAGAACCATGGGCACGCGCAAGGCCGGGTGAAGCGGCATGTCGGGGAACTGACGGCGCACCAGCACAAAATGCACAATGAATCCGGCCATCTGGCCTACAAACAAGCCCAACGGAAGCGCATGGGGAATATCCAGGAAGTGTAGCGCAATCGACACACCCGGGGCAAGCGTTACCGTAAGGAAAGAATTCACGAACACCGCATTTTGCGGGCGGCGATTGCCTTCGGAAGCTGTGCTAAAGACGAATGTGCCCACATAGAACAATAGCGAAATACCATACCAAGGCAGTTCCTTGGAAATGTAGGGCGTAAAGGAGCCCACAAAAATCACGAGTGAGCAGAAAAGCGCAATCAGTGCCGACACCCAAAAGGAATTCATGATGCCGTCATAAGCCGGACGGTTATTCAGCTTGTTTTGCGGGAGATACCAATACAGGCCCTTATCGAGCCCAAGCGTTGCCGAGTGGGCAATAGTCAAAAGGAGCGTTTGCGCAGAAACAAAAATGCCAAATTCAGCGGCGCCAAAAACACGCGCCATCAAAAAAGTCAAAAGCGGGCCGCAAACCTTAAGGATTGCCCCCACCACATTGATAACCACAGCCTTCTTTAAAAACTTGCTGTCTGCTTCCAGATTACTCATAATTACTCGCAATATAGAAAATTGGGACCTAGGACACTAAGGCATCATAATGTCATTTCGCAGCACAGAGCGCACCGCCTTCGCAGCGCCTACCGCCTTCTTTTTCCAGGCAAGGTCATTTGCATCGGTTGTAATCGCATAGGGGCTTTCGCCGCCGACACCGGCGCGGTAAACATCTTCGTTTTCGAGGCCACCCGTAAGCACGTGATCACGGAAGCCCATGTAGTATGCATTTTGCGAGAAGAACACCGAGGGCTGTTCTGCAGGGCGTTCCTGCGCGAGCAAGTCATAACCCCAGAAATGGTTCGGTTCACGTACCTGCGCAAGGTCGAAAATCGTCGGGCCCAAATCCAGCTGCGATGCCACATCTTCGCGAACGGCAAGCCCGTTAAACAAGGCGGAATCTGCCGAGAAAATTCCGATAAAGATCTGCGATGCCGAAAGGCCAAGCGGTTGCGGCACCATGTAATCAATCGAATCGACAGGAGTATCATGGTCTCCCAAGACAAAGACCACCGTATTCTTGAAATCGGGACGCTTGGAAAGCGAATCAAAGAATCGGCCGAGTTGCTTGTCGGTATAGCGAATCGCATTGCGGTAGCGCGCCATGGCATCGTCGGATTTTTCTGCAAAATCACTGGGATAGCCGTAAAACGGAATATGCGATGCGATGGTGTTAAAGGAAATCTGCCAAGGTTTATCGGTCGGCATTTTGGCAAGCACGTCAATCGCAAGGCTTGCGCCCAAGCTGTCTGCAGTGCCCTCGCTCGGTTCTTCGCCAATCAAGTGCCAATCTTTTTCGAAGAACTTTTCGATAAAGGGCAGCGTATGGTCAAAAATCGGGTTCGAAACCGTTGCATACGCACGCTGATAATTTGTCAAAAATTCAGGCCACCCCTTAAACTTGTTTGCCGCATAGAAACTCGGCACATCGCGATTCGGGTGCGAGGGGAAACCCATGTAGGTCGCCATTGTGCCACGCACCGTGGGGTAACCGCCGCTAAAGGCATGCTTAAACCAAAGGCCACCACCCAGCGAATTGCCGGCAGAATCTTTTTCGAAGTAGCCGCCGTTTGCAAGTTTCCAGATATTCGGCGCGACGGCTGTATCGCCTTCGAGCATCTTGTTAAAAATACGGCCCTTGAACGACTCGCCCATAATGAACACGATGTTGTAGGGCTTTTTCGCCTTGTATTCGTGCGTGGGAGCGTTCCGGTACATCGGAAGTTTCAGAGCATCGCTACGCCCCGCAGCAAAATCCTTCGGCAAGAAGGCATCCAAATCACTCACCAGTTCTTCGGTGATTTTGGTATTGTCGTGAATGAATTCAAAAGTTTCTACCGCCGCAATATGCAGAATCGGCGCAGTCAGCGTATGCTTGCCCAAGGTAAAGCGCATGTCCACTTTCGTGTGCGTCACGGGGATTTCAATCCAGCCGCGAGTGCCCGTAAGGAACAGCACGAGCGGCACAAGCGAGAGAGCCATGCCAATGGCGAACATCGCTCCCGGAATTTTACGGGAGGCGCTCTTCCAGGCGCCGCCCTGATTGCTAAGCACGAGCGTACGGCGCTGTTTACGGAGCCGGAGCGAGTAGACGGTTACAAATGCAATTGCGCCCGCAAGGCAGAGGACTACCATCGTTACCCAAAGCACCGTCCCGAGCATGTCGCCACCGAGAGTCGAAACCGTCGTGGCATCGGTGATGTTTGAAATATGAAAATACGTGCGCAAGAAAGAGAAAGAAAGGCGCTGGTGCGAAAAACGGAAAACATCGTAGTCCGCCACCGCGGCAAAAAAGTAGAGCCCGTAAAAAATCGCAAGACCGCGCGGAGCGCGAGCAAAGCCGAAGAGACCTGCCATCGCAAGCACCGCACCGAAGGCCATGAAAATCTGCCAAAGCGTTTTGCCTTCAAACATTTCGGACATCGAAAGTCCAAGCGGATCGGGCAGGCTGTAGAAAAACACCAACAGCAAGCTCTGTACCACAAGGGCCACAAGCGCCATCGCAAGGTAAGGATTCTTAATGATTCTTAAAAATGTCCGCATTCTTTTTCCAAAATATCAGTTAATTTTTTACGCAACGAACAGGCATTTTCTCAGTTTTATCATTCCACGTAACATAAACATTCTGTGCGTCAACCGGCACTGATTTTCCCGATGTTTTAGAATGTTCCGTCGAAGTCCAAAATCTGGTATAAGTGCCATTCATATTCGAAGAAAAACCTACAGGCAAGGCCGAGAATCCATACTCGTCGCTTCCGTTTGCATAAAATTCAAGCCAACTCCATCCTGTTCGCGATTTTAAGGCGGCAGACTTTTCTCCACCCGCGAATTCAATCAACGAAGACCATTCTGTCGAATCAGGGAGATGCCAGCCTTCAGGGCAGATATCAACGGCAATATCCCAGGTATAGAACCGTCCAGAGATTTCACAATATTCTTCTTTATAGTCAGAGCACCTGATTTTTCCAATGAGCTCCGGATTTTGCGTCGTATCCGCATAGTTCAGGTTTTCCGCCATCCAGGTCTTGCCATTGATCACAGTCGTTTTATATTCCTGTCCATCACGGGAGTCAATCATTTTCCCGTAATCATAATCAGGATTCATACGTTTTTCCTTGGGAATATCCCAACTCCAATAAAGCGTAGGCGCATCAGAGGCCGCATCTTTCAAGCATCTAACAGAATAACCCATTGTTTTCTGATCAATTTCAGACCCATGACTACTCGAAATGTTAAAGACATAGGCGTATTCAGGCAAGGATGTTTGAAAATAAGATTGCGCCAGCCAAAATCCCCCGTCCATTCCAACAAGCTGGTACGACGACCCATTTTTTCTACCCGAAGGAATAATAGAGAGCCCATACAAGTCGTCCCCATTTTCATAATTATTCCACCCTGCAGTCGATTTCAATTCTGCAGACATGACCGCATTTCCGGCACCAATATTATTATACAGATGCTGCACTTCAAAAACCTGCGGAATGTGCCAGCCGTCAGGGCAAATTCCTTGAACCTTATAATCTGCAGGAACCTTACACAACATATTGCTTCCGCACTTCAAAGGTCTGTCAGGATCATTCAACAAGGCTGCCGTATCAACCGCGACAACCCAGGAATATAAACGTCCCGCCACATCACAATGACTTGGATCATCATCATAGCACCAGGAATTGGATTTAAACCATTCTGAGCCGTCTGTATAATTCAAGTTTTGAGCCATCCAGGTTTGTGCAAAATCGCCCTTACCAATCGTTACCGTCTTGTATTCCTTGCCATCACGCGGGTCAGTCATTTTGTCGTACGATATTCCCGGATTCAAGTAGGAATCTCTAGAGACATCCCAGCTCCAACCTATTGTCGTCGCATTGCTAGAAGATTCTTCCGGAAGCGAAGTGGAATCGGTCACGCAACGAACAGAGACCTTTTCAATTTTACTGAACCAGGAAACTTTTGCCGCGTCGGACTCACTGATAAATTGAACATAGACAGCCTTGTCTTTTTCAACGGAATAAGGCGTAGATGTCCAGAAATAAGTCAGGCTTCCGACATCCCCATCGAACATATCCTTGCCGCCATTAAACGGACTTGCGATAGCAGAGCCTGCAGGCAACGCCGAGAAGCCATACGAATCGACTCCGTTTCCGTTGTTATTCCAACCGGCCTTGGCCTTGAGAATTTTCGCAGCCTTATCCTTGCCGCCTACATAATCGAAAAGTTTCAGCCATTCCTTTTCAGAGGGCAAGTGCCAACCATCGGGGCAAATTCCCTGAACCGTACCGGGCAATTCACACTGAACCATGTTGCCGCAGGTCAATGAATGATTCTTTGCAAGCGAAAGCGTGTCGATAGCGGCAGACCATGAATAAAGTCTGCCCGCCAACAAGCAGTTTTCATTTTTTTCTGCATAACAGACAGATGGCATTTCGTATGTTTTCGGATTGTAATTCAAATTCTCCGCCATCCAAATTTGACTACCGATAGAAACGATCTTGTACTTTTGATGGTCGCGGGGATCACTCATCGTTCCGTAAGAGACCTTCGAATTCATCAAGTCGTCCTTCGACAGGTTCCAGCTCCAACCGATAGATGTCGCCACGTCAGAGGAATCCGATTTCGAAGAAGAAGACACTTCTGTTGAATCGTCAGAACCGGTTCCTGCGCTAGACGAAGACTTCAGACTATCGGCTATGGCATCGAAGCTACTCAAGCCTTTCTTCTCCGAAGACACAGAACTGCTCGACACATCGTCTTGCCGCGCGCAATCGTCGCACTCGATAGGATCTGTAAATTCGTCTTCTACAACGCTTGACGAATCACCACCGCAAGCCGCAAAGACAATTGCCACAAATGATGCACCCCAAAAATTTTTCACCATAAGACTCCTCCTAAATAATTTAAACCTTCAAAATGAAATTCACCGCTTCTTCGAGGTCCGCAATCTGGCGGGTATGCACTTCAAGATAGCGCTTGGGCGCGCGGGCCGCATACTCGTCGTAAATTTTGGAATCGAGCAGCTGCACCAGGCGGTTCTTGATTTCGCTTACGGAATACGGGTCAAAGTACAGCACCGCATCACCGCAGACTTCGGGAATCGAAGTCGTACCGCTTGCCGCCACAGGCACGCCGTAACGCATGGACTGCACCGGCGGGTAGCCAAAGCCTTCGTTCAGGCTCGGGAATACAAAGGCGTAGGCGTTCTGGTGCAAGAATTCCAGTTCCCTGTTTTCGACATAGCCGAGCAGCACAAAGCGGTCTTTATGCTTGAGGTGGCACAAATAGGCCTTGGGGTTTGCCGCCCCGGTAATGACCATCTTGAAATCAAACGGTTTGCCCTGCGACTGATACATGCCGACCAGTTCATCGAAAGCCTTGGCCGCACGCAGGTTGTTCTTTTCCCAGCGGGCACCGCTCGTGAGCAAGAAATACTTTTTCGCAGCGACTCCCGGCGGCAAGAATCCCTCGGGTTCGTACGCCGTCATGGGACTATAAAACACCGGAATTTCCAAATCCAGAAGTTCCGGGAAGAACGACTTGATCGAGGCGCGGCTGTGTTCGCTCACTGTAATGGTACGGGCTTTGCCTTCGGCCATGCGGGCCGCGAGCGCTTGGTACTTGGGCTTGTAGTAATGCTTTTTCCAGCTTTCGCGGTAGCGTACCAAAGCTTCGAATTTTTGTCCGAGTTTCTTGGCGAAACCTACACCCGCCCAGCTGTACTGCATTTCAAGTGCACGCACACCGTGCCAGGTAAACACGAAATCCTTCACATCGATATCCCACTTTTTTTCGAGCGAATAGAGCGGGGTGTAAAAGGAGTCAATCTGATTTTCGTCGATAATCTGCTGCGGCGTTTTTTCGTTAATGTCGAACAGCGGGATGTTCTGCGTCTTGCAGGCATCGAGAATCATCGGGTCCAGGTACTTGCGGCTATCGTAGGCGCAGCTAAACTGCACACCGCGCTTGACCAGCGCCCAGAAAATCACTTCGCCGTAAGAGCCGCCGCCATGGAACTTGGCGCTATGAATCGGCTGTACTGCGACCAGATTAAAAAGCAGGTTCATCGTTACCTCCCGAGGATTTTTCCGAGCACTCTCAAGGGGAACACGAGGAACGGCATCTTCTTATAAATCCAGGCGAGCGACTTGGCAAAGGCGTAGCTGCGAATAATGTAGGCGCCCGCAGCCCCCACCTTACGGGTCTGGAATTCAAATTCTTCCTTGGCGTGAGCAATCACGTCGTCGTAGTACTCGTTAATCGTAATGCTCTTGTCGGCGTTGACTTTTACCGGAATGTTCTTCAGGTTCGTGTAGAAGTCCTTGCGTAAAATCTTGGGCAAGAACAGGTCCATGCTGGCAGGCACCTTGTGGCCGCGGGTATCGATGATTCGCGAACCGAAGAAATGCAGCACCTTTGCCGTCGGGAGGAACCTGTTGCCGTAGGCCAGCTGGCAGTTCCAGCCACCGGGCATTTTCTTGGTGATGTAATTAAACTTGAAGTTTGTCTCGGCGAGGCTTGCCATGTCGTAGGGAAAATTCTTGGACACGCAATAGAGCCAGAGTTCGTGCCAGGTTTCAAAGAACTTGCGGGCTTCGGGAGTGTCTGCAGCAAACATCACTCCCCCGTTAAAGATTTCGTCGTTCAGAATCGGCGAGAAGCCCATCATCTTTGCGTTGTTCAGAACCTTCTTGCGGTTGATGGCCTTCGAAAGATTAGTGTGGAAGTCGAGCACCGCGTAAATGCCGCCCTTCCATTCTTCGGGAATCGAGAGGTCGCCCACGATGGCGATATCGGAATCCATGTACAGAAAATCGCCGTCGACCACATTGCGCATGACCGTCTTGAGGTAGCGGGAGCGGAGCATGGGCGTAAACTTTTCGTCGAGGGTCAGTACCTTGAGTTCGTCCACCGCGTCTTTAAGGACCGCACGCGGGCCAGTGAGAGTCGCCGCCGTCTTGTCGTCGGTCAAGAGCGTTACGAAAGCGCCCGGGTTATGCACACGCAAAGAGGCAATCGCCACCAGCGTCTGTTCACAGAAAAAATCCTTCGGGGAACTAGTCAGAACAAAAAGGTACTTTGTCATGGGTCAAATATACCTTTATTATAAGAAAAACTCCGATTCCCTTGCCGGAAATCGGATAAATTGCAAAAACAAGAGGTTAATTAGCCTGCCTGGGCGGCTTCGAGCTTGCTGATTTCGCCGGCCTGCTTGTCACAGACGTTCTTCAGGTTGTTGATTTCGGCGTCTTTCTTTGCAAGTTGGTCCTTAAGATCTTCGCACTGGGCGGCGTAAGTCTGCTTGGCTTCGGTCTGGGTCTTGAGATCGTTCAGCAAGCTGTCGGCAGAGTTGCGCAGGCTCTGGACGGTGTCCTCGGCATCCTTGAGAGCGGCATCGTTGTCGCAAGAATCATCTTCGTCGTCGCACATGGCCTTAAGTTTTTTAGAGGCGGCAATAGCAGCAACAGCACCCAAGGCAAGACCGGCAAAAAAACTTGATGCTTTCATTTTTAAGCTCCTTGAAAAATCTTTTCCTATAATATCCATTCTGAAAATAGAAAAATCAAGTAAAAAAAGACCCGACAGAAAAATTTTTTCTCTTTTTTATTATGCGGGAGGGAACCCAGCTCGGAGTTGACGCCTATCGGCGTCCGTGGCTACATTCGGTCATATCGGCAAGTAAACTTGCCGCTGCGACACTCATTCGCACACTTTTGCGAAGGCCACATACAACATCCTCTAAAAACAATAAAAATTCTTTTTTTTCCTCTGAAAAAGGCAATTCCTTCTTATTTTGAAGGTAGCACAAGTTATTCTTAGGAATGGAATTCTTTTTAAAGCAAAAGACCCTCCGGATTGCTCCAGAGGGTCTTTGCAGCGGGAAGAGCGAGATTCGAACTCGCGATAGGATTAAGTCCTATACGTCCTTAGCAGGGACGCGCCTTCGGCCAGCTCGGCCATCTTCCCATCTTGGGGACACAAATTTTAGATAAAATTCGGTAATTTTTCAAGGGTAAAGACGCAAAAATGGCAAATTTAGCCCCATAATGGCACTTTTTTTTACATTACATGGAGCAAAAAAGCAAATTTTCTAAATTTTCACCATGCGTTTCTTATCCAAAGTGTTAAAAATCGCGGCCGCATTTGCGCTGGTCGGACTCATTTGCTGTATTCCCGCCTACATCGTCGTATTCAAGATACTCCCGACCCAGGATCCGGACAACCAATTCAACCGTTCCACCATTCTGCAGGTGCTTTCGGGCGAAACCCGCGTCTATTATAATGACGGCGAAGAACTTTTGGGCGCCTTCTTTGACGCAAACCACCGCGTGTACGTGCCCTACGGCGACATTCCGGCCAATATCGTGAACGCCTTGATCGCCGCCGAAGACGCCGGCTACTGGACACACTCCGGTTTCAGCATTTATGGCTTTACCCGTGCCATGATTTCGAACATCAAGAGCGGGCACATGCGCCAGGGCGGTTCTACGCTGACCCAGCAGACCGTCAAGAACATCTTTGGCCGCGAAGAACGAAGCATCAAGGAAAAGGGCAAGGAGCTCATTAACGCGCTCCGCATGGAAAAGCACTTTAGCAAAGAAGACATCCTGGAATTCTACCTGAACCAGTTCCACGTTTCGGGTACCGGAAAGGGCGTGGCTATTGCCGCCCAGTACTTCTTTAACAAGGAACTCAAGGATTTGACACTTGCCGAATGCGCCTTTATAGCAGGTTCGGTGAAGGGCCCGTTCAACTACGACCCGTTCATTCAGCGCAGCGCCGAACGCCGCGAAAAGGCCTTGGCCCGCGGTAAGGAACGTTTGGAATACGTGCTTGGCCGCATGGTCGAAGAAAACTACATCTCCGAAGAAGATATGAGCGAAGCGCTCGCCAAGCCGCTGGAATTCAACCACGGCAACTTCCGCTTTAGCGTGAGCACCATGCTCGACCGCATCGAAGAAAAGCTGGACGGCGAATTCTTCCAGAAAAAGTTTGAAGCCGAAGGAATCGAAGACTGGCGCAAGGCTCAGCTTTCGATTACAACCACCATCGACGCCCGCAGCCAGGACGCTGCTAAGACCGCTTTGCAGGCAAACATCAGCGGACTCCAGATGCAGCTCGGCGGTTTTGTTCTTCCGAAGGCACAGTTCGCAAACCGCGCCCAGACGGCGCGCAAGGGTGACTACCTGTACGGCACTGTAGACAGCATCATGGTCGACGACCAGGGCGGTCTCAAGGCTTTGACGCTCAGCTTCGGCCAGCTCAAGGGCTTGGTCTCTGAAGCCGCCGTGAAGGACTTTGCGAAAAAGGCCGGTGGCGACGTGAACAAGATTTTGGCTCCGCAGCTCAAGAAGGGAGCAATCCTCTTGGTGAGCATCATGGACGATAAGCTTGTAGACGGCTTTGCCCCTTGCCAGATTGAAACGGAACCCGTGCTGCAAGGCGCTCTTTTCGCCATTCAGAATGGTAACGTCGTCGCAAGCCAAGGCGGTTTCCACAACACCGGATTCGACCGTAGCTTTAAGGCTGTGCGCCAGCTGGGTTCTAGCTGGAAACCGATTCTTTACGCACTCGCCCTCAAGTACCACTGGAATTACCTGGACATGCTTGAAAACGACTTCAACGTTTTCCAGTTCACCAATCAGTTCTATTTTCCGCGTCCGGACCACAAGAACAAGGGTGACGTCGTAAGCATTGCCTGGTCTGCAACACGTTCTGAAAACATCGCAAGCATCTGGCTCTTGGAGCACTTGCTTGACAAGCTTTCGCTCGAAGAATTCAACGACATTGCCGCCGTGAACGACATGGCCCGCCACGAAGACGAAGACACCAAGAAATTCTTTGAACGCCTGCGCGACAAGTACGGCCTGATTTTGAAAGAAGACACCAAGCGCGAAATCGAATTCACCAAGGCACGTGACGCTCTGGCCGAACGCTATCACCTGGAAGGCAAAGACGACAAGGCCCGCGATGTGCTGAACCTGCGCTACGGCACCTTTAACGATGTCGCCGTGAAGCAGTCCAAGAAAGACGCGAAGACTCTCGGATTCATCAAGCACAACTACAAGCGCTATTCCGAAATTCTGCGCGAACGCCAGGCTCAGGAACTCGACCCGACCGTTGATCTTCCGCCTATCGAATCGGTGGTGCTGTACAACAACTTTACGCTTGCCGACATGAAGCGACTTTCTACCATGATTGAGCCGGTGGATAGCGAAGTCGATTACCTGGATGCAGAACACCTGCGCTACTGGCCCGATTACAGACGTTCCTTGTCCTTTGCCGAATACGCACGTTTCGCTAAAGAAATCGGTATTCACCAGAAGCTGCAGAAAGTATTCAGTATGCCGCTCGGCGTGAACGACATTACGCTGGCTGAAATTTCGACAGCCTACCAGACGCTTTTAACCGGCAAGGTATTCAAGTGCCTCGATGGTGACTGGACCGATCCTTGCTTCATCAAGGAAATCAAGAACCGCGACGGCAAGGTGATCTTTAGAAACAAGAGCGAAAGCAAGGTGGTTCTTGGCGACACGATTACCTCGCAGATGGCCGTGATGTTGCACTCCGTGTTCATCAACGGTACAGCACGCAGCCAGTACACGCACATTACGGTGACCTCGCCGGATAAAGCCATTACGCTGCGCTACCCCGCGCTCGGCAAAACCGGTACTACGAACGATTACCGCAACGTGGCCTTCCTCGGTGCACTTCCGACTTACGTGAACGAGAAGAACGGAATTTCTACCGATTCCGTGATTGCCATCGGTAGCTATGTGGGCTTTGACGACAACAAGCCGCTTAAGTCTGGCCGTACGCGTATTGCAGGCGCGAGCGGCGGCCTTCCGCAGTGGGCTGACTTTGCGAAGAAAGAAATCGATATTTTGGGTCTGCCAGAAAAGATTGACTTCCTCGACATTTCGATGCTTGCCGCGGGCGAAGTTCCGCTGGTGCTCCCCAACGAACGCGGCCAGCTGACTGTAGACCCGATGACCGGAAGCATTATCGCAGGCGGTAGCGCCGAACAAGGCCGCCCGCTCCCGTGGATTGAGGTTCCGGGATTCACGCCGCCGCAGGTACACGCCGCGGCCGCCGAAGACATCGCCGCCCACGGAATCATGATTAGCTTGCCCATGCCGGCCGCCGCACCCGCCGCTCCTGCAGATTCTGCCAATGTAGCCGGCGCCGCCCCGAGTGGTCCTGCCGAAGGCACTACTTCGGAAGGCGCCGCCGTGGCCGTACCCGCACAGCCTGCACAACCGGCACAGCCGAAGGCTGCCGCCATGCCCAAGGACGACGACTGGGATTTGCCTGAAGGCTTTGACAGCAAGAGCGCCTTTGTGCCTATCGAAGCGGATTAATAGTTGGCAGTTGGTAGCTGACAGAACTTAGCGAAAGAAGAAAATAAAATGAGAATCAAGTTTTTTAGTTTGTTATCAGCAAGTGCTTTTGCACTGACGGCTTGCGTGGGCAATGCACCCGCTCCCGAAACAGAACCGACTAACGTTTCTGCAAACGATTCTTCCGAGCAAGAACAGCCAAACACGCTGTCAAGCGACACGTCGCATCTGAACACGCAGGAACCGGGCTCCCCTTCGGGCGCGATTTTCAATTCGCAGGCACTTGATGGCTACCGCCTGGCCACCCCGGAAAATATTCCGACGGCTCCTGAACAGGGCCCCGCCACTAGCGAAGGCAAAACGACTGCCGCAATCGCAGACCCGTACACAACGATCCCTGCAATTGTCCAGAGCATTTTCGATTACGCCAACACCTTGTACCAAGCAGGCTATACCGATTCTGCGAGCGCCTACCTGGAACGTTTCCGCGTCATCAAGCCCTTGTGGGAGCAGTGGGAATCTAAAGCCGATTCCATGCTGAACGAATTCGGAAAGGTTCGCGCCGAAAAGGCGAAGGCTTACGAGCCGATGGTATTCCAGATTCAGAACATGAACCGCGCCAGTTCCGACTATGGGCTTGTGGCACAAACCGCCGACAGTTTGATTGCGCTTGCTCCGGGCGATTCGCTGACCCAGTGGGCCAAGGCGCAAAAGAGCGTCGCCTACAAGAACACGCTTGCCAAGGCAAAGAAGGAATACGCCGCCATCAAGGACTTAGCTGACAACCAGGCTCAATTTGCCGAAGCCGAAAAGCAGGCCATCACGTTCCAGATGCGCTACCGCGACTTTGAAAACGACCTCCATATTCAAGCGCTTATCGACCACATTCGCGAACTGGCGCAAGCAAACGATGCTGAAGCCGCCAAGTACTGGGAATCTCACGATCCGGCACAGGCTCTCGCCAAGGCAGACACTCTCTTGCAAAAGGAAAAGTTCAGCGAAGCCAAGGAGCTTCTGATGAAGCTGAGGGCTAGCAAGCTCCGCAAAGAAGCCAACGAGCTCTACACGAAACTTGCAGACGCCTTCTGCACCAAGCAGCGCAAGACAACAAGCCAGATGTTCGCCAAGGCCCAAAAGCAAAAAGATGCCGCCAAGAAGAAAAAGCTGTTGAACGACGCAATCGCTCCGCTTGACAAATGCTTGACGGAATACCCTGACAATCCGCAGAAGCAGAAAGTCGAAGAGAACAAGAAGTTCCTGGAACAAGAATTAGGGAAGTAAATCAGATGTGGGATGTGAGATGTGAAATGAGTAATTACACATTTCACATCAGTCATTGCACATTGTTTTTACAATTCTACTAATATGCCGGCTTGCACGTAGGCGTAGCCTTTACCGTCGTGGTCAAGGAACTGGTAGCCGCCCATCAGCATAATCGACGAATAGTCGCCATTCTTGATATCAAGGCCGCCACCGGCGCGCCAGAACATCTGATTGTTCGAGCCAAAGAGATAGCCCCAGTCACCTGTTGCTACAGGGAGCGCCGTGCTACCGATAGGCAAGCGAACCCACACACTACCCGAAACAGGAATCAGGCTCACATTGTCGATTTCTTGATAACCCGAACCGATACCGAAAAAGAGCATCTGGTCAATGGGGTACCAAAAGTGGCCGAAGACGTTCAAATTGAACTTGCCGATATCGCTCACATGGTTCACGACACCGCCCTGCACATCCATGGTGAAAGCGTTCGCCGGAACAATGGCGAATGCTAACGCAAACAAAATGGCAGAGAAAATCTTTTTCATGCGACAACTCTAAATATATTCAAATTACTCGTCACTGCGGGCTTCGCGGGCCCAACCGCCGCTCTTTTCAGGCTTGAAGGCCATAAAGAAACCTTTAAGCATGGCGTAGTTCATCGAGAGGAAGTAGTAACCGCTCGGGACAATCTTGAAACCGGCGACCAGCAAGGCAAGCGACATCACACCAAAGAAAATCTGGTAGAAGAGTCCGCTCGTGAGCAGGCAAGCGTTCGCGATAAACAACAAAATCAAAATGTGCGGCGAGAACCAGCGTAGAATCTTGTGCGAGAAGAACAAGTAAGCAAGCAACGGGTGCAGCGGATTCAACAGCGGCAAGTAAGAGAACAAGAAATTAAAGTTCGCGCGGCCGATACGCACCTTGCGGCGGAATTCACCGCTCGATTCCTTAGACGTCTGCTCGGTACCGATGGCGCTTGTAACGAAGGTGCAGTAATAGCCCTTTTCAAGCACCTTGGTCGTCACGAAGAAGTCGTCCATGACACTCTTCTTGACCGGCAGTTCCGTATACAAATCGCGACGGATGGCATAGAGGGCGCCGTTACCGCCAATCAACATATCAAGAATGCCTTCGAACTTTTTGATTTCAGATTCCAGATCCCAGTAAGAGCTTTCGCCGCGACCCAGCGTAGAGCCACTCTTGTCAGAAAGAATCAAGTGACCGCAGGCGCAACCGATTTTCTTGTCCTGGAAAGGAATCACGAGCTTGCGCACCACATTCGGGAAGAACATCGTGTTTGCATCGCAGAAGAGCAAGATATCATTCTTTGCAATCTTGTTCAAGCGGTTCAGCATAGCAGCCTTACCCGCATTCTTGGGCGCCTTGACCAGCGTAATTCCTTGGTCGGCATAGCGGGCAACGATTTCGGCGGTTTTGTCCGCAGAGCCATCATCGCCAATCAAAACTTCAAGTTTATCCTTGGGGTAATCGAGTTCCAGAATGTTCTGAATTTTGCGTTCAATCACCGCCTCTTCGTTGTAGGCAGAAATCAGAATCGACACCGTCGGCAATTCAACGTTGCCCTTTTCCGGAGACTTGCGGCGTTTGAAGATTTCGCTTACGAACGGGAGCGTCATCGGGAACAGCAGGTAGCAATGCACCAACAGGAAAATCATCACCCAGAAAACGATTTGTGCGTAAAAAAGGAATTGTTCGTTCATCGGGACATCCACTCCTTCTCTTTTTCAAGGAACTGGTACAGCATGTATTGCAGCTCTTGCGGCGACATGGAATCGGTCACCGTCAAAATGCTCATGCCCTTCGGGGCGATAAGAACAAATGCGGGGAGTGCATTCAGTTCCCATACATCAAAATAGCAACGTTGAACCGTATTCTTTTGGCCATCGCACATGATGGTATCTTGAGAATCGGCATCGAGCTTAACTGCGTAAAAGCGGCTATTCAGCAAAGAGGCGACCGTCGGATCGCTATAAACGTTCGCATCCATAATGCGGCACGGCACGCACCAGTCCGCATACAGATCCACAAAGACAAGTTTCGGAAACTTTTGAGCCTTTTCAAGCGCTTCGTTATAGTCCATCCAATGGACCGTAGACTTTCTAGCCGAGGCCTTCTTGGCAGGCACCGCATCGTTCAAGGGCGCGGCAAAAGAAACCGAAACGCAAAGTGCAACAAGCGTCAACAAGCGGAAAATCAATGTACGCCTCCCTTATGCGCGGGCATCTGAGGCTTCAACCTTTTCGGTCCATTCCCTTTTTGAGCGGCCTCTTTCGCATCTGCCGTAGCGGCCTGCGGAGGCGTCAGCAGCGTGTCGATGCGGGCGTTTACCGCCTTCTGGAACGGCACCCACTGGCGTTCGTCATTCAGGATTTCTTCGGTTTTGGCGAGGAACTGTTCGCGAGTGTAACCCGCTGCATTCAAGATGTCTTGGCGCACCAGGCGACCCATCGGAGAATCCTTGCCGTAGGTGATTTCGGCAACGCGCAATTCGACAAACAAGTCTACGAACTTCTGGTCGACCGAAACTTCGCCGCTACAGCCACCCATGCCGAAAGCCGCACTAAAAAACAAGGCGGCTACAAGGAGATGCCGTACCAAGCCCTGCATGACACGCGGACTTGAAAATAATTTTCCGACATCCCTCAACATATCTACAACACTCGATTACTGCTCGTTTTCTTCCAGAGCGTTTTCGAAAAGACCTTCCACGTATTCAGCCTTGCTGAAAGGCACCAGCTGGTCGATGCGTTCGCCCATACCAATCCAGCGGATAGGAATCTGCAGCGAGCTTGCAATCGAAAGCACTGCGCCGCCACGGGCCGTACCGTCGAGCTTGGTCACCACGAGGCCGGTGAGCGGGAAGCTCTGGTTGAAAATCTTCGTCTGGTTGATGGTATTCTGTCCGGTGTTGCCGTCAATCACGAGCCACATGTCGTGCGGCATGTCGGGACTCACCTTCTTGATCACGCGGACAATCTTCTTGAGTTCTTCCATCAAGTAGTCTTTGTTATGCAGACGGCCGGCGGTATCTATAAGGACCACGTCGCAGCCGCGGGCCACTGCCGCATTGCAGGCATCAAACGCCACAGCCGCAGGGTCAGAACCTTCCTGGTGCTTCACGAATTCGGCCCCCGAGCGTTCGGCCCAGGTTTCAAGCTGGTCGATGGCTGCTGCACGGAACGTATCGCAAGCCGCAATCATCACCTTCTTGCCTTCGTCCTTCAGGCGGGCGGCAAGCTTACCGATCGTAGTCGTTTTACCGGCGCCATTCACGCCAATCACAAGCACCACGTGGGGCTTGCCCTTGAGTTCAAACGGCGGCGGATCCTTGAGCAGGCGTTCCGCTTCGTTGCGCATGATGTCAAGCACCTGTTCAGTCGTCAGCGACTTGCCCAAGGCCTGTTCGCGCAAAGCATCCGTCAAAAGGAACGCAGCTTCAACGCCCACGTCAGCCTTGATCAGGTGTTCTTCAAGTTCCTCAAGAGTGTCGTCTGTAATTTTGCCTGCGCCAACAATACCCTTGAGTTCGCCCATCAAGGCGTCGCGGGTCTTGGCAAGGCCACTCTTAATGGCAGAAAAAAGTCCCATTCGAAAATTTCCGTATAATCGTTAAACGATGCTTTCGACCTTGTCGACCAGGCCGTAGGCCTTGGCTTCTTCGGCGCTCATAAAGTTGTCGCGTTCCGTGTCGCGGTCGATTTCTTCCATGGTGTGGCCAGAGGTTTCGGCAAGAATTTTGCCCGTAATGTTACGGATACGGAGCATTTCTTCGGCCTGAATCTGGATATCGCTTGCGGGGGCCACAATTTCACCGTGAATGAGCGGCTGGTGAATCATGATACGGGCGTTCGGCCATGCATAACGCTTGCCCTTTGCGCCAGAAGTCAAAAGTACCGCACCCATGGATGCAGCCTGACCGCAGCAAACCGTGACCACGTCGCTCTGGATTGCGTTCATGCAGTCGTAAATGGCAAGGCCGCTAGAAATCACGCCACCCGGGCTGTTGATGAAGAAATAGATGTCTTCGTGGTTCAGAGAATCCAGGTACAAGAGTTCCTTCACAATGCGTTCGGCGCTTTCGTCATCGACACCGCCCCACAAGAAAATCTTGCGCTTGGAGGCAAGGAATTCTTCAGCCTTCTTCATGATCTCGGAAGGGGCATTCTCTTTCTTTTCGTTGCAATCTGCCATAATAAATCCTTTTTGTTCGGGTACAATTTAGAAAATTCAATATATTATCGTCTTTTTGAACCCGTTTGTAAACAAGCATATTTTTTTCAGTTTTATGTTCCATTGCCCATAAAAAATATACATTATGGGTGTAAACCCTTATTTTTAGGACACTTATGGCATTTTTCCGTGCAATTTTCTATTACCTGTTCATCGCAGTCGGACTATTCGTTGTTGGCATTCCCTTCATGTTCTACAAAGGCGTTCTTTGCAGGCGCTGGGCCGACAGCACCCGCGTGTGCATCCCTTTTTTTAACGTGCTTTTCAAACTCTCGGGAATCAAGGTCGAAATCGAAGGCAAGGAGAACATTCCGGACCACAAGAAGTTCGTGCTCATTGCCAACCACCAGAGTTTTTTGGACATCAACGTCATTTGGCCCTCGATTACCATGACCTCGTTCATTGCGAAGGCGGAACTCTGGAAGATTCCCGTGTTCGGCTGGGTCTTGACTAAAATCGGCTGCATTCCGGTGCACAGGAACCCGCGCAAAAATCTGGGCATGGGCGCCACCGTGAAAAAGCGCCTCGAAGACAACGTGACGATTTCCGTGTTCCCCGAAGGCCACCGCAGCAACGACGGACACATGCTTCCGTTCCAGAACGGCATTTTCCGCATGGCGAAAGAAAACGAATTCCCGCTCTTGCCGGTGACGATTGTCGATAGCGGCAAGCGGCTTTCCAAGACCAAGTGGGCGCAGACTCCGGGTGTGGTAAAGATTGTGGTGCACCCGCTGCAAACGCCCGAAAGCTTTAGAGACAAGTCCGTCGCCCAGTTGCGCGACGAGATGCACAACATGATTTCATCGGCGCTGCCTTACAGGCAGAACAGCCAACAGGAGGCTTAATATGGCCCAGCATTTACCTAGCGAAGAACAGATTATTGCCATTTTACGTGACGAACCGATGGTCGGCAGCCGCTTGCGCAGCGCCCTTGGCCTCCCGAAAAAGCAGAAGATGGCCTTTAAGCAGATGCTCGCCGACATGGTGGACCGCGGGCTGTTAAAGCGTACCAGCCACAAGGAATACCAGCTGGGCGATGGCGAAAGCGTCGAAGAAAAGCGCGAGAAGCGCGTGAAGAAGATTGCGGAACAGTACCCCGAAGACAATCGCCGTCCGGGTGCCCGCAGCCGCAGGCAGAACGACAAGGAAAACGAAACCCGCGTGAAGCGCGGCATCCTGCACCAGACGGGTGAAGAAGAATGGGAAGTGCACGAACTCGATACCGGCAAGGTGTACGAGATGTGCCACCGCCGGCAGGCTCCGGGCAAGGAAGGCGAAACCATCAGCTTCACGCTGTACCCGCATCCGAAACTCAAGCACAGCTACCTCGCAAAGGTCGACCGCACTGCCGAAGCCATGAACATCAGCTGGGAGGAAGTGAAGACCAAGTTCATGGAAGATGCGAACTTGCCCAAAGACTTCAGCCCCGCCATCAAGAAGTATGTGGACGGCGTCAAGGAACCGTGCGGCAAGGATTTTAAGGGCCGCGTGGATTACAGACAACTCACGATTCTCTGTATCGACCCCGACGGCGCCATGGACCATGACGACGCCATTAGCGTGGAACGCACCGCGAAGGGCGGCTACAGGCTAGGCGTGCACATTGCCGACGTGAGCTACTACGTACCCGAAGGGAGCGAGCTCGACGAAGAGGCCCTGGAAAGGAGCTACACGCAGTACCTGCCGTGGACCGCCGTGCCGATGCTCCCGGAAAAGCTTTCGAGCAATGTTTGTAGCTTGCACCAAGGTGTAGACCGTTGCGCATTCACCTGCATGATGGAACTCGACAAACACGCGAACGTGCTCAGCTGGGATTTCCACCGCAGTATCGTGAAGATTACCAAGTCCATCACCTACGAACAGGCGATGGAAATGATGAAGAACGGCGACGACGACATCAAGGCGCTCGCCGAGGTGACGGCGCTTTTGAAGCAGAACCGCACCAAGGACGGCCTGCTGGAATTCCAGAGCACCGAATTCGGCTGCAAGTTCAATGAAAAGGGCGAACCGGAAAAGATTTTCCCGCGCACCACCGACGAATCGAATTCGTGGGTGGAAGAATGCATGCTCATTGCGAACAACTGCTGCGCGAAGGAACTCAAGAAACGCAAGCTCCAAGGCATTTACCGTATCCACGAAGCGCCGGACACCAAGGACATCATGGAACTGTACTATATGTACCCGGACCTGTTCAAGGATTCTCCGGTGATGTTGCGCGACCTGGGCAAGCCCCGCAGCGGCGACACGAACCTGAACCCGACGGCATTCAAGCTTTACGAACATTTGGTGAAGCGAGCCGCGGGCGACGAGACTTTGACCAACCGCATTCTGCGCAGCATGCAGAAGGCGCATTACGACAGCAACAGCTTCGGCCACTTCGCCTTGAACTGGCAGGACTACGCACACTTTACCAGCCCGATTCGCCGTTACGCCGACTTGTGGTGCCACCGTGAGCTCGCGCGCAAGGGTGCCGAAATTACCGCCGAGCGCAAGAACAGCGTAATTGAAGTCTGCGACCTGATTTCGGCAAACGAAGTCAAGAACCAGAAAACCGAACGCATCGCTATCAAGGTGTGCAGCTGCTGGATTTTGAAGAGCCACATCGGCGACGACTTCGAGGCGACCGTCTCGGGCATCGAGGAATGGGGCATCTACGTTTCTATCGCCGACCCGATTGCCGAAGGCCTGGTGCGTTTCCGCGATATCGCCGGCGATGACTTCTACGTATTCAACCCGGATCAGGGACTCGCCTTCGGCAAGAAGAGCGGGCGTACGTTCCGGCGCGGCGACAAGGTGCTGGTGCGCCTTTTGAGGGTGGACCCTCTGCGCGGTCAGGCGGACTTCAGCATTATCGAAAAGCTCTCTAGCGAACCGAAGAAGCGCCGCCGTCAAGGTGAATCGCGCGACGACTACCGCAACCGCGACGTTCACGAACGCGCTGACCGCGCCGCCGCGGCGGAAGCCCTCGGTTACGTAAGCCAGCCCGACGAAGACTTTGACGATGACGTTCCGGAATTCGTTTCGGCACACAGCCACATGAACCGTGGCGGCCGCGGAAAATCCCGCGGAGGCAGGTTTGATTCCGACGCTCCGAGCTTTGAGCGCCGCAGTTCTCGCAGCAGAGGCGGACGCAACGACCGTGGCGACGACCGCGAAGGATTCCACGTAGCAAGCAAACCGCGTAAGGGCGGTTCCCGCAAGGGTGCAGGCCGTAGCAACAAGAGCCACGGACGCGGTGGCAGAAGGTAATTTATGTCGAACGGCAAGGTCATTCTTTACGCAAGCTACCAGACCGGGGAAAACCTTCCCGGGTACGTGCGGTTTGCGCTAAAGCACCTTGCGGAAACAGACTTTACCGTCGTACTGCTCACGAACAAGCGCCCACTTTCGGCAGAGACGATGTCGTTCCTGGAAGACAACGGAATCAAGCTTTACCTGACCGAAAATCACGGGTTCGATTTCGGCATGTGGCGCCGGTTCCTGAAGGATGTTGCCAATGGCCGTAGCAGCCTCGTGGAATTCAACAGCATCACTCGCTTGTTGCTCACAAACGATTCCATCGTATACTTCCAGAACAACTTTGCCGACTTTATCCGCCGCGCCGAAGCAAGCACCGCCGACGTGGTATCACTCACGCAAAACGACGAAGTGCGTCCGCACTTGCAATCGTTCTTCTTGTACCTAAAGCAAGAAGCCTTGGGCGCCTTCTACCTGCACCTGCTCGAAACACCCGAGCAAGAAACATTCTACGATGTGGTGCATCGCCTCGAAATCGGCATGGCGAATGTATTCGACGAAGCCGAAATCAAGACGGCGTCACTTTACAATACGCATTTGCGCGCCCTATTTGCCTACCCCGAGCTGATTGCGCAGGGCGGCGGGTTCATCAAGCGCAAACTCTTGCAGCACCGCTTTAGCTTTAAAGAGAAGGCGCATTTTATTCGCCAGAAGGCCTACAACGCCTTGAATGCCGATTACCACAAGATGATTCTGGATGCAGGCCTTGCGCCCGACTTTAAAGAAGAATGGCTCCCGAAGCCCGTCGGGAACTCAACCAGCCAAGCCCTCGACAGACTTTGGCAAAAGGCCTTCTATAGAGTAGGCTGGCCCGTACTCAGGACAGCCATTAAAACGAAATACAAAATACTCGGCAAGCCACTTCACGGCGACGAGTACAAATAAAAAAAGGCCCGCGCACGCGGGCGTTTTTTATTTCACCTTAATAAATGATGTCACTTGGATAGAATCTGTTTCAGAGCGCTCCGTTTCATAGTGAGTGTATTTCAGAGTCCATGTAACTGTCGTATCCGATTCCAAGTCCGCATTCACAAGGTAATAGGTGGATTCCCTTACCTCTATCGTTTCGGGCCAATGCTTCCAATTTAATTCACTACCTAACGCAGTGGCAACCGTATCCAAAGGCATCAATTCTTGTTCCAATAAGGGCAATCCGTTGAATTGCAAAGACGAGTACGTCTTGATTTCTATCTTAACATCGTCCCCACCAGTAAAGTCAAGCGTATCTAAAAGCGAACGCATTTCTGTAGAATCAAATGCATTTGGGGCGACATAAATCTTTTCAGGCGGAATATAATCCAACACTCGGTTTTCGCCATAGTTAATAAAGGTCGTGTCATTCACGCAAACTAGCTGTTGAACATGAAAGGTATCCTTGTAGAGCGTGTCGTGCACATGAACATACACGACATTGGTATCCAATTTAATCGGCACATATTCAACATAGCAGCACTTCGTAGCAACCAAGGTCAAGCCGCATCTCGGCATTAAGCTTGCAAAATTAGGCGACTTTCTGCAAGAGAAGGCGGTGTCGCCTATATTGCAATTCAACAATTCAGACCATTCGGTCACCGTATCAAGCGTTCCCTTGTAATATGTGCGATAAACAAAGCTGTTGTACGAAGTCGTGTCGTAAAGAGTGTCGTAAACGGTGTCCTTGTAAATTACCAACGTATCGCGGATTACAATCGTATCCATTACGTACGTGGTTTCTGGCGGCACTATAATCGGATCAATTTGTATGCCAGGAGGAAACAACGTGTCAAGAGTAGATGTATCAGGAGGCAAAACAGGGCTAGGAGTCGTCACGGTGTCAGGAGTGGAGGCACCCGGATTTTCTGGCGGGTAGGGATTCGTCGCTTCGATATTCAAAGAACATGCCCAAAACAGGGCAGCAAACAAAAACGCCCCTAAAGACAGAAATGCTTTTTTTGAGATAACGAGTTTCACCAATCCTCCTGCATCTTTTATTCAAAAATAAAAATATCCCTGCAAAACAGGGATACCTTATTTTCAAACTGCAAAAATGCGTGACTTATCGCACGAGAATTTTGGCCGCCTGCTGCTGGGAGCCTGCGCGGACGCGGAGCATGTACAGACCAGACTGCGGAGCGTCCAGCACCAATGCGTTCGAGCCTTCGATCGTCTTGGCAGTAGCCGTCGACTTCACGTTACCCTTCAAGTCCACAATGTCGACACGCGCATTGGTGCCGGCAAGGCCGGAAGCGTCGAAAGTCACCTGCAAGCGGTTTCCGAGCCTTGCCGTGCGCAGGCCCTTGAGCGTATTCTTGACAACCGCCTTAGCAGCAGGCGCCACGCGCACCGTCGCCATCTTGGCGCTGGACTTCAGGTAAACCTTGAGCGGTTCGCCTTCGCGCATTTCGGTCGTATTGCCGTCAACCGTGACGAACACGCGATAGCCGAAAGCCTTCACGCCATCGATACCGTCCAAGCTCAAGAAACCAATTCGGTCGCTCGATGCCGACAGGGCAATCGTCCATTCCATTTCGTCGCTAGACGGCTTGATAGACTTGGCCAAGGCGCGCTTGCCTTCGACAATGGCGAGGTTCACGTGGTCACCCATGCTTGCAGGCGGTTCGTCGGCAACGAGCGGGTTCAAGCCGGCGCCCAAAATGTTCCAAGAATCCTTCTTGCCCTTCACATCCGTAAGCTTGGCCTGCAAAGTCCAGCGATCCTTGGTCGAGGCCTTCGCAAGGGCGCGCTTTTCAAGCGGAGCCGCATCGGGCGGAAAGTACGGATCGGCAGACATTTTCCACTTGGTATTCTTGGAAACATAGGCCCACACGGCTTCGTAGGGGCCAATCGTGTCAACCGGAACAGGGTCCGCACTTTCTGCATCGTAACGATAGAAGGAAATGTCCGATTCCTCGTCAAAGCTCTTCTTGGCATTCGGATTCTTCGCATACAAATCCAATCTCCAATTATACGGGTTTGCAACCATGTTCCAACCTGTGCTCACGTTTTTCAATTTCCAAGTGAAATCTTCTTCGTCGTCTTCATCATCGACATCCGTCAGCAACGGGAGGGCACGACCTTCTAGCGAGTTATACCACACGCCGAGAGTCGGGTCGACAGAATCCCTCAAATCCAGCCTCTTGTACTGCCAGTATTCACCCGTGCCTTCTTCATCCCACCAGTAGAAAATCCGGTCATCATCGTTCTTGACTGCAGAAACGTCTACAGACGAAAGCGAAATCATCTGCCAAGTATCCGCAGCGAGCACCGAAATTTCCGAACTGACCGAGAAGTCGATACTGTCTGTGACCACAGAACCCGACTTGTCCTTAAGCGTGAGCACCATCGTATAATCGCCCGGCTTGTTCATAGGGAACATGAAGTCCTTTTTCTCGTAGCCCATCTCGATCGAATCACCCAGCAAGGTATCGATAGGCGGCTTTGCACGGAGGCGGGCCCGATCAAGAACTTCTACCCTGGCAGAAACATTACGTCTGACTTCGAAATCGCTCGCCTTGAAGCCCAGTCTGAACCTGACGCCATTGACATCCAGGCGAGGATTCCTCTTGAAGCCGATTTCCGTCTTATTTTTCCAGCCAAAGTAGGCTTTGAGCGACACATCTTTAAGATTCGCGGGCATAGCGTCGCCCTCTTTAAGCACGCCGACCACTTTATTCTTGCGCAACACCACTAGAGAATCCAGGACGTACACAGAAGTATCGGTACCCGATGCCTGCACTCTAAACTGGCTGCCGTCCAATTCGCTCGGCACGAACATGGTGCCCTCGTCGGTAAAGCGGCGTTCCTTGGTATTCTTGTCGCCTTCGACAAACCAGACGCTTCCATTTTCCTGTTGCACCGCAAGCTGCACGAAATCGCCGACACAGCTGTCAGGATTCGTCGTCCACCTGGCGTAAAGCAGTTCACTGATACTGCGGCCCAAGGCATTGCCCTTTGCACGCAAGTCGTTCAACAGATCCTTGTCGAGCACCTTAAGCAGCTTGTTAGAAGTCGAATCGATTGTCCAACCGGCAAGACACTTCGCCGAATTGTAAGCGATGGTCGGGAGCACCAAGGCAGAATCCGGATTCTCGCTGGCAAGCGTATCGATCCAGTCACTACCGAAGTACACCTGGTCTTCGGAGTTTTCATTCAGCACGAACTGCACGCGCTTATCCTTCAGCACGTTCGCCCTGAGTCCGATAGATTTTTCGACAGTATAGCGGATATTATTTTCAAGAATATCAACCAGTTCGCCATCCTCATCCAAGACGACAATGGCATGCATGTTGTCCACTTCGACTTGGTTTGAATCATAGAGCATTTCTACGATAAATTCGAATTGGCCCTCTGCAGGCAACAGCAAGGTATCCGAAACCAGATAGTCAAACATCTGGCCACCAACATCCTGCATCAGCCTGAACGAACTGATTTGCTCGCTCTTGTTGACCACGCGTTTCACATCGGCGTTTCCACCGGCTTCCCACACGGCATACAGCGTATCGGGCAAGTGGCCATAGGCCTTCGCATACGCAACATAGTCATCTTCAAAATACTTATCGAATTTCAAGTGGGTCATCGGCGTATAAACAAAAGCAACCGGGCCCTGCTGCTGCGGTGTAGAGCCGTCTTCAAAACTCCAACCCTTCAGCTTGTAACCTATGCGGTAAACATCCGTCGTAATCGGCTCGTCCTTTTGAGCGTGGACTTTCAACATGGTAATGCTGGAGCCGTAGAACACGGTATCCGCATTTCCGGCAAGCCAGAATTGACGACCATCCAACGCCACCTGCGTCTTCACCGTCACTGAGAACTCAGAAACATTCGTCTTTCCCACCACGATAGAATCGCCTTCGATGGTCAATTCATGTTCAACGCCATTCACACTATACGTGGCACTGACACCGACCGCCTCGTAGCCCAAATCAACAACGCTTTTGGCGGAATCGATAAAGAATTTATAGCCCGACGAATTTGCCGGCAAAGCAAACGCATCGTTGCCGAGCAAGTGTTCGTATTCTGTACCGTCAAACACCTGCTTCAGCATGACCTTGGCATTCGTGCCGCCGTTTGCAATCGTAACACCCGCTGCAGGCTGGCTACCGCCGCAATCTTTCCAATTGGCCTGCAACTCAGTAGGAGCATCAGGATCCAAGCTCAAAGCAGACGCCGCATAATCTGCATAAAGCGTCGTGATCTTAGGCGGTTCCGTCGCAGGAACGGCCGGATTTACAGACTGAACAACAGACCAACCTTCGAAACACTTGTCGGAACGATACGGCACCCACAAATCTGTAGAAACGAGGGTCTCGCTAAATTCGAACTTACCCGCCGACGATGCATCCGTCGGGAAGAAGAGCTTGTCTTCGTCTCCGGTGTTGATATTCATGTTATAAGTCACATAGAACGGACCCGTGACCGTGTACTTGACCTTGAAATACATCTGATCGTTATTCGCTGTAGCAGAAACCATATATTTCGGTTGGACAACTAACGTCGTGTCTGCATTCGCAGCCTTAAAACCAAAGCCCGGTTTGTCTTCCTCTAGCCCAGTGGCGGCATCCTGCCACTTAAACGACTGATCCGTTATCGTCATAGCGTAACCCGAATCTGGCACGAGCGAAACCTTGAAACTCAAAGTATCGTCTGCGTTCGGCACATACAGGCAATGCGTGTACACATCGCTACCTCCATTTGCGCCTGCACCCGCAGCGCACAAATCGGACTGTTGCTCAAACGTCACAGCGTTTTCATCTGCACTACTTTTCTGTGCAAGAACAATGGATCCGTGATAATCGCCCTTTGCAGTCTGAGCGGTTCCCGTTTCATCAACGGCAATTACACGAATTGTAGCCGATGCACTACCACTTTGTCTAGGTGTATAAGGATATAGCGCCACATCCGATCCTGAAATACTAGCACCGGCCAACAAATCCGACGTCAAAGTTGACGAATAAGGATCATTGGGCGTCGCATCCGCTTTCGAGCTCCATTCCATAGCCGTATACTCTACAGATTTAACTCCGCCACCCACCGAGATAGATCTCATATACAATTTCGGAAGCTCATTGTTCGTTTCGACATCCATATTGTCTTTCTTAACAGTCCAATTATTGCCCAAAACAATATAAAAGCCACTATTAAACGAAGACAAATCAAAAGATACCGTGTATTGTTCCACAACAAATGTCGGCACCATAGTCAATTGTATTTGATCAAAGGTAACGTGTTCATCCGTCATTCCTTTATAAACAGAATCCAAGGTGACCAATTCGGTTAGATCCGTCACCGTTTTCTTCCACACCTTCGTATCATAATTCTTGGCAAATTCATCCGGAGTAGCAAAGTAACTTTCCGCAGTCTCAATTACGGACTGAATTTGAACGGGCGTGCAGCCCAACTCCACCGTATATTCCTGAAGCTTATAACCAGCAGGGGCTTCCACGGTGAAGCCCGGCGTAATCGGCATTTCACCAGGCTGCGAAGAGGCGACTGTACTTCCAATATTAACTAGTGCACCATCTATATCATAAACGAGCGGTTTATAAGTGAATGGCAACACAGAATTGCTTGCGCCAGAGGGCATTCCATTCACAATCTCTGCCTTGCCGACATCGTCTGTCACCAAGGAGTAGAGCAAATGCAACGTGTCATTGTAATCACTTCCATCGAAATTATAAAGCGATGCAAGTTCATACGTTCTATCAACAGTATGCAAGCCGCTAAAATACCTATCTGTAAATGTATAAGTCACATCGTCAGAATACGTGGAATTTTTAGCAGGCGTAAACCGCATGATTTTAGGTCGAAGGGCCGAAACCGCACCCGAATTTTCGCGAACGAACATCTCCGGAATTAAGGCATCATCACTAAGCGCAAACTCGGTTACCGGCTTCGTCAAGAATCCGACGGCATAATCAGTCAAATCCTCACCAGACTTAATGATGTATTCCGTTCCATTACATACATACGGGTCAGTTGCAGCGTTCTGTTCGTACTGACCTACGCAAAGATAATAAGCCACGTTCAAAGTGAGATTCGAGCTGTATTGGTAAACTTCAAACTCTCCATCAACATTAGAATCATATCTTCTAGAAGTACTGATCGCACCTCTAGAGGAATACCAATAACGTCCACCGTTCGACAGTTCATTCAAGAAATCAATCTGGTCTTGATCCAAATGCCCCTGATGATTTGTAAATAGAGAGAACCCTCCACATCCGGAGCCGCAATAGCTTTCATCAATATATCCACTCGCAATAGCCGCGTTATAGGCAGCCTTATTATCAGTATTCGCAAAGGTTCCAAAATTATCCGTCGAAAAGCCGATTATATAAATGGGCGAATATGTTGCACCAGCAAAGAAAGGAAGGCCATCATTTTTCCCCGGAACAGATGTCCAATCGCTATTATACGCTCCATTTAACACGGCAGCAAATCTACGAGTTTTCATACTATCGGCAGCCACAGCTCCGTTATGATAAACATCAGAACCGCTCTTCAATCGATACTCATCTTTAGAACTCTGCCCTGCAAGATCAGGGCCTATACTGAGAGAGCCGTTCGCCGTCACGTTTGCGTTCGCGTTACGAATATTGCCATATATTTCATGTGAAAAGACTCCGTTCGCATCATAAGCGTCCAGCCAATCTGCCAATTGGGTATAAAAACCTCCACCAATTCCGTAAACAAGATTATCGGAACCAAAATGATAATTGCCTTGTATTACAGGATCCCGAACTGTAGATGCACCCATCGAACCAACGATAAAGCCGTTTGTAGAGGGCGCATCAATTTTTCCTATGGAATAGGTCCCGCGGATATAGACATCAATATTATTTACGCCATTCGCTCTACTTATGTTGCCAACAATGCCGCCTACCACAGCATTATTACCGTCTCCCGACAGCGAAGCGCCATCAGGGATTCTAATCGACGACATTACAATGGAAACATTGCCCAAGGAACGACCAACAAGTCCACCGACATTGGACTTAGCCTTAACCGTCGCGTTTTCGACATAGACGTTATTTACCGAAACATTACGTGCAAGTCCTGCAACGACACCAACATCATCTACATATTCATTCGCATTGTTTTTGGCATTGATATACGCATTCTTAATCGTCATGAAGCTGACAGAAATCGCCTGGGTATTCGTTTCTTCGGCTATATTCGTCAAGCCAAAGTGAGAAGTGCTCTCTTGACACAATCCATCAATTACCGCATCGTCACCCCGAATGGTTATATCGTACTTATCCGAATAACCCGTTTTTTCACCGGTAAACGGTTCAAACTGCATGGTGCATTTCCCTGCATCAGAGTCATAACCACCAAAGTCCAATTTGCCGACAAACTTTACTTGACGATCGCTATAAATAGCCCTGTACACATCCATCAAACCGAAATCGCAATTACTATAAACCGTCGAAGAAATAAGCGGATCAAAATACCCATCGCAATTATCATATTGATCAACGGAGCCTCGGAACCAATGCTTAAAGTACTCCCAACGTCCAATATCATCACCTTGATATGTGACCGTATTCGAGAAAACCTGAGAAATAGTACAAATCGATCCATCACACTTCATCTGGAAATAGACGGAATCTCCCAAGGAGCCATCCTTTCTATACCCCACATCTTCCGGTTTTACAAAATGAGGTGTTACCGTTACATCACCATTAGGCATTTCAAAAGTAATCGTTTCTGCCGATCCCGTGCTAGCTCTTGAATAAGGAACCGGCTTGCCATTCGACAGAATGTCCAGATCGCCAAGGTAATATCCCGTTTCAGGAGTCATGGTTAGCGTCACCATCTGGTCGTAAACCGCCTCCGACAAATCGGCATCTACAGAGCCCCCAGCAACCGCTGCAGGACTTGAGACCGAATACGTTTTCGTCGGATCGATAACCATCACGACCAAATCGAGACCAGACGAATAGTTACTGTTCCCATCATCTTCAAGTTTGATCGTTATCTTGTTGCCAGTACTACGTAATTTACCAACATCGGCGGTTGTATTATAATAGTCAAAGCCACTGCCATCCAATTCAAATAACGGAGCATTGGCACTTTCTTCCCCTTCAAAAATGGTCACCTTGTCAGTAGAATTATCACTCAAACTTACCGTGCCCACCACCGCTAATTGCATATTCGCCGGAGCGGTCAAGACAAGGCTTCCATTGAAATCTTTTTCATAGCGACCTTTCTCATCCACCTCGTTACTGACCTTAAAAGATTTGACATTAGACGGAATCGTAATGGATTCACTTCCGCTATACGGCAAACGAGTAAATATACCACCATCTGCAGTCAAATCATTCGTAAACACCGGTGAAACACTAACATTTCCATACGGCATCGTAAAAGTCGCCGTATAATCAAACGATGAACGCATATATACATTCAAAGGGAAATTGTCTGACGAGGTAGCATTAACAGCAACGGGCAAATAACCCGTCGATGGTTGCAGTTTCACCGAAACAGTCGTATTAACCAAAGCATCGCTACCCGTGGTAATGGTAGCGGAGCCCCCTGTTACGGTCGCAGGCATAACGGTATGAGTCACAGAAGTGTTCAAAAGAGACACATCCAATTCAAGTTTATGATCAGCACAACGATTATAAATAGTCAGAACATCACTTGTACTGCGCACAATCCCAACATCAAACGTGCTAAACCCAGTCACACAACCGTTAGAAGGCAATAAGATTGTGACCGGATTCGTTCCGTCACGTAGTTCTAATTCACCACAAAGACTAGATTCCCCCACAAACGTACCCGACACCTGAAAAACATAGCCTGTCGGAGCCGTCATTGTGAGATCACTAGTACCTCCAGAGCACCAGCTATCTGAACCAGCATTATCATAAACCTTGAATGCGCTCACGCTTCCATCAAGCGACAACGTACCACTGCCAGTACTAGGCATATCAATGTAGTACCCACCTGCAGCATTAACTAAAAGATCCGCATCCGCAGACCAGGAGGCCGAGACGGCGAACAACACCGCCAAGATTAAAAGCGAAATTGCGTTAATTTTCGTTTTCATATAAAACACCAAAAATTTGTTTACATACGAAATCTAGTAAAGGCAGACCAGCCCTCTTTTGAAAAATAATCAAAACATTTACAAAAAGAACATAAAAATATAATTTACGCACACTTTGCGTTAAATACAGACAAAAAGCAACGTTTTCTCCTAAAGTTCCCCAATAATATGCTACATTTCAAGGGAACCAGGTTATAAATGTATCGTTATATTCCCCACATCTTCTTAACTCTAGCACTCGCATTTGAGATTTTCTGCATCAAACTGGTCCCAGTCCTTGCAGAAACATTTCCGCTAGACAACACCGATGCAGTGGTATTTACCCTAACACACAACCTTTCCGGAGCTAGCGATTTCATCTTTTCGCTGATTCTTGGAAGTTTGGCGTGGGCCGTTTTCACAACAATAGCGGTTGTCTCCATCACAATCGCATATCTAAAACACAGGAAACGCCCCTCATACATAAAAATTTCCGCCTTACTGAATGCAGTTTGCCTTGCACTCCTCGCCCATAGCATTTATACAAATATTCCCATCTCTAGTTACTACAAACTATGGACTGGCTCCAACACCTCCCCTGAAAACAGCAACATCTACAAAACAGAATATATAGATCCCGACTCCGTAAAAATAGAGTTCAAAGAAAAACGGAACCTGATTCTCATATTCCTTGAATCAATCGAATACAATTTTCAAGACTCCTCAAACGGAGGCGGACTCAGCCAAAACCTTATTCCCGAAATCACGGAATACATAAAACAGGAACAAAGCTTTATTCCTGGCGGCACCAAGATTGCAGGCACCGGTTGGACCATGGCCGACGTCATCGCCAAGACCTGCGGCATCCCGATGAAAAGGCAATCGCGTCCAATCGAGCAGAGCGCACACAAGAAGCTTCCACAACATATCACATGCCTTACCGATATTCTGCACGACAACGGGTACAACACAATCGTCTCGAAAGGAGCTCGATTAAGTTTTGCAGGAATGGATGTGTTTATAAAAGCTCATGCCATTGATCAAGGCTACGGGCTTGACGAATACAAACGCGATTGGCTCATCAGCGGAAACGTACTGAATGAATGGGGCGTTTCGGATTCCGCCCATTACGAACTAATAAAAGAGCACATCAACAAGGCGGCTTCTACAGAAAAGCCTTGGGCCATGTGGTTCATCACGCTCAATACGCACACGCCTTACGGAGCAACCGATCCGGGCTGTCACATTCCACAAGGCCTTCAGAATACCGAGTTAATCCAATCCAGCATCAGCTGCACTTCTAGGCAACTTGACAAATTTATCCTATGGGCCAAAACGCAAGAATGGTACGACAACACCACCATCGCGGTGATGGGAGATCACATTTCAATGAGTCCTTCCTATATCATCGGATTCAGAGACTTTAAACAGACCCACTATTGGCTCGATTTCTTTATCAATTCAGCCTCTTCGGCCAAGAATTACAAGAGGTCCTTTACTTCGCTCGACATGTTCCCGACAATTCTCGAAGCCATCGGCGCCAAGATTCCCGGCAGGGCTTTGGGCCTCGGACGTTCGCTTTATTCCTTGGTGCCCACGCTCCTTGAGCAATATGGTCTTGATTCGCTGAACAAGGCTCTCGAAGACAGCGACCACAATTACGACTATTACTATTCCCCCAATAAAAATAAAGCCCCGAAATAAATTCGAGGCCTAAAGATTTAGATTGCTTCGCCCTTTCGGGGCTCGCAATGACGCGTGTGCGCGTTATTTCACGATTTCGGCGTCGACGACTTTCTTGCCGTTCACGGTTTTCGGACCGTTATTGCCGTTGTCGCGGCGGATGATCTTGTACTGAATGATGCTCCAGAAGTTGGACACAATCCAGTAGAGCACGAGGCCGGAGGGCATCACTGCGCTGAACAGGAACATCATGGCAGGCATCATCCACACCATCATCTTCTGCTGGGCGGGGTCCATGGCGCCGTTGCCGCTCATGGTCACCTTGGTCTGGAAGTAGGTAGTCACCACCATGATCCACGGGAGGAGAGCAAGGCCATCGGGCATGAGGAACGGAATGCTGAAGCCGTGGAAAATCACGTCGCTGCGGCTAAGGTCGGTAATCCAGAGGAATGCCGGCATGCCGCGGAGTTCGACGGCGCGACCGAGCACGAAGAAGAGGCCCATGAAGATCGGCATCTGGATAATCATCGGGAGGCAGCCGCCGGTGCAGCTGGCGAGCGGGTTCACGCCGTTCTTGGCGTAGAGTTCCATGATGGCGGCCTGCTTCTTTTGCGGATCGCTGCGGTACTTCACGTTGATTTCGTCGAGCTGCGGTTTGAGCTTGCTCATGGCAGACGTCGACTTGAGCTGCTTGATAGTGAACGGGGTCGTGATGCCGCGGACAATGAAGGTCACGAGGATAATGGCGACGCCGTAGTTCGGAATGATCGAGTAGAAGAACTTGAGCAACTTGAGAAGCATGGCGCAAATCCACACGAACCAGACGCTGGAACCGGGGAACCACTTGGAACCGGTCACGATGATCTTTTCGTAGCCCTGGCCGAGAGATTCGACTTCGGACCATTCGAGCGGGAGCACCATGAAGTTGTAAGCGATAGAATCACCGCGGACGGCGTCTGCAATGGAGAGGCTGTAGGTACCCGGATCCGGGTTGCCTTCGGTGGCGGTGTTAATGTGCTTGGCCTTGACCTGTGCGGGCACCGGAGAATCGAACTGCACCGACATAGCCACGTACTTGCGGCGCATACCGACCCAGTAGTAGTTGGCGTTGTCGAAGGTCATGGCGTCAGAGAAGGTTTCGCGTTCGGTGATTTCGTTGTTCTTGAAAATCACTTCGCTAAAGAAGTAGCTGGTACCGCCGAAGCTCTTGCCCTTCGGGATCACTTCGGTTTCGCGCATGCCGCCCTTCCAGGAGAGCTCGTAGTTGTCGACGCGGAAACCCTTGAACTTGTTCACCTGACGGACTGCAACGCCGGCCTTGGTAAAGCCGTAGCTACGCACCAGCTGGTTGCCATTGGCATCGGTAAAGACGAACTGCACCGTGGTATCGTTTTCGACATTGATCCATTCCGGAGCTTCGACATTGAACATGACTTCGGAAAGGTCAGCACCGCCGAGCTTGAGATCGAGGGCGCCGAGGGTCGTATCTTGGATGAGTTCGGGGAAATGGTTTGCGGAATCCGGCAGGGCCTTGACGATCACACTTTGGACCTTGCCGCCCTTGTTAGAAAGGGTCATGATGAACTTGTCGGTTTCGACCGTAACCGTGCGCTGGGCAATCGGCTTGGGAGCTTCGGCGGCGGCAGAGTCGTTAGCGGCAACCGAGGAATCCTTCACGGCGCTATCGGCAGCAACGTTTGCGGCACCGAGAACCGGGGCAGCCTTGACTTCGGCAGTAGAGCCCGGGAGCACGAGTCCGCTTGCGGACGGAGATTCGGCAGAATCGGCGACCTGAGCGGCGGCTTCCTTCGCGGCAGCCTGCTTTGCGAGCTTGGCCTTTTCGGCAGCTTCGTTGTTTGCGCTCGTCATGGAGAACCACCAAATCATGATGGCTGCGATAAGGACTGATCCGATAAGAGTATTCTTGTTCATCTCTTTTCCTTTTTGGGCGGGACCGGGTCATAGCCGCCCTTGCAAAACGGGTTGCACCTTAAAATTCTATAAACTGCAAGAAAGAAACCTTTGAACACGCCATGCACCTGGATTGCTTCAATCGCGTACTGAGAGCATGTCGGCTGGAACCTGCAAACCCCATGAAAGAAAAAGGGGTGAATCAACTGGTACAGCCGGATAGGCACAATCAAGGCGCCTTTCAAGACATCGTTAACCTTGTGCGTCCAAGCCATCGGTCCATTCCATTTTCTTGAACACCTTGAGCGCCGATTCGCGCATGCGTTCCGAAGACATGACTTCGGAATTGTCGCTCACGATGATCATCGCCCACACGGGCTTTGCGATATGGGGAACCCTTTCAAAAAACAGGGGCCGCAGTAATCTACGGCACTTGTTGCGGTAAACAGCGTTACCGTTCTTCTTTTTTGCTAAAAAGCAAAAACGACAAAAACCGTCCGGGCTTTCTATCCAACGCATCGTGAACGACGGCGTGCGGATGAACTTCCCATGGACGGCTACTTGCCGATAAGCTGGCTGGTTAGGCAGCCTATAGGAGCGCAACGAGGCTATGAGCCAATCCTACTTTTTGTAGATGGTGTCGCTCACGGTGAGGCGCTTGCGACCCTTGGCGCGACGACGGCTCAGAACAGCACGACCCCAACGGTCTTCCATGCGGGCACGGAAACCATGCTTGTTGGCGCGCTTACGATTATGAGGCTGGAATGTTCTTTTCATTGTAGTAACCTTTATTAAAAGTCAAATTTTTTGAGTCTCAAAATTAGAAAAATTCCTAGATAAATCAAGGGGTCAGGGCCTGTGTAAGCAAGATTTACTCACATTTTCGAGCTTTCCCCAACAGGCTCTTCAACTTATCAACAATCTATCAACATCTATTTTGAACGCGCCCGCCCCCCGCCCCTGCAACGAGGCCGGGCCGGCATCCAAAAAAAGTTATATTTCCCGGCGCTATGAAGAAGAAAATCATTCTCGCTATTTCCCTTTCGGTGGCCACCCTGATCGCCGGATGCGCTAAGGGGCTCAAGCCGGATGACCCCGACGTTTACAAGAACAAGACCGGTATTATCGGCGTGTTCCGCCAGACCGCCTTCTACTGCGAAGACGTGATGCCCCAGTACATAACGCTTGGCGCCCAGAAGATCGTGGTGAAGCCGAGCTGGAGCCACGATCAGGACAACCTGTTCATTAGCGAAATGAAGCCAGGCATCGCCCCGCTGTACAAGTACGAATACGCCTGCGGTATCGACGAAACCAAGCTCACGCTCGATACCACCGACAACGGCAAGAAGCCCTTCCCGTACGCCGTGAAGATTCCGGACAAGGGATTCTGCAAGATCGTGATTTCGTTCCTCGAAAACGACAACCTGTTCTCGCACAACGACGACCTCCTAAGCGAATACTTCGAAAAGAACGAAGTGGCCGCCGGTTACCCGAACATCCCTTACTGCGACGTGATCGACACCAAGGGTAGCGTGGTGACCTTCATGAACCGCGACTCCCTTTACCGAGAACAGTACAAGGCCGCTCGCGAAACCGCCAAGAACCTCACTAACGATGATATTTACCCGCTGGTTACCATCGAAGAAGGTTCCGACATGGCAAGCTTGAGCGGTGACAACACCCAGGTGGTGCTGGTGACCTGGCACAACGACCCGGACCGTTTCAAGGATGGCGAAGTGACCACCCTGAAAGACGATGAAGTGCTCTGGGCCTACACCGACAAGGAATTCCTGAAATGGTTCCGCGAGAACCACGACAAGGTGGACAACTGGGATATCCGCTTGAAGCAGCTTTTGGGCAAGTCCCCCGAAACGGACAACAGGTACTTTACCGTGTTCTGGGTACGAGTGACCGACGTATTCCGTCCGGCATTCTTCCCCGAAATCAACAGCAACATGATGAATACGACCTTCACGAACACGCTTGAAGAAGACACCACCGCAAACGCCATGTGGTTCAAGAACTGGTTCGACAAGGAAAAAGTATCGCGCAGTAAGGATGCCGGTCCGTGGACTCGCCTGGGTTATACTTACGACTGGGGCAATCCGGACAGCAAGTACGGCCTTTCGGAATTTATCGTGAAGGATGGAGCCGAAATCGAAGTGAAGTTCACGCGCAAGAACCGCGCCTTCCTCACGTGGCTTAAGGACAGACTCTAACCAGCGTCCTGTATAATTCCTGGCCGGCGGTTTGATACTTACGTTCGAAGGCGGTTTCAGGATTCTCGGGACTAAAGGCCGAGCACTCGGCGCTGACATTTAACGAGAGACAGTCGCCTGCAATGCGGGCGGCTTCTTTGTATTCGCAGGCATAGATTTCCCAATTGGTGCGGAGTTCCGTGACCGGGCTCAGGCGCATGAGTACCGGGAAAATCGGGTGCAAATGAAAGCGCCGAGTAGCCTCGCTTTCCTTGGGCCAGGGGTTCGGGTAGTAAAGCGCATGGTGCAGGACATTCCACTCGCCCGCCTGCACGCGATCGAGCGCGAGGCGCCAGAAATCCAGCAGTTCCGCACGCACCCAGAAGGCATTCGCCGGCACATCGCAAGAACCGCCCGCCGAAACTTCGAGCTGTCGTTCATTGCCGGCTTTCGAGAGCCGCACCGACGACTTGTCGATTCCGATGACCGGGACATTCGGGAACTTGCGGGCCAAATGGATGGTGCTTTCGCCGGTACCGCAGCCGGAATCCAGCACAAGATCCAAACGCCCTGTAGCCTTAGACCCATAAAAAGAGCGCACGAAATCCGAGGCCATTTCAAACGCTTCGCGGGTATGGTCTGCCACCGGACGCAAAAAAGTCGTGGCAGCGTACTTGCGCACCACGGCTTCTAAATTCTTGTAGATGTCGATTTGGTTGCTGGTAACAGAGCGAACGGTCACTATTTCTCCCAAATGGAGAGGCGATCGCCACCGATCAGTTCGACATCGTCGAGCCAGACTTCGGCGTAGCCGTCGATCGTCTTGAAATCCCAAGCCAGCTGGTTGACGCACTTGAAGGCTTCCTTGTCGGCCAGCAGCGGCACACTCACTCGCACCCAAACGCTATCAAGGCCATATTCGGACTGAATCAACTTCTGATGGTCCGGTTTCAGATTGGAATCAATAATGTTAAACACCACGGAACCGATACCCTTGATGCGGAAGGCGACGGAATCCACCGACGAGATGTCATTGCAAAGCGCCTTGTCGCTCTTGCCCAGTTCGACTCCCATGGTTGCCCAGGGCCAGTGAGCGACTCCGGTAGAATCCTTGATGATATCGCCGAAGTGGGCCGCCACGTGAGCAGAGATGTTTCCGTCTTCGTTCGCAAGCGTAAAGAGATGGTTTTCACCAATCACAAAGTCAGGGGTCACGTTGTCGGCAGAGAAGTCAAAATACCACCAACCACCATCGTAGGTACGTGCCGGCATAAAGCGGTTCTGGTAGTTGGAATCCTGGAAGTCTTCGAGCAACAGGGCTCGGCTTTCGTCAGCGAACGAGCCGGACACAGTGCTTTCGCCTGCGAGGACCTTCAAATAGGTGCTGCTGGTATCGACGTCTTCGACATCGGGAATAAACACCAGGCTGAGCACGCCTTCAGGCAGGGAATCCAGCGTGAAGTTGCCGTCTTTCACCTTGGCGGAATGTTCCAGGCCGCGGACCTTGACAACGCCCTTCAGGGACTTGTCACCCACAGAGCCAGAAACGGTCGCAGTCTTTTTAAGTCTGTCCTTACCGAGGTCGACACTTGCGCCCTTCACCTGGACCGGAATCTGCAAGGCTTCGCCAGCGAGTTTCGCTTCGAGCGTGTAGTCGCCGTCTTCAACGCCTTCGATAGTCACGTTACCATTCTTGTCGGCTTCGGCAGAATAAGCCTTTTCGTCGCCGAGAGCTTCGCTGTCCATGAGACGCACCTTAGCGAGAGCCGCCGGAGACTTTTCGGCTGTCAAAATCTGTGCGGTAATTGCGTTACCCGCTTCGGTACCGCTCGGGCCACCGCCGGCTGTTTTGGTTTCGCTACAAGCCGAAAGACCAAGCCCGAAAGAAAGGGCAAGAAACGAGGTCGCGGCGAACTTAGCCATATTTGCGGGGGTCTTCTTCAACACATCCCAAAAATACAAATTTTCATTGAGGTTGCGCATTACACCCCCTTGTTTTGCGGAGCGGCTCCGGTATCAGGGTCGTCCACCTTGTCAGACAAAGGGAACATCGCAATATTCAAAGCATACACACGGTCGGCGCGTTCGCTCTTGCGGGCGAACTGCAACAGACCTCTACGGAATTCTTCGATACGGTGGCGGATTTCAGGCAGGTCGGATTCATCGGCCGTAAACACCACAGACGAAATATCGCGTTCTTCGGGTTTGTGGCGGTCGATCGATTCTTGCGCAAGTTCGATCGTATGCCTGTGGAAGTCGCGAACCGCCTGGCTCTTGACTTCGCCGCCGGTACTGATAATCTGGTCGGTAATGTTCCAACCGCCGTTGCCATCGGGCACGACAAGGCCAAGCTGTTTTAAAATGCCAAGGGCAGAGCGGGCTTCGTCCTGCGAAATGGCAGGACTCAGGCTCTTGCCGAGCTTGCCGATATCGCTGGTATCCTTGGTAATGCCAATCAAGGCGCGGAGCGCGGCGCAAGCCCAGCTACCGAAATACGAAAGTTCCGGCGTCGACAGGATTCGGGTTTCCATGGAACGCAATTCCATGAGTCGATAGTACAGTTCCGAAAGAGTCTGCTTGGCTTTGGTCTTGTTGAAACGGTATAAAGTCTTGAAGTATTCGGCACGGCGGTCGTCGAGTCCGCAAATACGGATGAACGCCGGGAGCGTGCCTTCGTTCAAATGCCCTTCTTTCTGGAAAACGCGCACAAGCCAGGCCGGGTCAACACCGGTCTTCTGACCAAGATAGCGGTACGAGGTGAAGGGGCTGCCTTTCTTGGTTTCGACAAACCAATCCTTCAGGAACTCGCGGTATTCCAAATAGTCTAATACTTCGGGCATAGCCATAATTTACCCAAATATAGATAGAAAATGTTTACAATCCATTGAGAGACACAAAGTTCCGTTGCATAATTTTCAACAGCAATTCTCAACACCCCCGGTCCAGGTTCTGTATCATACAGGCCGTCTTTTGTTTCATTCGCATAAAAATATTTTTTGTACATCACAATTTTTCGCATTTTTAGCAAAATTTAAAGATTTTTGTATCACGTACTATTGACTTTTGAGTTTTTAGAGCTATATTAGAAGCAGGAGGAAATCAACATGAAACCTATCACCGAATACCAAGATTACCGGCTTTACATGCGGGATTTCTACGAAGAACGCAAGAAGTCCGGCTTTACTTGGAGAGAATTTTCGAAGAGCGCCGGATTCGCCTCGCCCTCGTACCTGAAGCTGGTTTGCGAAGGCAAAAGCAGCCTGAGCCGCGTCGGGCTCCCGCGAGTCGCAAACGCCATGGACCTTTCGGGCTACGAGTTCACCTACTTTGAAAAGATGGTGGAATTCGGGAACGCCACAAACGACGAAAAGAAAAAGGCCGCGTTTACGGAGCTCACCCGAATCGCCAAGGAACAGAAGGTCCGCGTGATCGATGCCGACACGTTCGCCTACTACGAATCGTCCATCAATTCCATTGTCCGCGAACTGGCGCCACTCATGCCGGGCGCACTCCCCAAGGACATGGCCAAAAAGATCAAGCATCTCTTTACCGCTCAGCAGGTGCGCGATTCGCTTGAACTTTTGACCAAGGCAAAGTTCCTCGAAGAAACCGGCGAGAACACTTACCGTCAAGCGGACAAGGCCATTACCGGGTCTACCGAGGCAATCCCGCTGGCGCTCCGCTCCATGAATCGTGAAATGACCGAGCTCGCAAAAGAAGCGATTGACAAGGTAGAGGCGAAGGACAAGAACATTTCGGGCGTCACCATGGGGGTCGACGCCCCGACATTCGCACGCATTTCCGAAGAAATCGACAAATGCCGCAAGCGCGTTATCGCCCTCGCCAACGGCTGTAAAAACATCAACCAAGTTTACCGTTTGAATCTGCAACTTTTCCCGTTGACAGACAAAGTATAGGAGGAGAAACCATGAAATACTTCACCACAAAACTCGCCGCCGCGGGCATGCTATTTGCGGCCTCGCTGTTTACCGCCTGCAGCGATTCCAAAGTCACCGGCACTGACGAACAGACCAGCACCTTCAATGCCCTAAACGCCGACTCCACCTTTCAAACATGGCTGGATAACGACACATTGAAACCAAATCCGGAATGCACCGAATGCTTGGACACCGTGATCGACATCATTCACGACTTGCCTTCCGGAATCAAAACCGAAAATGGCGAACTGAAACACGTCTACAAGACGAATTTCGAATCCGTTTTCTGCGAAACGACGGAGATGTGGTTCGTCTATTCTGTTTCCGTTTCCGATACCGCCGTCACAAAGTACTATGACATTCCCGACACCCTGTCGCCAGAATCATTCAAGCAAGACTGCACCCTTGACGGAGGCATTGCTGTAGAAAACGAGCCGTTATTCCCAGGTCGATACGACCTCTCTTGCACATTGCCGGCCCCCATGAAGACCGAAATTACTCCGGGAGGCATGCAATACTTTGACGGCCATTGGAAAAAATACGCCCAGCAGATTATAGATATCTGCGGAGAGCCGATAGACGACGGAGAATCCCCAGACGGCGATCCCTCAGTTATAATTGATGAAGAAGATGATCTGAAATTCCTTTCAGAAGACGAAGAAAAACTTGCCAGCTACTTACACGGCAATCCGCTTTCCAAGGACATCCAGGTAGACAATCAGTGCGTCGAAACAGAGTTCACGTACGAATGCGGAAATAACGGAGTGCACCTGGACAACGGAATCGTGTACTACACGTACACAAACATCTCTGAATCCATTCGCTGCCAAAACTTTATAAGTGATTCCTTGGGTGAAGTCGAGAAAGCCCATTCCTATACCGTTTTCTTGAACGGCAATACCGTCACAAAGAAATGGAGCGATAATGATTTCAATCGAATGCCGGCCGAAGAACTCGCCCTCGTCAAAAGGAACTTTACCGAATATTGCGCCCTTGAAAACGGGACCATCGTTAGCGACACGTACAGCGAAATCACCTGCGAGATCAAAATTGCGCCCCTCAATAAAGAAGACGTTGATAAGAACGGCGCAGAACCATTCTACAATTACTCCGACCCTGTATGGGACATTTACGGAACGAAAGTGATTGCAGCCTGTAGATACGGGAACTAGATTCAAACAATTCGATTTAAACAGCAAGCGCGGCATCACTGCCGCGTTTTTTTATAGTTCGATACCCGTGTCGCGCTCGATGACCGTCTCGCAGGCAGATTTGAAGGTTTTGGGAGTGGCGATGATGGTAAGGCTCTGCTTTTTGGTTCGAGTGATTCCCGTATATAGGATTTGTCGATTCAAAAGCGGATGCCCCTTGCGCGTGGGCAAGAACATCATAATGTTCGGATAGCCCGAGCCCTGGGACTTGTGAATGGTGATAGCGAAGGAAGGTTCCAAGCAATCTTCTGCAAAATACGAAAGCGGATAGAACACGTATTCCGACTGTTTTTTAAGCATCAAGAAATACTGTTCGTGGAGTTCCGATTTTACCACGATTCCCGTATCGCCATTGTAGAGCTTGAATTCGTTCTGGTTACGATTGAAAATCAGGATTTGCCCGACGAATCGCGATGAAGCATTCTGTCCGAGGGCTTCGGCCACCATACGGTTCAAGGTTTCAACGCCACGATTGCCGCGCCTTTCTGCCGAAAGGATTCGAGCCTGATTTGCGACACTCCAAAGTTTTTCGCGAATTGCCCGCTGTTCGGGAGTCACCTTGTCAGAAGGCATCGCCGGATCAACAGCGCTTGCAAAGTCCATCAGCGGAGCGTAAAATTTCTTGGTCCACTTGCGAACGAGACTTTCGACGGCGTTGAGTTCTTCTTTGCGCGAAAGGGTTTGACCTTGGTCGAGATCCAACTGGTGTACGCTATCGGTCGCCTCCCAATAGGGCGCATGAGCGTCAAAGGAAACTCCCTCAAATGCGACTTCTTCGCCGCGCTGGATTTTACCCGCCAGCACGCCGATTTTAGAATCGTCATTGAATCGGTTAGAGCGTATCAGTTTGACCACGAAATTGCGGTCAAATTCCAGAATGTTACCGAGCACGGCGCCAGCGTCTACCGAGGGCAACTGATTCGGGTCGCCCAAAATAAACAGCTTGAAGTTTCCGCTGGGCGGAAGCGCCTGCAAGAATGCCGCAAATAGCGAGATGTCAATCATACTCGCTTCGTCGATAATGTAGATGGACTTTTCGGGAAGCGGGTTGCCAGAATTGAAAGTAAATCCGCCCTTGGAAACGCTATACTTCAAGAGTCTGTGAAGCGTGTAGCTGGAGGCCTTGGCAAGCTTTTCTACAAAGCGGGGATTTTTATCGCGGGCCGCCGCCGAAATTTCGCGCAGGGTGTCGTCCATGCTTTCGGCAAGGCGGTCGGCGGCTTTTCCACTCGGTGCCGCCATATAGAGATTCCAATTCAGATAGTCTGCATCGCTTGCGAAAAGTTTCCAGAGCAAGAATCCGATAACCGTTGTCTTTCCGGTGCCGGGCCCGCCCGTAATAATCAAGTTCTGCGATACACCGCGAGCGATGACTTCGGCCTGGCGGTCATCAAAGCGAATAGGCGAACCTTCGCGCAACAAGCCGTGCACAAACTCCTTGGCCTGCGGTATAGCGGTGCTATCCAGCGGCGATTCTTTAAAGAACCCGGACTTAAAAATACTTTCGATGTGGTTTTTGTCTTCGAGATGCTTCGCCGAAATCAAGTAGGCGCATTGAGGCGTCTGCTGCAAACGCAGAGGCGTTGCCCCCTCGCCAATGATTTGCGTGTACTTGCCCGCCGCAAGGTCTTCGACACCTTTACGGATAATCGGCAAAAACACCTCTGCACTCGGGCAAGGTTCTTGATGCTGTACCACCAAGCCATTCCACTTTTGTTCCCATTTAGAATAGAGCAGTTCAGCATTCAGCGGAATACGCGTGTTGCCGTCTTCTTGCAGCGAGAGGTATATGTACAGCAACTTTTGCGCATCAAAAGACAACTGCGGTTTTTGCTGCAGAGCACAAAGTAAGTTATGCATTTTCTCGGCAACGAGAGAAATACCACGCATTTCGCGAAGTAAGGTATAAAATTCAACTACCGATCCATTGACATTTGCGGTTTCAAGATTCATGCCGACTCCTTCGCGCTACGCTTCATTAAGGCAGCAACATTGCGGTAGCTCTTTTCAAGATCACTATAACTCTTCCATGTTTGGCAATAAATACCGTTGCAAGTTCCGGCGCGTGTGCCGCGAGCAAGCGCATAGTAAATGCCGCCGAAATGCTTTTCGAAAATCTGCTGTTCATCAAGATCATCATAGAACTGTTTTAGCCACTTAATCAACAGATAGCTATAAAGCACTCGCTGAATGGAATATTCCTCTTCGATTTTATGCGCAAGCGCATCCTTGTCGCTGTAATCCGGGTCATCCATCACGTCGGATTTCCAGTCCAGAATCGAATAATAATCTTCGCCGTCGTCACCCTTGCGGACAAACATCAAGTCAATAAAGCCCTTGCAAAGGCTGTTCATCCAAGAGGCGTCTTTTGAATTACGGCTATCCATGTGGAAGCCCATTTCGGCGCGACGAGTGGCTGCGGGCAAATCTTTAAGGCAGAAAGTCTTCCCGGTAACCGCACTTCCGTGAATTTCCGGAAGTTCCGCATTCATGGTATTCCAAATAAAGCCCGTCGTCAAATCATTCCATTCAGGATGTTCCTGAATATGGATAGAATTGCCTTGGTACGTTTCGGCAATCAAGTTGCGGAGTTCGGTGTTGTTGCAGGCAGCATTCTCGTCGGGAAGATTTCCGACGGTTTCAAAATCCAGATTTTCAAAGACCTTGTGCAAGGCATCACCCAAGTTTGCACCCCGCGGGTAATTCGCGACGTTTGCAATCGGAGCATTCTTGTCGTAATTTACGCAGGGCTGCACCAATGCAGAAGCGTCATCAATCATGATGCTATTAGTTCCGCCGCTCGCTTCGATAAAGTCTTCACGGTTAGCACGGTTGCCGTCGACAGAGATTTCTTCGTTGTCAACGAATTCTTCGCGGGCTTCAAGCACTCGCTTTTTAGAAGCCAAGCTTGAATAAGAATACTGGTAAATACAAGCGTTATTCACCTTGCGCTGCAAGGAATCGAAATCCGGCAATTTGCTATTGTCGGGCATTTCGTCTTTTGCGTTATGCAAGATTTGGGCGACAGTCTTTTTGTATGCCCACAAACCGGAAGACAAATTTTCGTCTTCTTGCAATCGAGCGAATTCAGTCTGAGACAGGCGCGCAATTGCAACCGCCAAGAACGCAAATGGAAAGCCATGATTAATGGATGTCTTTTCCTTATCATACCAAATGCTATACTGCGGAACAATCATCAACGATTCTGCGCGAGTATACGCCACATACATGAGTCTACGCCATTCCGCATGGCATTCCTCGAAACTCGTTTTCTTTGAGATATCCTTATCAAAACCGATGCATTTTTCGCCATCAAGGCTAAATGCATAAGGATCGTTGCCAGGTTGATTATTATCGCCACGAAGGCCACCCGTAATAATGGCTATCGGGAAAGCCAAACCCTTGGACGAGTGAATCGTCATGAGGTTCACAGCATCAAAATCACTCCCCTTTGCGACCAAGTTTCCATCGGTATCATCTACACCTTCGGAGGCACTAGCCAACCCCTGCAGGTGCTTTACAACCTCTTCAAGGGAAACGCGATTGTTATACAGGTAGTCAAAAATGTACGTTCCAATTTGCTTGATTTTTGCCAATTGCTGCAATGTGGCAGGGGTACTCAAATACTTGTCAATTTCCGTTTCTTGATAAATACTTTCTTGCAGTTCCGCCCAACGGCGTTTCGCAACGAGCTGACGCCAGCCAACGAATAACTTCATAATGCGACTAGTCGGATAGATAAACGACTCGTCTTCAACACGTTCAAGGGGCACCCTGAAAAAGTCCGTAATCAAAGCCTCATTCAAGAACTTGCGATTCCAACTAGAAAAATCAGGGGCATCAAGAGCTTTCAAAAATGAAATCCAATGGGAGCATTCTTTTCCATAGAACAAGTTCGTGTCTTTGTAGCGGGCATACGGAACACCCACTTGCGCCATGGCATCTTCCAAAGCAGTCATTTCAGTTCGGGTACGAGAAAGAATGGCAAAATCCGAGAAACGGACATTTCGCATTTCTTTCTTGTCCTTGTCAAAAATCTGCAAAGCCGTCTTATCTTTATTTTGGGGATCAGGCGAGCAACATTCAACAATTTTACGCACAGCAAATTCAGCAAATTCAAATTCGTTGTAGATTTTTGAAATCCACAACGGTGGCGTGGGGTTACCATTCAAAGTGGGTGCACTTTTCTTTAGTTTATCGCCCGGTACGTCAGATTCCAAGAATTCATCGCCTTCAAGGAAATCTTTCTTAAATAGTTCATTGCAAGCATTGATAATATCGTCGCTTGAACGATAATTCGTTGAAAGGCGCCTTCCGTTTAGTTCTTTTATTTCACCAATTGCCGTGCGGTAAACGCCGACATCGGCTCCTTGGAACGAGAAAATCGACTGTTTAGGGTCGCCCACAACAACGATATTGTTATCATCGCTATCCAAGAAGATTGTCTTGAAAATATCCCACTGCAATTGGTTCGTGTCCTGGAATTCATCAATAATGGCATAACGGTAATTCTCGCGCAATTTCTGCACCAGTTTTCCATCACCATTCATTATGGAATCGTGGACGTCGTTAATCATGTCGTTGAAGGATTGAGCCTTCTTCTGGCGTTTTTCTTTTAGCCATAATTCTACAAGCTCATCCACATGGTTAAAGATAAACTTCTGATCCCCCTTAATAGAGACCCTTTCTAGATGCTTGTCTTTGACCCTAATCATCGTGTCAATCGCAGCATTCAACTCATCAGAATCCCAAATATTCTGCCATTTTGAGCCATAAGAAGTCCCCGAAAACAGAGCTTTCGTGCCATCATAAGCTTGAATTGTTTCAATAAGAGCAGAAATACACTTTGGCTTAGTCGTTTTCTTTTCTTGGTGAACCTTGTCCTTATTCTTGAGCAGAACATTCCACGCGGCACGGGCCTCAGGGCAAAAATCAAAAACAGCATCTAGCGAGCCAAAATTGGGAACATAACATTTCGTTTTGCGATTCAGCAACTTATACTTGGTCGCATTCACGAAATTCTTGACAAACAAGTCCATATTGAAATTTGAAGAATTCACCAAATCCATGAACTCTGTTTCAAAAGACCACTTGTCGCGAATCAGGCGCTGAATCAAATTTTTGATATCTTCATCTGCAACCACTTCCAAATTAAAGGATGCCCCCGCCTCGTACGCGAAGTCGTGCAAAACCTTCTGACAAAAAGAATGAATGGTGAAAATCGGTGCTGTATGAATATTTTGCAATGCTTCACGGTAGCATTCCAGGTTTTCTTCGGCAAGGCATTCTTCCATCTTTTGGCGAATACGATCCCGGAGTTCACCCGTGGCCTTATCAGTATAGGTCACAATCAAAATCTTAGACAGCGGAATGCCGGCATGGTTACCTTCGCCACGCACAAGTTTTGCCACCAGCTGTTGAATGGTATACGTTTTACCAGTTCCAGCCGAAGCATCAACATACAGATTATTTCCAAGATGGAACTCATTAATATCAAAGTTCTTCAGCATTGATACCCTCCACCATATCTTCTTCGATTTTCCACAAATCAGGAGCCATATTCTTAATGGCGGTTACTTCTTCGAACCAAAGCGTCTCAAAGTTTTCTTCTGTAAATCCACAGACTTTTTCAATATCAAACAACTTGCGACCAGCAAATAAATCCCAGGGAGTACGTTTGCCCTCAAACGCATTGATATAATCGTCATAAGTCAGGATTTTCTCGTTATCAATCAAATCAATCGGAATGACCTTACTATAGCGATTGCCATTTTCGCCTTCTTGCGCTGCGAACATCTTCTGGTAGAGATTATCCAGCAATTCTGCGGCCTGTTCAGGCGTTTTCAAAATTCGTTTTGCCCGCCACTCCGTCAAAGAGAAGCATTCAATGGTCACATCAGGAATAGGCTCATTCTTCTGTCCAGCCTCGCAGATGAGCGCAAGCGCATGAATATAAGGCTTCAAAAAATGACGCTGATGGGTTGACGACGCCATTGAAATCAAGTGAACGGTATGTTCATCACGAACAAATAAAGGAATTTGCCCCATCAGAATCCATCCATTCATCTGAAGTTCTACCGCGCGTCTACCATACTGGAACTTTTTCTTGTCGTAAAATTTTTCAATAGAACGAGCAAACACTTCGGCAGAATTGCACACACTTGCCCAATTACTTGCACTAAAGGCGCCCTTAGGCAGCAATCCCTTAGAAAGCGCATAAGAGAGGATATCCTTTTCCGTTGTCAAATAATCATTTTCAAAAACACCCAGTTTTTGCGCCGTAAGCATGCGCTGTAAAATGGCGTTCTGCAACTTGTCAATAGAAATCGGCTCATATTCCGTCTTTTCCGGGTCTTCCTTTTCGTCTTCAATATGCATCATTTCGTCAACGCGGAATTCAAACGGATCACTCAGGAATTTTTTGAACTGGTAGTCGCTCACCTGTTCTGGGAGACGCCTAGGTTCAATATTATCTGCTGCGGGCGTAAAACTGGTCACGTCGCAGTCATTCCCGAATTCAAGCTGAGCCTTTTTATTGCGAATTTCGCGCTGGGTAAATAGCATTTCCCACGGACGCGTCTCATCTAGCGGAACGCTATCATCGGGCCACATGTTCTTGAGAACTTCTGCATCCGTTACGCCGGCAGCCTTGGCAGCATTTTTCAAGAATCCTCGAACATCGTTCACAACAGACGACGGATAAAAATCTTCATCTTTTCGCAAATCCTTGTTCACATAGCTAATGAAGAATCCTTCCGAAGTGCTCATCAGCTGGCAAAGGAATGCGTAGCGGTTTCTGCTGACGACAGAATCGTCGCCGGGCCAGGGGCGGCACGACTTGCGCAAATCAAGGGTATTCGTATTCCGCACACCCGGGAAGTTCGCTGCATCGGCCCCAATAAAGAATAGATACTTGGTCGGAACAATACGGTTCGGTGCAAACTTCATGAAAGTAAGCCCGTTAATGAACAGGTTCCCGCAACTGTATTCCGAGCCGCGGGCAGCATACATCAACGTCTGCGAAATGCACTTGAACGAAATCGTAGCGTTACCGGCTAGGTACTGGTATTCCAGATTTTCGCGAGCCGATGTGACCGACTGATAAATAATGCTTTCGCCCACCAGTTCCTTGGGAGGGTCACCCATACAAAGCCAAGAATCCAAGAACTGGTAAACAGCCGAAAGGTCGTCTTCGGCGACGCCATCGGTTCCAAGCGCCATCCAGTTTTCAAGTACGTCAATCGCATCAACAAAGCGATATAACGAATTGTCGTCGGCACTACTGATATCGCTATACGGATGAATGTCGCCCGAATCAGTTTCAACGCCGCCGTAGCTGAAGCGGGAAAGCAACAAACGCCTAGTGGCCGTAATCCAAGATTCTTCGCGGCGAGTTTCGCCGTTATCTTCGACATAACGGTCGCGGTACACGTTCATATTGCTGGTCCAAGATTCCCAATCGGAAACCTCGTCGGCCAAAATACCACGGACATTTTGAACCACAGGATTGCGAACGAGTGCAAAGAAGTCGGGCCTCGAAAGCGTTCCCTTTTCGCGGATAGAGAATAGAATCGAAAGTGCATTTGCCGTAAGCGAATCGCTAGCAGCAGAATCCACAATATTAAACGGAATGTGGAATCCATCGCGAGTCTGGTCAAAAACCTGGAAAATCGCCGTGCGGTAGTCATCAATATTCGGGGACACCACAAGAATATCGGCAATTGTCGCCTTCGGGTTCCCTTGCGCATCTTTTTCAGAAAGCAGCTTGCAAATGCGGGAATGAAGCGCTTCCACTTCGCGCATTTTTGAAGGCGCCGTCGTTACGCCAAATGATTCATCTTTTTCAAACGGGACCTTTTTAAGGATGTTCGAGCCGTCGCAGAACACATTCTTGCGCTGAGCCACCATCTGTTGCACTTGATGCAGCAACGTGTCGCAAGGCATTTCTTTATTCCGATCGATAATGGAATCTTCTGCCGTCATGAAGTTGTAATCGGTAGCGATACTCCAAAGTTTGATATTATCGCGACCAGCCTTGCCCCAATAACGCAGCAATTCGTTTTCATTCTCATCAATCAGTTCGCTTTCGTCATCAGGATCTGTCGAAAGCCTCGGAACAGTCAATTTCATGCTTTCGGGCGGTTTACGCACGCCACTACAATCTTCCCAGAACGCCATACAGGGGTTTTGAATGTAAGCGTAAACATCATGTTTTTCTGCAAACTTCTGCAGAATCACACGGTAAAACTGCCCCATGCCCGAAAGGCCAAAAATAAAGACCGGAAGATCGCTGTCGTAATTGAATTCAGCCTTGCAGGCCTCGTACAAATACGGAAGTGTCAAATAAGTAATGTTTTCGCCGCTCTTTGCGGCAGACTTTTCAAACACCTGTGTCAACAGCGATTTCTCATTATCGCCTGCATGGAATAAAGCCGAATAAAGTTTGCGTTGCCATTCTTCATTTGCAGCTGGCGTACCATCGCGCGTAATAAAGAAATCTTTCAGCGCACCTTGTTTCCAACAATCCAGAATTCCCTTCACACTTTTGCCCGTTTCTGAATCCGAAAGAAAACCGCTCGGGCGACTGGTTTCGTACTCCAGGAAAAGGCCCGCCATCACATTCGCAAAATCAAACAGTCTGTTTTCGTCAACGACGCCATCGTTTTCGAGATATGCCTTGACGCTTTCACCCAAAAGTTCGTAATTAAACGTTCCGTCTGTTTTTTGCTGCAGGTATGCAATAATAACGTTGGCGAGCATGTCAGACGAAAGCTTCTTGAATTTGGGATTTTTCCCAACCAGAATATCAACAAGGAACCGGTCAATCGTACTCTTGTTCAGATTCGCAAGCACGCCCTTCTTTTGCACCCAACGCAAACGGAACCACTGTTCCAATTTGGGGTCCGGGAAAATGACAATAGGAGCATTAAACGGATCACGCCAATGCTTCAAAATCTCGTCGATCATTTCATCAGCAAGATTTTCCAAATTCAGGGCAAACTTCAGGTGTAGTTTCATACTATGAATATCGCAATTACAATTCTATTTGTCAACAATCTTTAAAAATTTTATAAAAAAATTGACAAATATCGCCTTCAAAGGCGATAAATCTAGGAATACATCAAGGAGATTCACCATGAACGAATACGACAGATACCAATGCGACATCTGCAACTACATTTACGACCCCGAATACGGGGATCCTGAAGCCGGCGAAGACGCCCTGCCAGGAACACCGTTCCAGGACTTACCCGATGATTGGATTTGCCCCCACTGCGGAGCAGAAAAAGAAGATTTCGAGAATGTGGACTGAGCGCAGCGACTTCAGAAATCGGTATAGATCTTTAATTCGCAAAAGAATTTACTAACAGGCATAACATCCATCGCAAGTACACTTTCTTTGACAAGAGCTCTACCTCGGAACTATATTTTAAACACATAATCTTGAAAGCGGGCTCATAACGGAAAAAAACAGACCTGTTTGTCAAACAAGAAAGGAGATTTACATGATTATTCATGGCGAGACATCTATCTATGAAGCTATGAAAAAAATACAATGCAACGGCTTTGTTATTCCTGCATTTCAAAGAAGTTATGTTTGGTCGGTAGATCAGGTTTCGTGTTTGTGGGATTCGATATTGTCGGACTATCCTATATCGACATTTTTATTTTGGAAAATTGAACAAGGACAAGAGAATATCGCTAAAGATACCGTTTTTTTCCAATTTATAAAGAACGCATTATTTCGTAGCAATAAAAATGTATCGGAACACGATAACGATGGAGAAGAAATTAAATGGTCAGAAAATGAAAAATTGGATAGCGCCGTACTCGATGGGCAGCAACGATTGACCTCACTATATATAACCCTTTTTGGACAAGTCAATCTGATAAAAGGAAGAAAAACAAAATTTGCTGGGGAACCAGTAGATTTATGTATCCAATTGGACAAAGGCGCCGTGAAAGAGCAAAACGCTGATGACGACGTCCAAACAAAGTTTGATATTGGTTTTTATGAAGAATGTTATCAATCTCCCACATTGTTCAATATAAAAAGAATCATAAGCACTAAGTTCTATTCTCAGGAAACAAGGAATGACGAAATTGACAAAGTTCTAAAAAGTGTCCCTGAAGCAAGTCGTGAATACGCAAGAAAAATCTTGGCAAAGTTGTGCGAAAAAATATACGATAAAAAGATTATCCAATATCAACAAATTACTGGCACAGAAAACGACGCTTTGGACATGTTTGTGAGGTTCAACAATGGCGGAACAAAACTAACGAAAAGCGAAATTGGAGAAGCTATTATTGGTGCATTTTGGAAGAAACCTCACGAATCTTTGTGTCAAGTATTTGACTACAAAAAACGTAAAGGAAAACTTCATCAAGAGAAATTTAAAGAATACAAGGATTTCCCATTAGATTTTTTTATACGATTATCAGTAATTCTTTATGAAAAAGATGTTAATGCCAATATCCACCGTGATTTGGTATATCAAATGCACATTAATTGGGAGAAAATAAAGAGCGCTCTCTTAAAAACGCAAGAATTTGTATATTCAATAAGGCGTCTTCATATAGAGGACTTTCGAAACCGCTGGAACATATTGATCCCTATAGTTTACCTTGTCTACAACCATATTCTTCCTGAAAAGAACGGTGATGACTTTGCATATTCCAGCGATTACCTATTGTGTAAAGATGCGGTCGAAGCCTATATAAGCCGAGCAATTCTATTCAAATACTATAGCAATGCGACTACGAATAAATTGGCTAAATTAAAAAACGAAATGAATAAGTCGCGTTATAACGGCTACCCTAGGTTGACGATGCAAATATTGGATAGCAATCCTGATTTAAGGGTAACCGAAGAGAAAATAGAAAATATTCTTAATTTGCAAAAAGGCGATACGGTTTGTGAAAGGGCCCTTCAGTTAATCAGTTCGGAGCGCTTAGATAATGAAATTGCATTTAATCCTGAAGTTACTTTTGATGTTGACCATCTTCATGCCCGTGTTCGTTTTTCTGGGATGGCTCCAGACAATATACACTATGACACATGGGAAAAATGGAAACGTTTGTGCAATACAATGCCAAATTTATCTATGTTGAATTCTACTGAAAACAAGGTTAAAAGCGACCTTTCATTAAAAGAATATGTATCTAGACAAGGCGAAAGTTACAAAATTGATCATCTAATTCCCGACACCGATTTGGACCTGACAAATTTTGGTGAATTCTTTGAGAAACGCAAAGTCATTCTTAAAAAAGAACTAGAAAAAATACTTCATAAGGACGAAGACAACGAACCTACCACACCTAAAGAGAATACGCCTAAAGATGATGAACCTAAAATAGAAAAGGCGGAAGAAGACGAGTCTCCGTGTCCGCCAGCCCTGCATGATTCGCGTGTTTACGACGCAGCTGAAAATTCATCCATTTCTGAAATTGAATCAGATAGTGATCCAGATAGTTTAGAAAGGGGAATGAACGAATATGAGGAAAGCCGCGGAAATGATGATTCTTGGGAGGAGAAATATCTAAGTGATTATATTCTTTGCGCCAACAATCCAATAGCCAACTTAGCGGTTCAAGACCGTAATCAGTTTTATAACGAAAAGCCAAAAGAACCTGCATATAAATCAAATTTGGGATTTTTAGTTGATAAAAGAGATGGAACTCGCTATCAAACGATAAAAATAGGAAATCAGGTTTGGATGGCAGAAAATCTTCGATTCGAAACAGATGGAGCTTATAGATATAGAAACGATGATCCACTATTGCAAACCCATATCTCGGACAAGGGACTTTTCTACAGTAGAGCGGCATTAATGGGCGTTGCTCCTGAGGGTTGGAGGATTCCTCACAAAAGAGATTTTGAAGAATTACTTGCAGAAACAAAAGGAAATGCAGATTCCTTAAAGAGAATTAAAGAATGGATTGGAGGCTTATCCCCGTACGTGACGGAAGAAATTGAAAACGGATTTGGAGCTCTTCCTGAAGGTTATTACGACAAGCATTATCAAATGTATTGTGGTGGTGGTGCGTTTTTTTGGACTTTAGATTCAGAAAAAGATGAGTATGATAGAGATTCGTATCCATATATGCATATCACGGAAAACATTGCGATTATCGAGAGACGTTCTAATTCAGAAAGGTGTTTTTCTGTCCGCTGCATAAAAATTTAGTTTAAACAATTTATTTAAAGCAAAGCTCGTTCGGGACAACTCCCGAACGAGCTTTTTTCACCAAAAGCACCGTTTTTCCGCCTATTTTCGCACAACAAAGCCCTCGTCAATCATTATTAGCCCTGCAATGCCCTTATATTGCAGGGATTCTTTCTTGATTAGCAGCGTGTCCGGGCACTCAGCCCCGCGTGAGGCGCTATAGACGAATTTTTCAAAGTCCCCGAAGTACAGGCAATTGAGCGATCCGTCATCCTGTGGCATATCCAGGTACTTGACGGCCTCGATGCAGTCGGTACATTCGGAACTGCAGCTCGAAAGGAACAGCGCGACAGTTGCGGCAAGCAATGGGAAGAACAGATTTTCACTGTGGTTACGATTCATTTGGACGACTCCTTGGTTAATCCATACTCATTATCGCAAGGCCAAGGCTTTTTTGTCAAAAACCCCTAAAAAACTTATTTCTCCCTTGACATTTCTTGCACCTCCTAGCGATACAACCTATACGAGGATGCAATATGTTTGAGATGATTGGTATGCTTGTCGTCGGCTTGGCCGTCATTGCGATTGCCATTGCACTTTTGGTGCTGGTTATCAAGGTCGCTTTAGTATTGTTGCCTGTTGCTCTTTTCGTAGGGGCAATTTGCCTTTTCGGGCTGTTTTTCTGTACCGATGGCAGTGAAAATGAGACCACGACAGTCTATCATAATAGTATTGAGCAAATTGAAAGCCAGGTCTTTAAAACACGCAATCCGGCCCAACAAGAGTTCCACGAGAAGATTATCTCGCTGACCAGGCAAAAATGGGGCGTAAACCTCGATCCCATACGTCCAGAAATTGATTCGGCCATTGCCGTTGTCGTGCAGGCGTACTGCAACATTGCCGAAAATGACAACTTTAAGCCACTCATCACTAGCGCAAACGACTATGAGGGGCATGCAGCAAAGTCGGCGCACTATACCGGGGCGGCCATCGATTTCCGTATTAAAGATATGGGGAATCTCGCAAATCGCAAAGAACTGGTCAAAATGATTCGCGACGAATTGGATGACCGATTCCTTGTCCTTCATGAAGATATTGGGAATTTGAACGAGCATTTGCACATTCAACTTCGAAAAAATTCTTACAACCACAATATAGTATGGCGATAAAGTTTCAAAATGTCATATTATGACATCCACTTTTATTTATATTTAGAGGCGCTGATGAATGAGAGTTTTTGGTCATTTTTTGTTGCTCCCCCGGCAAAATGGGGCTTATTCTAACAAAACACATTAATTTTTAGCCTTTTTTTGTGAAAAGTCCCCTTTTCCCCGGATGTCCCTATCCGGACGTTTCCACGCGTCTCAAATTTTCATTTCATGAGGAAGCTTATGCCCATGACTAATACGGAACTCCTTATCCGTCTCGCCCAAAGCGGCAAAAAAACAGCAATTGACCAACTTTGGAGTTGCTATGGCGATGCAATCCTGTCGGCTGCCGTTTCCCAGGCAAGCTTCCGCCAGTCCGATTTCTCGTATCGCGGGCTTTCCTCTGCTGAACGCCGTCGCGCCATCATGGGCGAAATCTTTCTGCTTTTCCGCAGTCAGATCTTAAAATTTGACCCGACTCGCAATGACGATTTCCTAGGTTACATGATCCAGCATGTCATCTGGCACACCTTAAGCGAAAAGCGCAGGAACTCCCAGCGTTCCCATTTCGAAGCTGTCGGCGTAGACGACATCAAGGAATCTGCCTACGCGGCCGATTTCGACAAAGAGATTGGCCATCGAGCGATTCTCAAGAAGATCACGAACCGTCTCAAAGGAAAGCCGGCTCTTCAAAAATGCCTGAAGGAATACCATGAGGCTTGCATGGCTACGGACAAGGGCGAAATCGTAGCCGTCGCCGAAGCGACAGGCTGCACCCGCGCCACAATCTACAACCAGCTCAAAGCCATCAGAAAAGCCGTTCAAGATGATTCCAGCAACCATCTTGCCGAAGAAATCCGACTCGCCTTAGCCGCATAGGAAGTACCATATGAGAAAAGAATCCCTTACCCGTAAATTTCTTTCAAATAATCGGCATATTCGCTCAGCATGGTCTTGAGGCCAGCGGGCTTTATAACGCGGGCGGCATCTGCAAAAGAGACTACCCAGTTAAAAAGGATCCTGTTGCATTCGGCTTTCATCTTGACGGTAATTTTTCCGTCTTTGGTTTTGCCGATTTGCATGGATCGGTTGAAGGGGTTTTCTTGCAAGAAGAGCTTTGCATGGCTTTCGAATTCAATTTCGATGTCCTGGAGTTTGGGCTCCTGGCCGCTTAAGAAGGCGGCGCCCGACATGACCTGCCTGCGCAACTTATCAAGGATTTGGGGCTCGCTCACGTAGGTTTCTTTCAAGAGCTTGACACTCTTGATTCTGCGGAATTTGAGCGTGTAGGTGTCGCCCTCATGCTGTATTGACTGGCAGACTACATAAAGATCATTCTGGTAAATGATTACCATCAGCGGAATGCGCTTGGACTTTTTGCAAGACGATTCCGTCATGTATTCCACTTCGATTTTACGGTTATCGTGAATGGCCTGCAAAATCACGCGGATTTTTTCGCTGGAATCTTCATCAAAATCAGGCGGCGTGCCCATAAAGAGAATCTTGCTGTTCAGTTCTGAACCAAGCTGTTGAATAGACTTTTTCTCTTTGGGCGGGAGACTGTTTTCAATTCGCTCCAACAGCTGCGTAATAATTTCGCTCGTAGCCGGATAAATGTTTGCAATACGGCGCAGGAATACGAAATGCAGCATAGTGTTCTCGAAATTCGGGAACAAAAGCCTGTCGGCATTATGCAGAGCGGACCTATAATAAAAAGTACGGCCGACGCTTTCTTGCTGGACATATCGCCCGGCATCCATCTCCGACAAAAAGCGCATATCGCGCTGCACATTGCGTCGTTCGCTTTCTGGTATATTGAGCAATTCCATCAAGTCGCCGACGCTGTTTTTTTTTGTCGGATTCGAAATTACCTGCGCAAAAAGCTGCACCGTACGTTCGCCACGAGTCATATCTGCCATAAATAACCTCTATCACTTAATATATATAAAAAACCTCCTTTTTAAGCGTTCATGGACAATAATAATGCTTCTATACGACATATATCGTCGCAAGGTTGAAAAATGCAAAATGGCAGATTGACACTTTTTGTCAGCCTATTTTTGTATATTCTAAATAGATTTATGCATGTATTTACATTTATGCATAATAAAACGATATATAGGCAAGCAACAACAAACAAGGAGACACATTATGGCTATCCATATTGACGATACAAAACCCTTCCCGCCGTTCCTGCAGGAACCGAACAACAAGCGCGAATCTTTCGCCTCTATGTGCAAGCGACAGGCTGCCGGCCTGAAGCTGATTAGCGACGAAATGGAACAAGAAAACCGCGAACAGGAGGAACTGCGCAAACTCCAAGAAAAAAGGTTTGAGCGCAAAAAGAAGCTGTTTTACGACAAGCTGGACCTGATTTTGCGCCACAAGGACGAAATCCTTGCGACCCCGCGTTACGCCAACATGGATGTACATTACGCAATCAAGGGCGGCGGGCTCTATGTCGGCCCCCTGAGTACAGCAAAGTGGTTCAGCTTTGCAGGCACTTTCGTTACCATCAATCTCAAGCTGGCGACCCTCCTCCGCGTCTGGGACACCGACCAGTTCAAGGTGAATTGCAAGTGCGGGGGCACGGCAGTCATCCGTAGCTTTGCCGGGTCTCCGCTTTCGGGCGGTTCCCAGGCAACCGCATACTGCCCCATATGCAAGAGCGAGCCCCATGTCGCCAACCGCAGTTTTGGCAAGTATTACTGGTTTTTGCAGGGCAAGCTTTGCGAAGACATTGAGAGGGTCGCGAAGGACATTATCGCCAAGTGGACGCTTGCCGAGGTGGAATACGAAAAGAAGGTCGCCAAAGGGGGGTATGCGGACCCCAAACCAGGTGCCGATTTCCACGGCGACGGGGAAAAATGCGACCTCGAAACGATGATTAACGAGCTGACGCTGAAGGAATTTGGGGAGTCAGCTAAAAATGGCAGCTAAAACGTCTTCTAGCGCGTGCGGCAACATTTGTCGCATGTCGCAGTTATATTTACATGATACATTAATTTGAAATGGGGCATAAAATGAATACACAAGAGACATTGGCTTTGCAGACGGTTATCGCAGATTTTAGGCCGGCGTTAGAAACGCTTGATCGTTATGACCACGAACAACTCGCTTACCCCAAGAGCACTGCCGTGAATGCGGGCGAACGCATTACTTACGAAGAGGCGATGGAAGCAATCGCCGTTCTCAAGGAAATGTTCAACGACAGCGATATCTTCGGCACAGAAAAGGACGCCTCGTTCAAGAGCTCGCTAGGGCAAATCTACCAGACTTTCGGCGGCAAGGAACTTTACCCTACCGCAGAAATCAAGGCGGCCATGCTCCTTTATTTGGTAGTCAAGAACCATTCCTTTGTCGACGGCAACAAGCGCATTGCGGCTTTCGTTTTTCTTTGGTTTTTATCGCGAAACGGCCTGCTTTATAAAGCAGACGGTTCCAAGAACATCGCTGACGGAACGCTGGTGGCGCTCACACTGCTTATCGCCGAAAGCAAGCCCGAAGAACGCGAAACCATGGTGAGACTCGCCACAAATCTGCTGGGGATGTAATGGACCGACATCTGTACATTTGTGGCGACATTCATGGCGAAATAAAACGCCTGGTTCACGACGCTTTGCATCGGCTAAAAATCCGGTGCGCAGATATTCTCGTTGTCGGTGATTTCGGGGCCGGTTTCGGCCGCCCGAATTCAATGGATGTGCGGTATCGCGAGATTCGCTCGGCACTTGAAGCGAATGATAATTGCCTATACACCATTCGGGGAAATCACGATGACCCGGCGTTTTTCGACGGCCAGCACGATTACGAGCGCCTACATTTTTTGCCCGATCACAAAATGATTGAACTTTGCGGCAAACGCATTTACCCCATCGGTGGCGCCGTTTCTACGGATATCGATTTAATTGACCCACTCACACGAAAATCCCGCCGAACAATAAACGAATCGCTTATCAAACACGGCTCGTCAAAGCGTGTTTGGTGGCAAAACGAAGCACTCGTGCAAATCACAGAAGGCCTCCCGGAATCTGCCGATATCATCGTGTCGCATGAGGCTCCGTTATCTTTTGCCCCCATGCTCGAAAGAGATAAACATGTGGGCGAAAGCACTTGGCAACAGGTTGTTGAATCCCGCCGCTATCTTGATTATGTTTTAAAAGCCATCAAACCACCACTTTGGTTTTACGGTCATTATCACCACCATTACGAAGGGTTCCTTGGTAAAACAGCATACCAAGGGCTTGACATTGCTGAAATAGTGAAAGTCGTTTAAGTTTTTTCAAAGGGACTTCACTTTTGCTAAAAAAAATGTATATTAATATCAAAGCATCGGAAAACACTCGCCGGCTGGTGATGCCGGATTGCAGGAAGGTTACCGGTGTTTTTTATTTAGCGTCTGTAATGTTTGCGCACGCCGTCAACCGCAAGCCCGCCATCCTTACCTAGAACCTAAAAGACGGAACACCATAATTTTCATACCAAAAAAAACACCCCTTTTGCCTTCCCCGCGCAGGCGGGGAACCTCCTTTTCTCGGGAAAAAATGATATATTTCCCATTGACATAGCCCCGTACCGAATGGTGCGGAGCGACCGGAAATTTTGAGATACGTCTCTTATTCTTATCGCTGAAACTACCACTTTCAAACCAATCAAGAATAAGACGAATGCTTACGTCCAAATTTGGGGCGTGGGTCGTTTTGTGCTTATTGATTGGTAAGGGTGTGGTAGCCCGCAGCGATGATAAGCTGTTCGACTCCACGCCTTTTTTATTCATTGAAAATGTTCGTGGCAAGTTGCTGAATAAGGGCCGACTCCCTATTCACAATTATAGGCCTATTGTGGAAGTGGAAAATCTGGCCTAAAAGGATTATTTATGAAAATAAAAAATCTATACGAGTTGGCAATTTTGCTACGCTCAAAACTAAAAATGGCAAAATGGCCATTTAACCGATACGGTTTTCCCGTATTTCCCAGGGAGGTTATTCTTGAAGAACCTCCTACACTCATCGAACCAATCCAAAGGATTCGCTGTTGTAAGAATCCAAACGAGTGCTTGCTGTGCTCGTTCGCTGATGATGTTTTGATAAAAAGAAGGCTTCGCTGCATTCTTGACGAAATTAAATTATATGGAAAATTTAAAGGCTTCGGTGGATTTGACTTAAGTCCTAGAATAAGATGGTCTTTCCAACGGCAAAAGTTCAACATATGGCTTTCCCAGCTTGCTACAGCATTTGTCGCTTTGTCGGGCCAAAAGATAATTCCCAATTTCAGAATAGGGGATTTGCAGACTGTATTTGCACTGGAATCCTATCCGAAGAATATTCCCTATGTTGTGGGAACGCTGGGATGCTCAAAAAGAATGACGCCTCTACACGAATTCATCTTCAAGACCAAACTTTTGATTACAAGACCTTCGCATTTAACAATCTATGGCCCACTTAGAGAAGAATGCGAACGAATGATGGTGAAACAAGGCGTTGACTATAACGTCGTTACAGATTATCGAACTCGGAGCTATGCACAATCTGCCCAAAGGAGGGAAATATAATGGACTCAAAAGATGTATACTCTTCATCGGTTGATACCCAGAAGGAAATCGCTAAACATGACGCCGAATTAATGGAAAAAATCATGCAAGGCAAGAAAAGGAATATAGCCCATTCTGAAGAATGGACCTCGGTTAACATCAACAATGTCATTGATCAATTTGCGCCCAGTGCCCATGCGGAGGTTCATGGCAACAAGGTCGAGTGGGATAACGAAAAGACGAAAATTTCTGTAGTAGCCGATATCGGTGGAGGTTATCTGCGATTGCAGGATAAAAGTGTTCCATATAATTTGTATCTTGACATACATGGTAAAGATGTGCGAAATTATATTGACGCGAATGGCAAACAGCATGGTCGGTCCAAAGCCGAGCGTGAAGCATTAACTCATTTCAGGATTAAATACAGGAGCGAAATGTAATGGAACGCTACGACGAAATCTTTATCCCAATTCACGACTTGAATGATGACTGGACCATATATATAAATACTGATCCGGAACACCGCCAGTTGCACCATTTTGTGCAGTTCAAAATGTTCAAAAAGGAAAACGAGACCTTATGGGACATCTATAGCGCATTCAACGAGAAATTGGAAACGCTTATCGACCGTTACGAAAACGAAGAGCTTCCTGCAGGCAAGGTCGACGCGGCTATCGCCATCGCCGAAAATTTTCGGAACAAGAAAACCGGAGAACTGGAGAAAGCAGCGTTTGAAAAACTGATGCAAGCGTTACGCAAGGCGAAGGAAATGGGCAAACCAATCTATTTCTGGTTCTAATCGCCTTATTCTTTGTTTTTTTTACTATCATTTTCCGTGACATAGCCCCGTACCGAACGGTGCGGAGCGACCGGAAATTTTGAGATTCGTCTCTTATTCTCTAGTCTGAAACTACCACTTTCAATCTACACGAGGATAAGACGAACGCTCACGTCCCATCTGGGGCGTGGGTCGTTTGTGCTTATTGTGTAGAAGGGTGTGGTAGCCCGCAGACTAGATAAGCCTACGACTCCACGCCTTTTTTGTTGTCTTAGGTTAAAAAAGAAATGCATCTCTAGCCTGAGGTAACATGCGATGAGTAAAACGAATTTTTATGAGACACTACTCTCGGTTTTGAGAACAGACAAACGTTTTTTGTCTGAAAGCGGCATGATTCTCCGTAATGCTGTTTATGAAGCGGCAATGAAGATGGACGAAAATCTCATTAAACTTCTTTTGTCAAACAAAGATACTTGTTCCCGCTTTTTCACGGATGTCGCTGGTGTCAAGGTTTTTGACAAAGCGCTTTTCGCGTGGATTATCAACAATCGTCAGTTCTTGCCGAACAGTTACACTCGTTTCAAAAATAAAATTGGTCTCACTGATGGAAATGGAGATCTGATCTCATCATCAGAGAATGTGGAGCTCGTATTTCCGTACAAGGACTGCGTTCTAGAAGGTGGTCAGACAAAAGAAGATCAAAAAAGAGATGAAATTTTCTATAACGAAACATTGGCTCCTGATGAAATTGACAGACTTCTTTATCCAAAGGTTCTTGTTAACGCAAGGAGATATAGCCTCGAAAATAAAGCGATAAAAGAAGAATGCGGGATTGAGTACACAAATGCAGATAATCTTGTCATTAAAGGAAACAATCTTCTTTCAATAGCGTCAATAAAAAAGCGATTTGAAGGAGAAATCAAGTGTGTGTATATAGATGTTCCATACAATACTGGTAATGACAGTTTCGGCTACAACGATCGATTCAATCACAGCACTTGGTTATGCTTTATGAAAAATCGACTTGAAATAGCTCATACTCTTTTAAAACCGGAAGGAACAATCGCTATCTCCGTCGATAATTACGAGATAGGTTATTTACTGGTATTGCTTGATGAGGTGTTTGGTAAAGAAAACCGAAAAAATATAATCACTGTAAAACGAGGTTCTGTCACTGGGGCAAAAGTGATAAACCCAGGTGTAGTAAATTTAGTTGAGTATGTTGTGATTTACAGCAAAAAATCTACTTTGTGGAAGCCAAATCGGGTTTTGTGTGCTAGAGAATATGATTCTCGTTACGGAAATTACATTCTTCATTTTGATGAAGGGTATGAGAATTGGGAATTTTCTACTGTTCTAGAAGAGTTTGCGAAAGAGACTGGCGTTCAAAAATCAAAGTTAAAATCGTACTATGGAAAAGAAGGCTTTAATGAAGCCTTAGAGGCATTTGTATTAGCACATTCCGAACGTATTTGTCAATTAGCAACACTTGATGATGACAATATTAGCCAACAGGCAAGAGAACTGAAAAACATTTCTCTTCAGAATCCGGACCATGTAATGTACCTTGATCGAGGGAATGAGGAAAAACCTTACTACGTAAAAGGAGGCAAATTAATACTGTTCCTTTCTGACCGTCTAGCAAATATTGATGGGAAAATGACATTTAGTCAGCCGATTTCTGATATTTGGGATGATGTCCTTCCAAATGACATTCATAATGAAGGTGGAGTTGTATTAAAGAAAGGGAAAAAACCTGAAAAATTAATTTCCCGAATATTAGAACTGTGTACAAATGAAGGCGATACCGTCATAGATTTCTTTGCCGGCTCAGGAACAACAGGAGCTGTCGCAATGAAAATGAATCGAAAATTCATTCTTTGCGAACAGATGGATTATATTAAGGACATTACCTGTCAGAGATTGTACAATACCATTATTGGTGATACGAGAGGTGTTTCCATCAATTATGGATGGCAAGGAGGAGGTTCATTTGTCTATTGTGAACTCGCCAAACAAAATCAAGCCATCGTTGAAGAAATTGAAGCTGCAACAGATAAAGCCTCGCTTTCAATCATCTACAATAAAATGATTCAGTCGGGATTTATTAGCCATAAAGTAAATCCGAAAGAAATCGCTTCGGCAGCCGAAGATTTTTCAGACCTTTCTCTTGATGATCAAAAAACCTTCCTTATGGAAATTCTTGACAAAAACCTTCTGTATGTAAACTATTGCGATATTGATGATACAGAATTTGCCATTCCCGAAGAGGATAAGGCTTTCACGAGAAGTTTCTATGGAGAATAGCAACAATGGCATTTTTATACGAGAACATAGACTTTTTACGAGATCAAGGCCATAGTGTTTCGCTTCCAGATTACATACCTCGCAACCTAAATTCGAAATTTGAATTACGACCTTATCAAAAAGAGGCTTTTGAAAATTTTATAACATATTATGAAAGCGAAAAACGCCCAAATCCTTTGCAAGTTTTATTCCACATGGCAACAGGAAGTGGAAAAACCTTGATTATGGCAGGGTTAATGCTATATCTCTATAAACAAGGGTATCGCAATTTCCTTTTTTTCGTCAACTTGTCAAACATTGTTGAAAAGACAAAAGAAAATTTCTGTAATCCGATTGCCTCCAAATATTTGTTTGCCGACGAAATCGTTATTGATGGCGAGCGAATTCGCATCAACCAAGTAGAAAATTTTCAATATGCAGAACCTGACTCAATCAATATCCGTTTTGCGACAACACAGGGCTTGCATATGGATATGTGGTTCCCGAAAGAAAATGGGATGACCTTTGATGATTTTGACAATCAGAAAGTTGTTCTAATTTCAGACGAAGCACATCATTTGAATGTTGAAACAAAATCTAAGAAAAAGAAAGACGAGGAAGATGATTTTCGGACCTGGGAACAAACAGTAAAAAATATTTTTGGAAGAAATACTGACAATATCTTACTTGAATTTACGGCAACATGCGATCTTGCCAACAAGTCGATTCAAGCATCCTATGAAAACAAAATCGTCTTCGATTATACGCTTTCAAAATTCTACAATGACAAATATTCCAAGGACATTCTCACCCTTCGCTCAGATTTATCTCGTATAAACAGAGCTTTACAAGCTCTTGTCCTTAGCCAATACCGCTTGAAAATTTTCCAGAAAAATAGACTTGCTATCAAGCCCATAGTTCTTTTTAAGGCTGCAAAAATCGCAGACAGTAAAGAATTTATGGAGGTTTTTCTTAATGCTGTAAAGAATTTGTCCGGATCGCAATTACAAAAACTTTCTATAGAATGTAATAACGAGGCAATGCAAAAGGCTTTTAGCTTTTTTACAAGCAATGGTATATCGTTTGACGCCCTTGCTGCGGAAATACGAGACGATTTTTCTGAAGAACACTGCGTTTCAGTAAATGACGATAAGGACGCTACCCAGAAGCAAATCCTGCTAAATACCCTTGAAGATGCAGACAATCCGTATCGTGCTATCTTTGAGGTGAAGAAACTAGATGAAGGTTGGGACGTCTTGAATCTTTTTGATATTGTCCGACTTTATGAAACTAGACAGTCTGGCAAAAACAAAGTATCGGAAGCAACGACTGCAGAAGCTCAATTGATTGGACGCGGCGCAAGGTATTGCCCGTTCCGAGTAGATGAAGAACAGCCTAAATTTCAGCGAAAGTATGATGAAGACATAACTAATGAATTACGTATTTGCGAAACACTTTATTACCATTGTCAAAATGATCATAGATATGTTTCTGAATTGAAAAACGCTCTTCGTGAAATTGGCTTAAATTCCGATGAGATTATTCAGCAAGAATATGTTCTTAAAGAGAGTTTCAAGACAGATGATTTGTATACGCATGGTTTGATTTTTTTGAACGAGAAGATTGTAAAAGACCGAAATGATGTTCATAGCTTATCGCCAAAAGTTCGTGATGACATTTACCATTTCCGAGTATCTTCTGGGATGTCCGGCATTGATGCTGTTATGACAGAATCGGCCCAATCCGAAACGGCGGTTGAATTAAAAACAACTCATACAACTATTAAGGATATTGCAAACATCAACTACGCCATAGTCAACAAAGCGTTGATGAAATTCCCTATTTTAAAATTCAAAACATTGCACTCATATTTTCCTAATCTAACATCTACAAGACAATTCATTACTGACAACGAATATCTTGGAAAAGTTCGAATAGACATTCAGTGTAAAGAAGATGAACCTGCTGTAGAAACGCTTTATTCGGCTGTTTTCTATGTTCTTGGTAAAATTGCCAACTCAATTTCTGATATTCAGGAGAGATATAGCGGAACAAAAGAGTTTAAGGCAAAAAATGTTCGTGATGTATTCCGAAACAAAACGGTCAATTACACAAAACCTCATGACGGTGGTGTTGGAGTTTCTCAAAACGATTCTTCGGTGAAAAAGGAATGGAAAATAGATTTGTCTAATGAGGATTGGTTTGCCTACACAGACAATTTCGGAACATCAGAAGAAAAAGCCTTTGTCGCATATTTTAAAGGATATGTCGACGATTTAAGAAAAACTTATAGTAAAGTCTATTTGGTTAGAAACGAACGAGAATTTCATATTTATTCGTTTGATGATGGCGAAAGATTTGAGCCTGATTATGTTTTATTTCTTCAAAAAGATAAAACGGATGGATTTGAACAGATTCAAATTTTCATTGAACCCAAAGGAACACAACTTCTTGAGAGTGATGCTTGGAAAGAAAAATTCATGCTGCAACTAATCGACGAAGCTGTTCCCGTAAAAATGTTTGTCGATGACAATGATTATAGAATTTGGGGCTTCCATTTCTTTAATCTTGAGAATAGAATGCCTGTATTTGATAAAGAATTTCAGGCTTTGGCACAATAAGTAAAGGCAAGCCTAGGGCGTTGCGGGCGCGGCGACTGAGCGCCCGCTAGAAGGGGTAGCGAGCAATGCAGTGCGAGCGAGGGGAAGGCTTTCCCCTGCCAATTTATAAAATCACTCCAGAAACATTGCCATATAGTACGGCAATGTAACCATCTTGCCAGCAACACCTATGTTGTTTTCGGAAAGTTTGTAGCAAACCTTTGCTGCGTAATTATCGTTACTCAGAACGGTCTTTGCCGACTTGGAACGCCCCGTTGTCGCCTTGACTTCAATAATGGCGAGTTCGCCGCCGACATTTTCTACAAAGTCAATTTCTAGCCCAGATTCTTTGCGGAAGTAGAATAGTTTGCGGCCCTGTTTGGAGAAACAATCCGCAATGATGTTCTCGTAGATGGCGCCTTTGTAGAATCCCATATCGCCGCTTAGAATCTTTGCAGCTGTTCCACGCTCCAGCATGGCAACAAACAATCCGGAATCCTGCACATAAATCTTGAACGTATTCTCGATTTTGTAACCATCAAGGGGTTCTGCGATGTTGGTCAGATTATAGCAGATGTTGATGATGCCGCAATCGTTGAGCCACTGGATTGCGGTTTGGTAATTTTCAGAACGACCTTTCTTTTCTAGCTGAGAATAGACAAATTTATTGTTTTCTTTTGCGAGCTGCGCGGGAATGGAATCGAACACGCGGTTGATGCGGCCAAGAAGCGTGCGATCTATTTCCTCGTTTTCGTTCTCGTCCAGGTGCTTGCCAAAATCGTCCTTGTATTCTTCAAGAATGTCCTGCTGTTCTTGCCAGACAACATTCATGTCGTTCGTTTCGACAAAACGGGAAACAATATAAGGGAGTCCGCCCACGCAAAGGTATTCCTTGAAATAGCGGAGCATGGCATTGTGCGTCGCCTCGCTTACGGGTTCCTTTTTCTCGTAGCATTCCTTCAGGTAACCGATCACGTTTTCGCCAATTCCCTTAGCCCACAGGAATTCTTCGAAATCCATGGGTTTCATATAAATGATTCTTTCGAAACCGGTCGGGACGCCTTTCCCTTTTTTACGATTGTACCCTTTGATGCCAAGCAGGGATCCGGTACAAATAACGTCGTAGCGTCCATCTTCCATAAAGGGCTTGATGCTCGCGCGGGCGTTTGCGCATTCTTGAATTTCATCGAAGATGATGACGGTCTTGTTTTCAACAAAATGAGCGTTTGGGAAAAGCGCCGAAAGGTCGATGGTAATCCTGCCCACGTTCAGGTCACTGTCGAAGACTTGCTTGGCGTTTTCGTTTTCCTTAAAGTTGATGTAGACGACGTTTTCGTAATGGGTTCGGGCGAAATCCAGGACGCTAGATGTCTTGCCGATTTGGCGCATGCCTTTGACAACCAGGGCCTTCTTTTTGCCCCCCGAAACTTTCCAATTTTCGAATTCTTTAAGGATTTTTCGCTTGAACATACCATAAAACTACACTTTTCCGACCGAATTGTCAACTCTTTGACGCACTTTTTCAACCGAATTATTGTAGCTGGAGTGCACTTTTTCAACCGAAAAAGTGCATTTTTCTAGAAAAGTGGCGATTTAGACTCAAAAACACCAATCGCTTTTAGATGTCCCACGGTCCGTCCGAAAGGTCATTCGGGTAGGCATAGACATATGCGCTCGATGCCGGCTCAAGCCTGGCAAACAAGGTGCGGAAATCTGCGGCGCCTTCCCGGGTAATGGCTTACGCAATGCGGTGAACCACTTCGGTGAACGGCACGCTGCCAACCATTTCGCGGTGGCCCTTGTCAATTAATTCCTTTTGCGTCATAAAAACTCCTTTGCTAAATATGGGAATTGTCCTATTTGGCGTTTGGTTTATATGTTTATTTTGGTGTAAATATGAAAATCCTCTGGTTTCATACGCATGGCGTCTGCAAGGGAATAAGAACCGTCGGCAAAGAACTTGTGCATGGCAAAACAGATGTATTCGTTATCAAATTCCGGGAGCTCAAGACATTCGATGTTCCAGCTTAATTCTTCGTGCCATTCGTTGAGTTCCTTGTAATCAGCAGGCTCTTTCCCGGGAGTATCTTTAATAATAACACTGGTTGGCAAGCACCTTTCTTGCCAAGAGATGCGAATCTTGATGAAGTTCAATTTCCCTTTCAATTTTCCTTTGAACTTTAACCAAACGGTCATCTTTAATCAGATGTTCTATGATATTATTTATGTATTCCGAGCTTTTGCGTTCTTCGTATTTCATATTAAAACCTTTTTAGAACGGAATGACGTCTCCGCATTCATCCTCATACCGTTCATATTCGTCTTTAAACTTTTCAAGGCGGCGGCGGAGTTCAGCAGCACTTTTTCTTGAGACGGGGAATGAAAGCGGCAATGTTTCGTATACAGCCGCGTGCATGACATCGTGGCTTATTTCGCCGTCTTTGTCCACATAGTAAAACAGGATTGTGTAGGCGTCTTCAGACTCGTCAGGATGAACGCGCGAACTAAGAGGATTCTTTTTGCAAAGTTTTTTGTGTTGATCCCATATAGTTTTCATGTAATCAACGCTTGGCGGAAGTTTCCAGATAATGGCGAGCCGCGCATAATCGTTGTAGGCAATTTCTACGATGTCACCCTCCTTGAAAGGAAGGGTTTGGGGATTGCGGCCATAAAAATTGACTTCACCTAAATCAACATCTTTCCCATTGAAACAGCGAACACTCGAAACATCGCATTTTTGCCACAATTTACCATCTTTCAAGTAGCGTCTTCTTGAAAGGGCGTCTTCAGTATAAAACGTACCGCCTACTGGTTTTTCCTCCACAAGAAAACTATAAATATCTTCGTTACCCGTTAGCTTTCGGATTTGTTTTTCAGCCTGCGCCAAGGTCTCAAAAATTCCTGTTTCCGACTCGTAAATTTTAAAACTCGGCGCAGCATAGCCATTCCGTTTAATTTCGTATTTGTCTACGCTGTAACCAGGCTTTTCACACAAATCGAATCTGTAAACGCGCAGAATGAATACACTCTTGTAATTCCTTGTACCCATAAGGTGTTCCTATTTATTGAAACTCTTTTGAAAGAGTTCGTCCCATTTCCAAAGAACTTTGTTGTCGTTCTGCTTTTGCACTTTTTGTGCATCCGAGACCGATTTCTTTATTCTCTTGCAAAGCGATTCTTGCATATCTATTTCTTCGTTCTTGAATTCAACGGCAGAAATGCTTCCCGCAGAATCTCTTGTTATTTCAAATACGCCCGCATATTTAACACGGTTCTTGCATAATACGCAACGGATGATGAACTTCGCCGTTTCGGGAATTATCAAATCAGCGATATTTTCCACGCTTTCTTCACAAGAACTCAGCAGAATGTATGAATCCCTGAGCGCCAACTTACTGTTGAACGAAAAATCTTTTGTACCCGACACATCTGGATTTACAAAGAAAAATCGATGCGTATTTTTGACCGCGTCGCACACCAACAGGCAATGCGTAAATGGGTAGCTTACGAAGGGCTCATCCAAGACATCAAAAATAGAGACAAAATCGTCTGAATTTACGAGGACATCCAGATGACAAAGCGGTTTCCCGGTTTCAGACATTTGGAAAAAGATCTCCAGCTGATCTTGCCTGATGTCATGTTCGTTGCAGCTTAATATCAGTCGTTTGACGGAATGCCAAACATCTTTGCTTTCTTCTTTATCGGGATACGATTCCTCAACATAGCTTTTAAGCGCCTTGTATTTCTGAAATTCATCTAACGTCATACGGGCCTCCTATTTTGCGCAGGTTATTGCGGAACAAAATTCGCTCTTGTAATGAACCTTCAAATAGGCAAATTGGTAAGCGACAAAGGTGTAAATCGACACAAGTGTTTTGCAAACGGCATGTTTTGCGTATATGAAAAGCAAGTCCCAAATTTGCCAAGCGATTTGTTGGTCATGCCCCTTGGCCTCGCACTGACAGAAAAATTCTGGTTCAAGTTTCGATATTCTTTCAGGATTTCTTTTTGCAAGTATGCGACGAACTTCCTCTGCATTTTCTGGAGGATATCCTGTAATTTTGCAAAGGATTTCCGTCACCTGCTCTTGGTAAATAATCATGCCATAGGTAGGCAAAATAATCTGTTCTACATCCGGATGAATGCCGTCATAGCCACATTCGCCCCTCTTTCTATCGATATATTCGGTAATCAAATCAGATGTCGCGGGCCTAAACGCTCTCGCAGGTCCACATAACGCGCATAAAATCATTAATTCTTCGAAGCTATCTGGTTTCAGCTGTTTCGAATATTCTTGCATGTCAGGAGAGTCAAAGCCGAATACTCCCCCCGTATCCCCGTTCCTGAATAGATCTAGTGTTTTCTTATCGTCTAAAGGGATGCGGCTAATGTCAACACGAATGTTCTGTGTTGTTTCAATACAATCCAAGATTTTCCGCATAGTAGAAAGCGGATATAGTTCCAAAAGTTGGTTGTTTTCGCTTCGCATATACGTCTCGTTCACAATTAGATATCCCAAGGACCATCCGAAATATCATCCGGATAGGCATAGACGTATCCGCTTGAAGCCGGTTCAAGCCTTGCAAACATCGTGCGGAAATTTGTTTTTCCTTCTAGCCTAATGGCGTTCGCAATGCGGTGCACCACCTCGGCAAACGGCACTCTGCCGGACATTTCGTTGTGGACTTTATCAATCAATTCTTCTTGCGTCATATTCTCTCCTAAAATAGGTTGACGCAATAAAGATACATCGGTTATGCGACAATTACAGACGGATAGGTCCCGATATGAAAAAAGCCCCTAAAAAGGGGCTTTATACCTATCATGATAAAAAGCGATTGTTTAAACCGTCATCTACCCATTAGCAGAAATTTTGCTCGACTCATTCTTTATTTTTATAATTGTCTTTACAAAACGATCTTGCATAATATCAAAATTCTGATTATCAACTGGTTCACTTTGTTTTTTTAGGGCTATTTTAAAATCATCAAAATACTTGTCTTTTTCCAGCACATCACTTTTGACTTCAGAAAAGAATTCATAAATATCACTGTATAACAGTGATTTGTATTCTCCATTTTGCGCATACTTCAATGGATCGATAATATTGTAGTTAGGAGTCAATAAAAAGAAATGACATTCACGTTCGCTATAATTTTTACACACATGGGTATAATATTTATCCAATTGACTTTTTGCATCTTCCTCTGTTTTTATGTCGTGTCCAAAACCGTTTATGCCAGACTTAATCTTATTCTCAATTACAATTACATGCCTTTGCGATTTTATAAGTAAATCAATGTTACACTCAACTTCGCGAACAATTTCATAATCCTCATTAAAATTGCTTATTCCTAAGACTTTTTTGCAAAACTCAAAAAAGACATTTTTATCTAAATTAAAGAAATATTCCAACATATTTGAATACGACAGTTCATCGTATTCCTTTTTGATAAGAGTTAAGAAAGAAAATTTCTCTGACGATATATCGTTTTTCAAATTTACCTTATCAGTACTTTTTTCAGAATTAAGCCATAATGATGAATTATCTATAATTTTTTTCAAAACCGTATGTGCTTTTGGCTGCTCTTGTTCATCGCAATAAATCTTTGGACTTGTGCAAGAAAAATTATATTCTGGTAAATAAAAATATTGGGAATTGGCGTTTGTATTCAATGATTTATCAGTCGTTAAATATATAGTTTTACTAGGACGTCTTACACTCCCAGCCCTGAAAGTAACTAACTGTGGTTTATATTGCACTTCATCTCGATTTCCCTTCATAATTTCATCGAGATATACAGAACCGTATTTTATTCCGTTTTCATGAACATATTTTTTTTGCTCTTCAAAAAAAACGTCTTCTTTTTTATAGTCATATTCGCAAAGGATTTGTTGCAAGTCAGACGCAACACCTAGAATTTCCAATGTTGCATTATTGATCATTCGGACCAAAAGGATTTCTGAAATTTTATGATCCCATTCTTTTGCAATCCATCCATAGGCGTTTACATACACATAATTGCAGTCATTGTCCGCCTTATACAGGTTGATTATCTCATGACCGATATTTTCGCCAGATTCCAAATACCCCCCAGTATACATTTTATTTAAAATAATTGCAGCCATTTTTTTCTCCTTATATTGAAAGCTTCTTAATAGAAATATACCCTCAAAATCGCAAAAGTGCCATTTTTTTCATAAAAAACAAAAAAATGTGCATTATTTGCATATTATTCAATGATTTTACGCATTCCGTAAACGTCATCAGTTGTCGCATACCGTGAGTATATTTTGCGGTATGATTAGGGATGACATTCAGGTTTCTTACTGGAAAAAGCTACTTAAAAACATCATTGTACCGGGCGAATCTAGGACATTCCCCTCTGAAGGGGAAATTCTTTGTGCGTTCAACGAATTGAAAAGTCGCAGAGCAGAATGCCGCTTTGTGGTAACGATGGACGGGAAAAAGCAAGGATCACTGTTTCAGCAAAACGATAAAATTGAAGAAATAACCATCCAGAAATTATTTGATTCAATGTACATCATTGAATTGACAATCAATTTTCAGGCGACCGTGCACTTGAAATTAAGAAACGGAGATTCATTCAGCTTCTCGGCATCAACAATCGACCTGCAAAGAACGCTAGAAAACCTGGAAACCTTTGTTGACGAATTCCCGGAACATAAAGAAAAAATGGAGCGCGCAAAAATCGAGGCCGAGAAAAAGGCAAAAATTGAAGAGATGGCTAAAATCAGCATCAGGTCTGCCGTGGAGCAGTTGCTTTCAACAACGCATTACGAGTGGGACCTAGTAGACAAAGGCGAGTTCTTTTCTTTGCGCATTGGCATGGGGAAAAAGAACGTGATTTCGATGACACTGAACCGTAGGGACTTTATGAAACGGCTCCCCACGCTTTTAGAGGTGCTTGGGCGCGTGGAAAATTTGCTGAACACAATGCCCTTCCCGATGGATATTACAATGACAAAGGAATTTACACGATTTTAAGGAGAGTCTATGGGCGTACGCATCAATGGAAAAGAACTGGAAAAACTTTTGGCAGCAACTCCCGCATCGCAGAACATCATGCTCACCGGGAAACACGGAATCGGCAAGTCGCAGATTCTGGAGAAGTTCTTCACTGCGCGCGGAGAACGGGTGGTCATTCTATTTCTCGGGCAGATGAGCGATCCTGGCGATTTGATTGGGCTCCCGCGCTTGAATACAGAAACAGGAAAGACGGACTTTATGCCACCTTATTGGTTCCCGACGGACGGGAAGCCGATGGTACTCTTTTTAGACGAACTCAACCGCGCCCGCCCCGAAGTGTTGCAGACCATCATGGACTTGACGCTAAACCGGACACTCGCTGGTAAAAAACTCCCCGAAGGGAGTCGCGTGATTAGCGCCGTGAACGACGGAGAAGAATACCAACTCACCGATTTGGACCCGGCTTTGGTTAGCCGCTTCAATATTTACGAATTCCGCCCCACCGTTCAAGAATGGCTCCTGTGGGCGGCCCAGAAAAAACTGGATAATCGAGTCATCTGTTTTATTTCTGAAAACCCAGAAATGCTTGATGGTGCAGAATTCACCCGCGAAGATCAAGGGCTTGAAAAATCTCCTGACAGGCGCGCCTGGGAACGTGTCTCAAACATTCTGCAACAGAACGAAGTTAATTCGCTGCTCAAAACAATTATTGCTGGTGTCATCGGGATGACCGCGGCTTCGAAATTCTTTGCAAGCATCAATCAAAATAGATTGCCCAGCGCAAAGGACATTTTACTCGGTGATTTTGCAAAACAAAAAACTGCATTGAAAAAATGCAAAGTACCGGAACTCGCCGCGATAAACGAGTCCATTTTCCGCTTTATTGAAACGAAAAATTACGATGACAGCGAAATAGAGAAAGTCGCTACAAATCTCGATGCATATTTTGATTTTCTTTCTGACGAAAAATTCCGTGAAGCACAGGCGCACTTTACAAACGCCTATTCTTCGGCCGTGTATCCGCAAGCAATGACTTTTATCATTACGCGATGCATCAAGCTGTATAGCAAGATAATGGCTTTTGTGCAGTCTATATAAACAATGACGGATGGTGACCCATGACTGTTCTTGAGAGAATCAAGAAAATTGGCGAAACGTGGTTCCTGACAGAACCACTGCTTTTCGCGGCATACTGTAGTCACAGCGTAGTTGAAAACGACACCTTGGAAGTTCCCATTCGAACAGGCAATCGAAAAGTTGAATTTTCGCCATCTCTCTTGGAAAATGAACGCGATTCTATTTTGGTGGAAATGTTCAAGATAGAGATGTTCCGAATTCTGCTAAAACACCCGTACCAACGCCAGCCTCCTTACGCCGAGAAGGCTCTCCTTACCATGGCAAGCAACGTGACCATTGCAGATGTCTACGATGTGCCCCTCCTGATTAGAAAACAGATGAGCGGGACTAGCTTACAATTGCCACACGGGCTGTGTTTCGAAGAATACTACCAGATACTGAAGGGGCAAACCGCAAAAGCGATTCCTCTAGGTGGAAACGAAGATGGCGAAGACGGGGACGGTGTAGGCGAATATGAGAACAACCAGGGAGAGGGACAGGATTCTGAAGGAAACGGAGACAATGATGGAGATGGCGGTCGTAATAAGGGGTTGAAAGATGCACAAGTATCGGAACTTTGGGAGGAAGATCCGGAAGCCTGTTGCGAAATCAATGACATGATTGAAGTCGCCATAGCAAGCAACACCTGGGGAACGGTTCCCGGTTCCATGCAAGGACTTATCAAGGCGAGCTTGAAGGTCGACATGGATTACCGACGAATGCTGAGCATTTTCAAAACATCGGTACTTTCTAGTAAACGCCATCTGACACGTATGCGCCCCAATCGCCGATTCGGATTTGACGCCATGGGCAGCCGCTACGATTTAAAAGCGAATCTGCTCATAGCCGTAGACGTGAGTGGTTCTGTCACCGACAGAAGCCTAGAATTCTTTTTCTCGGCCATTGGCAGACTTTTCAAATTCGGAGTCGAGAAGCTGGACGTTCTCCAATTCGATTCAGAAATCAAAGGCATCCCCGAAGCTTTCAAGAAAGCTCGCAAGAGCATAAAAATTATAGGCCGAGGCGGAACCGACTTTCAACCCGTCGCAGATTACTACTGCAATCATCCTGAATACGATGGGTTAATTTTCTTCACAGATGGTTTTGCTGAATCCCCCACCTACAGCACCAAGCGTGTCATAGATGTTCTTTGGGTGCTAAGCAACAAATCGGATTACGAATCCAATAGCGAAAGACTCAAAAAACTCAAACGGAATCGTGTCACTTATATTCCGAGGTCATAATGCCCTTACGCCGGAATCAAAATACCACCTACATACTCCTTGATTCATTTTGGAACAGAAAAATCAGGGGTATCATCGCCACATTCCCTTCAAACGAAAAGCATTGGCCCATCGATCCGGAATACTTGAAAAAGCAAATCTACGATTTCGCCCAGAAAGATCCCATAAACAGAACTGTCACAGAGAAGTTCAATACTATCCTTGAAAAAATAATTCTGACTATCACTCCAAGCGGAGTGAAGAGCGAGCGTTTTATGCTCGTTGTCGAGCCTAGGAACGCTTTTGCGAACTTCTATGCCACATACAATACGGATTGGGGACAAGAATATGATACAAGCGTGTACAGCTTCAACTGCAATATTGAAGCGACTTTAAAAAACATAGATGCATTCCTCAGGAAGTTTCCGAAATATCACGAACAAGCTCAAAACCTCCGCCTTTCGCAAGAAAAAGAAAACAAACTTATTGATATTGCCGAGAAAAGCATTGAGACTATTATTCCGCAAATCATGTCATCTTCGAACTATGAGTGGTATTTAAGCAGTGACGAAACGCGCTACCTTCTGTTTGTGAAAATGAAAAAGCACAAGATGATTCAAATATCGCTCACTCCCAAGAATTTCTCGGGAAAAATCTCGGGCATTTTGAACGTCATCGCGCAAATAGAAAAACTGCTAGACCAAATTCCCTACGCCGTTGACATAAAGAGCTACGGCAATAAAATCCCGTGGAAAAAAGGGGCTAAATTGGATAAATTACAGGCCGAAACAGGGGTTTAAACTTTACAAGAACGATTCTTTTTTATATTCACTCTAAACAGGAGTCCTTATGAAAAAGCATCTTCTCCCCCTCTTTGCCATGATGGCATCTTTCGTCGTATTCGGCTGCAGCGACACCAAGACCCCCGCTACTGAAAAAACGGCAGAGCCTGCCAAGACTGCTACGGAGCCGGCAGAAAATGCTGCCCCAGCTGAAGCGGCGAATGTCGTGCAAGTTGCAAAAACCATCAAGCTCGCAAACGGTGCTAGCGTGACTTGGATTCAGGACAATCAGGGCGAAAAGCTGAACCCACGCAGCCTCTTTAGCGACGCCAGCGACTCTCTGTTTGCAAGCTTGAATTTGCCCGATGGCATTCCGGCTTCGGTGAGCGTGTTCCTGTTGCAGGTGGACGGCAAGAACATCTTGTTTGATGCGGGTCTCGGTGCTTTCGGCGGCCAGATGCTGGATCGCCTCGCCGCTTTGGATGTGACTCCTGACAAGATTGACTTGATTTATCTGACGCACTTTCATGTGGACCACATCGCAGGCATGATTGCAAAAGATTCTGCTGGCAAAGACGTGAAGGTATTCAACAACGCCACCGTTTACGCAGGCAAAGTGGAATACGATGCTTGGATGAATGACATTCCGAAAAACGACTTGCAGAAGGTCGTCATGGGAATGTACAAGGATAAACTCCATTTGTTCGCCTTTGGCGACAGCTTGCCGCACGGCGTGCTTGCGCTGGATGCCGTGGGCCATACGCCCGGCCACACTGCTTTCCAGATTTCGAACTTACTCGTGATTGGCGATTTGATGCATGGTTACGCTTTGCAAAAGGACCACCCCGAAATCAATTCCAATTACGACATGGACAAGGAAAAGTCCATTGAAAGCCGCAAGCGTATTATGCAATATGCCCGCGACAACAAACTCACCATGGCTGGCATGCATTTGCCGCCCCCGGGATTTGCGGAATAATTTTAAGGATGTTCTATGGAATGGAATGCTGAAACTAGGGAACGGATTGAAGCGCGGTTGAATGCGAAGGAAAGTTCGCTTGCGCCTTATGCTTGCAAGTCTGTTCAGGCAGTTCGCTTTCGCGAGGCCGCGGAAGATGTTCGTCCGAACTTTTTCCATGATTCGGACAAGATTATTCATTCCTATTGCTACAGCCGATATATTGACAAGACGCAAGTTTTTTACTTGGTCGAGAACGACCATATTACGCATCGCGTGCTTCACGTGCAATTGGTTTCGAAGATTGCGCGTACAATCGGGCGTTTCTTGAATTTGAACGAGGATCTAATCGAGGCGATTTCTCTGGGCCACGATGTGGGCCACACGCCTTTTGGACACGACGGCGAGCGCATTCTGTCGGCATTTTTGGAAAAACAGAACGAAGGAATTTTCGAACATAACGTTCAGAGTTTCCGCTTATTCCATGAGCTTGAAGCGTACGGCAAGGGTCTGAACCTTACCGCACAAGTGCTTGACGGAATCATTTGCCACAACGGCGAAATTCTGCAGAACCATTATGGTTGCGATCGCAACAAGACGCCAGAAAAGTTGCTAGAAGAGTACCGCAACAGTTTGACGGGCGCGCTGAAATCGAAGGCGATGGTCCCGATGACATTGGAAGGTTGCGTGATGCGCATTTCAGATGTAATCGCCTATATTGGCCGCGACATTGAAGATGCCATCAAGTTGAAGCTGGTGGAACGCGAAAACCTACCTCGAGAAATCACGGATGTTCTCGGCGACAAAAATGGCACTATCGTTGACACGCTGATCAAAGACCTTGTGAATAACAGCATCGACAAGGAAACGCTGACTTTCTCGGCAGATGTTTCCGAAGCGTTAAGCCGCCTGAAAGATTGGAATTACAAGAACATTTACCAGAATCCGAAAAAATCTACGCAAGACGAGAAAATCAAAACCATGTTCCAGACGGTTCTGGAAGAATGCCTCGAAGAACTTGAATCGGATAAGAAAATCACTGGCATTCGTCATTGGTACGAATCCATGAGCGAAGAATACAAGGCCGCAACTTCAAAGCCCCGCGTCGTTGCCGATTACGTTTCTGGAATGACAGATGACTACTTGATGAATTCCTACAGGGAAATTGTCATTCCGAAATCTTTCGGAATTAATTTCGCACAGTAGCGTTCTCTAAAATTCTACTTCTCGAATTCCAAGATGTCGGCCTGCAAGGTGACATCGTCCGGGAAGTAGCTCTGGGCGGTGCGTAGCAGGCGCAAGGCCTCGTCATCGCGCTTTTGGGCGTGGGCGTCGTAGGCCATGTTCTTGTAACCGAATACGGCTTCGGTGTTGCCCTGCTTTGCGGCAAGCTCGTAGGCGGATTCGGCGCGGTCGAGGAACTTAGCGTCGTAAGCCAGGTTCCCGAGGAAGATGGCTGCATCGCTAAAATCGGGTTTGATTTGCGTGAGGTTGTTGAGCACATCCATCGCGACAAAGGGCTTATTGTCTTCGGCGAGAACGTCAGCAAGTTTGTACATGGTCGCCGGATCATCAGGGCGTACCCCCAGCGCTTCGCGGTAGGCGGCGGCGCTTTCTTCGTACTGTTTGTTCAGACGGTAAACATCACCTAGGTAAACCAGGAAGTCGATTTCTTCGGGGTGGGCGGCATAGCCTTCGCGAATCACGGTCACAGCGCGTTCAAAATCATTGAGCGAGATGTTCGCTTCGGAAAGCTGGTACACGATGCTGATGTCTTCTTTGTCGAGCTGGTAAGCTTTTTCAATGGCACGCAAGGCGCCGACCGCGTCGCCGGTTTTACTGTAGGCTTCGCCTAAGTAAAGCCAACCGGAAACATTTTCCGGTTCCAGTTTCAACGCGCGGTGATACGCCGCCACGCATTCCGGATACTGTTTGAGTCTAAAATACACGCTCGCCATGTTAAAGAGCGCGGGCGAAAACGCACCATTCGAGAAGTCGATTGCCTTGCGGTAAGTGGCGGCGGCTTCGGGCAAGTTTTCCAACTGGTAATAGCTATTCGCGATGTTGAAACTGGTGGCGACGGGGTCGGCGCCGCGAGATTCAGCCTTGCGATAAAGCGTAATGGCCTGCTTGAATTTTCCGTCGCGGTAAAGGGCATTCGCGCGTTCCATCAAATCGTAAGAAGACTGCGCAGCGAAACAAGAGGCAGCAAGAAAAAGCAAAACAGACGAGAGACGAAAGACGAGAGACGAGAGAGATGCAATACAAGAATCTCCCATCAAACTATTGTACTTACTTATCATTCCTTTCATCATCATTTTTAAACTCTTTGCGCAAAGCGCCATTATAATTCTTTCGTCTCTAGTCTGTAGGACCGTAGGTCCGTTCTCTCGTCTAAATCAGTCCCTAAACTTCACTTCGAACGGTTGTTCCATACCACAGAAAGGCACTGCCTTGCCCGCCTTTTCGGCAGGAGTAAATGTCATGCGGCCAAGAGCCTCACGGCCCGCCTGCGCAAGGCCGGAACCTGCTGGAGATTCTTCAAGCACCTTGATATCGTAAGCCTTGCCGCTTACATCCACGCAAAAACTCAAGCGGAGCGTTGCATCGATTTCGTTGTCGCGAATCTTGGGCGGCACTTGGAAATTCGCCATGCTGCGGCTTTCGGGTTTCTTATCCACATCGCCCTTTTCCGTCGAGAGCGCGCCGCCGCGGAAATCAGCCACCAAGTCACGGCTTACAGCAGCGCCGCCGTTACCCGAAGCGGCACCCAAATTCATCGCAAAACGCGGGCCAGCCTTAGGCGAGCGAGAATTCGACCTCATGCGATTCGGCTTGCGAGCAGGCTTTTTCTTTTCAACTTTTTTTTCGACTTCGTCTACTTTCTTGATGGCGATTTCGGTCTTGTTGTATTTCTTTTCGTGAAACACCTTACCCGTCAGGAACAAGTTCGCCATCGTCACCGAGAACACGAGAAGCATACTCGCGAGAATCGCCGCAAGCAAAATGCTAAAACGCTTCACTATTTTTTTCAAAAAATGCAACATCTCTCTCGTCTAACCCTATTCAGCTTGAGCCGCAATCGAAACCTTCTTGACTCCAGCCAAGTTGCACATGTCAATCACCTGCACCAACACGCCCGTTTCGGCACCCTTGTCAGCAATCACCACCGCTTCGCGATCCGGAGCCTTTGCAAGCGACTGTTTCAAAATATCTTGCAAGCTCGCCAAGTCCACCTGGCGTTCATTCATATGGATTGTGCCTTCGCGGGTAATGGCAATCAGCAAGTTCTCTTTTTCGAGTTGGCTTGCAGACTGTGCCTGCGGCTTAGTCACGTCAACACCCGTTTCACGCGTAAACGAAGACGTCACCACAAAAAAGATGAGCAAGATGAACACGATATCCATCAGCGGGCCCATTTCGATGCCCATGTCTTTCTGCTTTCTTCTCGGCAAATTGAATTCCATAACTAGCCTTCAGCCTTTTCCACAAAATAGTTTTCAATCACAGTCGCGCCAAGTTCCATCTTCTGGCGCAAAATTTCAACACGTTCATCCAGGCGCTGTTTCAAGAGCGTGAGCGGGAATGCCACGAGCAAGCCACTCTGCGTCGAAATCAACGCTTCGGAAATGCCATCGGCCATGAGCACCGGGTTCTGGTTTCCGTAAAGCGTAATCACTTCAAAGGTCGAGACCATGCCCGTCACGGTTCCAAGCAAACCCAGGAGCGGTGCGGCCGAGGCCATCACAGACACAATGTGGTTTCCTTGCTCCATATAGCGTACCGTCTTGGCGAGACGCACCTGCATGTAGTCGCGGAATCCTTCAGGGTTTTCCTTCGCCACATCAATCGCATAGCTCAGCTCACGACCCAAAAGTCCGCCACGCTTGCGAAGCCTGCGCAACGCCTTTTCGACGCTCGGGGGTTCAGCATTCTTCTCGTATTCTTCGTTGCCGCCGTTCAAGTCAAGACGCATGCGCTTGATGACCCTGTGAATGTCGGCACGGAAGAAGTCACTCCCAATGCGGAACCAGCTCGAAAACAGGAAGTAGAATCCGATAACACCAGCCAAGAGAATCGGGAGCATAACCACGCCGCCCGCCTGGTAAGTGTTCTGCAGAGACTCCAGGAATATGTAATGGGTGTTAGACATGCCCGCTTACGCTTCCTTCCCGAAAATTCTGTTCAATAGCGAGGTACTCTGCACATACATTTCGCTCGTGACCTTTTCAATTTTTTCGCTCAAGAGGCCGTGCAAAATCATCACCGGAATGGCAATCACAAGGCCCGTTTCCGTCGTCACCAGGGCTTCGGAAATACCGCCTGCCAAAACGCGTGCGTCATTCGTACCGACTTCGGTAATCACGGTAAAGAGCGTAATGATACCGGTCACCGTACCGAGCAAGCCAAGCAGCGGAGCAATCGTACCCATGGCAGCCAACAGGCCCATGCGGCGTTCCAATTTCGGCTGTTCACGGAGCATCGCTTCTTGCAGCGAGCGTTCCGCATCTTCGCGCTTGTCGCGGGCACGGTTCAGCACTGCAAACAGCACCAGCGAAAGGCTCGTTTCCTTTTTCAGGCAAAGATTCGCAGCGTCTTCGTAACGGGATTCCTTGACAAGCGCATTCAACTTTTTGAGGAAGCGGCGGCCCAAATGTCCGCGGAAAGTCAATACCAAGAAGCGTTCCAAGCAAAGGAGCAACGCAAAGATCGCCACCAGCATGAGCGGGTACATCACGATACCGCCCTTCTTGAAGAATTCCTTGAACTGTTCAGTCATCGTGAGTTCCTTGGTATCGGTAATCGCATTCTTGATTGCCTTATTCTGGAGCACATCCAGCGGAATCACGACCGTCGGCGAAGCAGTTTCGCCAGCAGAACCTGCCTGTACCACAGCCTGCTTCACATTACCGGCCATTTCAGGCGGGAGCGCAGCATTCCATTCAAACACCTTACCCTGCAAGGCGCCAGAGCGGAGCAATGCCTGCACATCGCCATTGTCCTGCGCGACTTCGCCGAGAAACACGGTACCCAAGCGCAAACGGTTCACGTTCACATCGGGGCGACTGCCCACCTGCGAAGTTTCGCGACCGTAGAACTGCGTATAAGTCAATTCATGACGGATCAGCAAATCGTCCATGTAGCTCTGCACCGCACCAATCGTATTCGGCGTCGCCTTTTCGGCTTCGTTAGAGGCTTGTTTCAGGCGAATCAAGCGGCCGTTCATGCCCACCGGGTAATCACCCATGGCATCGCCAAGCGTCTTATCGATCGAAAGCTTCACCTGCGTATTCAATGCATCGTAAGCAGATTCTTCGGACTGAGCCTTTTCTTCGGCTTCTTCGGTCAGGCTCTTGCTTGCCGCGACTTCTTCGCTCACGCGACCAAGATCCGTCGAAAGCTTGGAATAGCGGGCATCCAGTTCGCGCGATGCCGCCTGGTGTTCTTCGGTCAACTGGGATTCGGCATAACGCTTGCGCCAGTGTTCGGCTTCAAGCTTTTCAAGCGAATCGGCCTTCTGCAAGCGAATGCGGGTCAAAGCCTCTACTTCGCGCTGCAAGTTGCGAACTTCTTCAGTCTGCAGGGAATCCTTGATTCGTGCCTGGTCTTCGGCAGTAGCCTTGCTTTCGCCCGAACCCGACCACGGCCACGCAAAAGCAGAAGAGGCCGAAATCATCAAGGCGCACAATGCAACATTCTTATTCAAAATCATTTCTCACCCCCCACCACAGAAAGGCTTACGGGCAACTTCACGACCTGAGGCGGCTTTTTCGCCTGTTTCACGTCAAGTGCGAGCTTTACCGCAGCGCGTTCTTCCAAATTCAAGTCTTCGTTCCATTCGTAGACAATCTTGCCATCCACCATCTTGCGCACGAGCGTTCCGAAAACGGTACCGTTGTCGTCGCTGTAAACCATCCACTGGTTACCGATGCGCAGAATCGCCGCGTTAATGAGTTCGCCGTCTTTACGGGTCAGCGGGCTGTTGATGATTGCCACTTCATCACCGAACTTGGTTTCTTCGGCAACAAGCGACTTCAGGCGAGAAAAAGCTTCTTCTTCGCTGGCGTTACCGCTTTCGATATCGCGGGTGAGCGATTTGACGCGGTCAAGTCTGCTTTCGCGTTCCCACGGGAGCGTCTGTGCGACTTGAGCTTCTAAACGCTTGCTGATGCCGGCGAGTTCTTCGCGCAGCGCCTTACGCTTGGATGCCACATTGTCGCTCTTGTTCTTCGCGCGGGCCTGTTTGTTGCGTTCCGTCTGGAGTTCAGCAGCCACGTTCTTGATTTTGGCATTCAAGGTATCGATTTCGCTACGACGGCGTTCCGTGTCGGCCTTGTAACGGGCCTGCAACGTCTTGTAACGGGAATCGTCCGCCTTGAGCATCGAATCGGTCGAGGCGATCTGGCGGTTCAATTTCTGGATTTCGGAATTCAGCTTGTCTTTTTCGAGCTTCAAATCGCGAATTTCGGCGTCACGATCAGCAAATGCCACCCCCGAAAGGAGCATCACGACAAGCGTCAACGGTAATAATTTCAGTCGTTTCATAACTTTCCGCAATAAGTGAGACATCAAAATTTACATAAATAAAACACCTGACCAAAACAAAAGTGTTACCGATATATCAAAAAAACTTTAGCGTTTGGCCCCATCCGGCGCCCCATTCCGCCCCTTTTTAATTGACATGAACCGGCCTTCAAGGTATATTTATGTTTACAAAATTAAGAAGGTGATTATGGATATTAAAAAAATTGGCACTTTCAGTGCTATTGTTGCCCTATGTTTCCTTTCCGCCTGTAGCGACGACGGCTCCACTGGCGCCATAGAATGGCCCGGAGAAAAAACGGCTCCGCTCGCCGAATGCACAATGCCAGCATTCCTGAAAAAAGGCGACAAGGTTGCCCTAATTTCGCCCTCGTACACCACCCCCGATTCCAACATCCAAAAGACCGCCGACGTCATCAAGGAATGGGGATTCACGCCCGTTATCGGCAAGAACGTAGGCAAACTTGAAGCAGGCAAATACGCCGGCACCGCCGAAGAACGCGCCAAAGACTTTATTACCGCCCTCAAGGACACAAGCATCAAGGCAATCCTTGCCAACCGTGGCGGCTACGGCACCATTCAACTGGTCGACCTCATTGACCCGAAACTTGTGAAAAAGAACCCCAAGTGGCTTATTGGCTACAGCGATATCACCACACTGCATGCCATGCAGACCAAGGCAGGCGTCATGAGCATTCACGGCACCATGAGTTCCAGCATCGCCAAAACCGCAGGCAAAGACGACAACAGTACACTCCTGCGCGACTTGCTCAAAGGCGAAGTGCCGACTTACAAGGTTCCCAAGCACAAATACAACCAGAAGGGCAAAGCCGAAGGCATTCTCGTGGGCGGCAACATGACCACCTTCGTGCCGCTCATCGGCACAAGCGACATCGATATTTTCCAGAACGACGGAATCATCTTGTTCATGGAAGAAATCGGCGAAAACCTGCGCAACATCGACCGCATGTTCCATTCCATCGAACTGCACGGCGTCATGGAAAACGTGCGCGGCGTGATTCTCGGCGAGTTCGTGGATTCCGGCACCGATCTTGATTACGAAAGCACCGAGGCCATGCTTTCGAGCTACCTCAAGAAATACGACATTCCTGTGATGTGCGGATTCCCGGCCGGTCACGACGACGTGAACTTGCCGCTCGTGATGGGCGCAAAAGTCAAGATGGATGTAAGCGACAAAGGCGCCACGCTCGCCTTCGATATCGATGGCAAAACCAAAGACATCGACACAGACAAACTCACAGCCAAGACTACCCTTTCGAAGGCAATTCGCCTGATGCTTTCGGGTAAGATTTTTTCAATTGAATAATTTTTGAAGTGTTTATGGATTTCAAGAAAAACGTCATTGCAAGCATCGCGCAACATTCCATTTTTGCATTATCGTTAACCTTGACGCTTGTCGCCTGCGGTGATGATTCTTCGTCATCGCCTTCTGACGATTCTAAAGAAAGCGCCACGATTGACGTAAGCAAGATGTCGATTCGCGAAAAAGTGGGACAGATGTTCTTCATTCGCCCCGAAGCGCTTGACACGAGCATTCACTGGAACGAATACGCGGAACTTCCAGATTACAAGCTACAGCACGTGAACAAGACCATGCTAGCCATCAACAAGGACTACCCCATTGGCGGCATGATTCTTTACGCCCACAATATTGTAGACGAAGACCAGCTCGGCGAATTCATCGCCGAAATCAGGGAACTGAACGGCTCTCCACTCCTTGCCATTGACGAAGAAGGCGGCCGCGTCGCCCGTATCGCGAACAACGAGAACTTTGACGTTCCCAAGTACGAAAGCATGGCCGCCATTGCCGAAAGCGGCGACCCGAACGAAGCCTACAAGGCGGCGTTCACCATCGGAAGCTACATCAAGGAATACGGATTCGACATCGACTACGCCCCGGTCGCCGACGTGAACACGAACCCTGAAAACATCGTCATCGGGGCGCGCGCCTTCTCGGACGACCCCGAGACCGCCGCCGATTTTGTGGTAAGTTACCTCAACGGCCTCGATTCCGCAGGCATTATCGGCACGCTCAAGCATTTCCCTGGCCACGGCGACGTAAAGACCGACACGCATTCCGGCTACGCCGAGACCAACAAGACTTGGAAAGAAATGCTCAAGTGCGAAATGATTCCGTTCAAGGCCGGCATCAAGGCAGGCGCCCAGATGATCATGACCGCCCACATCGCGGCTCCGAAAGTCACTGGCGACGATCTGCCCGCAACACTTTCTCCTGTCATTCTGCAAGACAAGCTCCGCGGCGAACTCGGTTTCAAGGGAGTCATCGTGACCGACGCCATGGATATGGGCGCCATCACCACGCAATTCGGCAACGCCGAAGCCGCCATCAAGTCTATCCAGGCTGGTGTCGACGTAGTGCTTTGCTCCCGCGAATTCACGCAGGTGTTCGATGCAGTCGTCAAGGCCGTCGAAAAGGGCGACATCAAAGAATCCCGCATCGACGAAAGCGTCAAGCGCATCCTCGCGTTAAAGAAGAAATAACTCTTCAACGCTCAAAAATCCTCGCATACAGAAAGAGCCCCGGCTTTATCGCCAGGGCTCTTGTCTTACAAACTTATTGCCATAACGTTACTGGCATTTCATGCGGCCGTCTTTCTGCTTTTCACACCAGTTGTCGCAAATAACGGGGTGGTAACGGTTGCAGATTTTCTGGGCTTCGCGCTTGAGAATGCTTGACTTCTGTTCCTTGAGGTAGTAGCGGCTCACCAAGGCGCTCTGACACTGTTCAATATCCGGCCAGTCACGGTCGGCGCACCAGGTCCACAGATATTCCTTGCAGTAATTATCTTCCGGATTCACGATGCAAAGCTCGTACAAGTTGTAGCAATCTGCAATCTTGTTGTTCTCGAAGTTGCTTGCCACGCAATAACGCTTAAGGCCGTCGGCGTAGGCTCTGGACTTGTCTTCCGCATTGATCGTGTCGGGCAGGAACATGGACCACTTGGTGGTATCGAGCATCATGGCGGCCTTCACGTTCGAGGCATAGCATTCCTTAGAATCCCTGCTGTATACAGAATCTCGGTAGGTTTCGTAGGCATACCTATTCTGATTCGCCAAGTCACCTGTCCAATTGAGATCGATTCCCGCGCAGTAAATATCCTGGTAAAGTCTGCAACCCTTGGAATCCCAGCTATCCGAAAGATCGCCCTCGGTATTGTAGCAGTTGTGATGAGCAATGTGCTTCATGCCCACGCCCTTACCATTAACATGCAGCAACACCGTCGCCTTAGACATTCCGGTAAACACGCCCATGCCGTTTTCGATATTGGATTCCGGAATGATGCGCGAGTCGTTCACCGATTCCTTCACCTTGTCTATATAATCGATATAGGATTCATCCGTCGAATACAAGTCCACAGAGACATCGCCCAAGGGGAGCATCATGTTCATCAGGTAGGCGGTGTCCAGCGCACGGAAATCTGCCACCTTGCGGTTCGAGGTAAAGCCCAAATTTTCAGTCAGTTCCAAAGGGTCATGAATCGCAATACCGCGGTAGCCTTGGTCATCTTCGTCGGTAAAGCCCTTGAACATGTTGTTGATGGTCGTATTCTGCGATTCGGCGTTACCCATGTCGTAATTCATCACCGCAATGACGCCTCTCACAGACTGATCGTAATCCAGGGCGCACTTCACGAATTCCATGTCCATGGGAAATTCCAGGAAGTCTATTTCGAACCTAGGCTTACTTTCATCGAAAGCCATCCACTCATAGTCGCCATTTTGCAGAGGAACATTCAAGCCCTTGACTTTAACAGCTGGCGGAATAATCGCCTCCGCCTTGTAACGGGATTTCGCCTTGTGGCCCGAGCTATCCCACACAAAGTAGGCTTCCAGCTTGTAGGTTTCGCCGATAACACCTTCGTATGCAACGTCGCTAAAGCAATTCGGCTTACGACTAAAGGGACTCAAGACAAGCGTCGTATCCACTTCGTCTATACCGCTGTAACGACTGTCAAAATGGCCCGATACCGTTACGTAGGCACTGTCGTAAAACGCAAAGTTTTCGGCCGCCGTTTCGTCAAGTTCGTAAACCTTCGAAAAGCAGACATAAGGAGATTCGCCACTGATAACGTAGCCGTAGGTGTAGATACCCGTATACACGTCGCGCTTTTCGGGGTAATATTCCCACGGACCGTGAAAATCGCACGCCACCAACATGAACAACGCGCAAAGAGCGAACGGCAAAAAACGACGAGATGTAAGCAATTGTTTCATTGTACCCTGCAAATTTACATATTTGAAACACCTATACACCGCAAAAGTGTCACCATCCGCAATTGTTTTTTTAATAAAAAAAGAGCCGCACCTTTACGATGCGGCCCCCATTCAAGCTTTATAAGGCTTATCCGAAAATCTTGGCGCAGAGTTCCGGAGCAAACTTGGACAGGTAACCCTGAATCAGGAGGATCGAAACCAGCAGCGGCAAGACCCACTTGAAGTAGATTCTAAATGCGGCGTTGTACGGAATCTTGTAACCCTTACCGGCGTTCATTTCGGTAAAGAACTTTTCCTGACCCCAACCATAGCGGCTAGAGCAGAAGATGGCGATGAACATGCCACCAGCCGGGAGCATGGTGTTGCTCACGATAAAGTCTTCGAGGTCCAGAACGCAGCTGCCGGGGCCGAACGGTTCAAAGCCCGAAAGCATGTTGAAGCCGAGAGCGCAGGGGAGCGAAAGCACGAACACGATCAAGATATTCCAATAGGCGACCTTGCGGCGCTTGAAACCCTTGAGGTCCATCCAGAACGACACCAGGTTTTCGAAAACGGCAATCAAGGTAGACATGGCCGCAAACGACATGAACAGGAAGAATGCGGCACCGAAGAATCTACCGGCAGGCATCATGGCGAACACGTTAGAAAGCGTCACGAAGATAAGGCCCGGGCCCTGACCAGGAGACTGGTTGAAGGCAAAGCAGCTGGGAATCACAATGATGCCCGCGACCAAGGCGACGACGGTATCAAGAATACAGACGCTCGTGGCTTCTTTTGCCAGGGAATGATTCTTTCCGATGTAGCTACCGAAAATAGCCATGCTACCGATACCGAGGCTCAAGGTAAAGAAGGCGTGTGCAAAGGCGGCAAAGATAGCCTCGCCCAGACCCTTGCCCGATTGCGTAAGGCGTTCCAAGGACGGCAACAGGTAGAACTCAAGGCCAGCCGTAGAGCCGGGGAGCGTCACGGCGCGAATCGCAAGGATCACCATAATGATAAGCAGGCAAATCATCATGCCCTTGGTGATGCGTTCCACACCCTTCTGGAGGCCAAGCGACACAATAAAGAGGCCAATGACAATGGCAACCGTCATCCAGAAGATCATGAGGCCCGGGTTTCCGAGCATTTCGCCGAAGCCGGCCGCAATCTCATCAGGAGTGCCCAAGAGGAACTTGGGATCGGTCACCATCTTGTAGAAGTAGTAGAACATCCAGCCGGTCACCACCGAGTAGAAGGCCATTAATATATAGTTGGCCGAAATCAGCGGGAACTTGGCCCAATGCCACTTGGTACCCGGTTTTTCCAGGTTGTCGAAAGCGCGAGCGATACCGCTCTTACCGCCACGACCCAAGGCAAGTTCTGCCATTAAAATGGGCAGGCCCAAGAAGAGCAAGAAGCCGAGGTACGGGAGCACAAAGGCCGCTCCACCGTACTGGCCAGCAATGTAAGGGAAACGCCACACGTTGCCCAGGCCAATGGCGCAACCGGCGGCAATGAGGATAAATCCGAGTCTTGATTTAAAGGTTTCGCGTTCCATAGTATAAAAAACTATAGAAAAATCTAGACCCTTGTCAGCCCCACTTTATTCAAAATGCTAGAAATAATACTCGTAACTGAGCATAACCGGCAAGAACGGGAACTGGGTGACCTCCGTTTTTTCGGGCGGATTCTTGCTCGTATCGTAGAATGTGTAGAACATATTCTCGTGATCGGTTACGTTAATAAAGGTCCAGCTAAAGTTCCACTTGTTTTCGCGACCGATATCGATCGCCTTGATATCGACACGGAAATAGTCCGTCTGGCGGGCGGCATTGCGGCTACCCGGCAACACCACTGTCGCATCGGTATACTGCTGGTGACCCATATCCTGCGACACGTAGTAACCCTTGTATTCGCTAATGGGCATGCCCGCTGAATACTTCATGATAACCGATGTTCGAATATACATGTCCTTTTGGGTCGGGTGCACCGTCAACGCATCTTCCGGGCCGCGCCAGTTAATGCCCAAGTCCATCTTGAGGGCGTAAGGCTGATGCCAGCTCGGGAAATACGGCTTGGTGCCGTCATCCGTCTTCATGACGCTAATGCTCTGACTCCAGTTAATGCCTCCGAACCACCAGCCCTTATCTTTACGCAGCGAAAGTTCGTAACCGAAGGAATAGCCTTCTGCCGTTCCGAAGCCATCGGCCAGTACAAAGTCGTCGGAGGCGGTTTCGTCGTTACTGTCCAGCACAGACACAAACGTATTCAGGTTGCTTTGGGTCTTGTAGTAAACGCCCACGGTCGCATCGTAATCTTCCATAATGCCGCGCTGGCTATACTCTGCCGCAAACAGCCACGAGGACGCAGGCTCGATATGCTTGCCCTTGGTGGTCGTGGTGGCCGGATAATAGAATTCGTTCAACGTTTCCTGGTCGGTATAGACAAGCGCGTTCAGATACTGCAGGTAATAACCGCCGTAGAATTCCACCGTCTTGTCGTCGTCGATATTCACGGTCAATGAGGCACGCGGTTCTACACCAAAGTCTTTTGCAGCCGTCTGGTAATTAAAGCGAAGGCCGTATTGCAACAGGTAATCGGGTGCAAACTTCCAGGCATCCTGCAGGTAGCCCACATGGTGGAAGGGTTCCTGGATATCGGCCACACTGATGGTGGACATCTGTTCGCGGTAGCGCTCGTAGATGTATTCCAGTTCGTAGCCAGCAGTGAACGTGTGGTTCGGAATGCCGCGGTAGTTAACCCACTGCTTGCCCGCGAAGGTGTAAAGGAACATCTCGATCGACATGAGTTCACCGATTTTCATGGTCTGGTAGAACTCGCTGAACGCAAGAGTCGCGTTGTAGTCCCAGTCGCCATTGATGCGGTGCGTAATGTTGAGCGGAATGGCTACGTTACCCCAGTCCATATAGAGCGGGTCGAAACTCAGGCGGTCTTTACCGACATAGAAGCTAAGCTTCATGCGGGTGTCATCGGTAAAGTTATACATGAACGTGCCCTGCACGTCTGTAAATTCGTAGTCCAGGTTCAGGTCGATAATGTCGAGGGCGTTCATCAAATCGAGCATGTAGCCGATGTAGGTAGTACGGCCTGCCACCACCCAGCGTGCAGGACCCTGATGGCCTTCGGTATGGAGTTGCGCCGCAAACGTACTGATCTTGATGCTTGACTTGCTGAACCATTCATTGACGGTATCCTGACCGCCGGCGCGGCCATCCATCTTGAGCACGGAACTCAGGCGGTTACCATACTGCGCCGGGAAACCACTCTTGTAGAATTGCACGTCATCAATGCCTTCGACCAGGAAGGTACTGAACAGTCCGAAGAAATGCACCGGAGAGTAAACGACCGCGTTGTCGAACAGGAAGAGGTTCTGGTCGGCGGCGCCACCGCGCACATAAATCTTGGAGCTGAAATCGGAGCTGGCGACCACGCCCGGGAGCGCCTGGATACTCTTGATGACGTCGGCTTCGGCGAGGCTGGGCATACGCTTGATGGACTTAGCCGACACCACAGATTCGCCGGGCTTACGCTTGGGGCGACGGCGCAGCTGCACCACGACTTTCTTGAGTTCGGTCACCTTGGCATTGTCGCCGCCAGCGAGGAGGGCGTCGACATCGACGTCTTGGCTTGCGGAATCTTGCGCCAAAGTATCTTTTGCCAACGAGTCGGGGCGTTGCGGGGCGACCCCGCTAGAAGGGGTAGCGGATGCCGTGTCAGCGGCAGCAGCGAGGGGAAGGCCTTCCCCTTCTACTATAGAATCGGGTTCAGCGAATGCTTCGCCGAGGGCCTGCGAGAAACTGCGTTCAGCGCCAATGTACTTGAGTTCGTAGCATTTTTCTTTTTCGGCGCCCGCCGTGTCCGAATTCGTGACGCACACATTCCAAAGGGTATCTTCGGGAAGCACAATGCTAAAGGGCGTGCCCACGGTGGTTTGCAGCGCCTCGCCCGATTCCAGGATTTCGACATTGAGTTTTTCGCCTGGGGCAAACGAGGAATCCTGCACGATTCCGTTAAAGGTGATTCCTTGGGGTGCAAGCGAATCGGGCACAGGTTCTTGTGCCACGGCGGCTACACTCAATATAGCCAGCAACAAAACGAAAATTTCAATATAACGTTTCAAAATAACTCGCGTTCTCACAAAAAATAGCAAATAGGAGGCCCTATTTGCCATTGTAACACCCGAAGGAACGAAATGTGTTACCTTCACCTAAAAAAATATGGATTACAGCAATTCCTCGAGCGTCTTGAAGAGTACGTCGGGTTCCACGGGCTTGCTCAAGTGCGCGTTCAGGCCGGCCTGCAGGCTGTTCTGCACGTCCTCATCGAAGGCGTTCGCGGTGAGCGCGATAATGGGGATGCTCTTCGCGTCTTCGCGGTCCATGGAACGGATGACGCGTGTCGCCTCGAGGCCATCCATCTCGGGCATGCGCACGTCCATAAGGATTGCGGAATAGTAGCCCGGTTCATGCGACTTGAACATCTCTACGGCAATGCGCCCGTTTTCTGCACGTTCCGCCTTCATCTCACGCATCGAAAGCACCATCGCCATAATTTCCGCATTTACAGGGAGATCTTCGGCGAGCAGCACCTTTCTTCCGGAAAGTGTCGCGCGCGGTTTTTCGCGCTGTCCGCCCGACGAGCAAAGTCCACCTCCATTGTGCGGAGACTTCTGTAGCGTGACGGTAACGGTGAACTTGGAACCGACGCCCTTCTCGCTTTCCACATCGATGCGCCCATCCATCAGTTCCACGATGCTCTTGGTAATAGAAAGCCCTAGGCCCGTACTGCCGTGCTTGCTGGTGTAGGATTCGTCTTCCAGCGCAAAAGCTTCGAACATGCGCGGCATAAAGTCCTTGCCGATACCGATTCCCGAATCTACTACGGTAAAGCGCAGGGGGCATTTTTCCCCGTCGACCGCGAGCGCTTCCACCACAAGCGAAACGGAGCCGCCTTCGGGAGTGAACTTGACGGCATTCCCGAGAATGTTTATCAGCACCTGTCTGAGTTTCATCTCGTCGCCGATATAGCAGTTGGACACCCCGTCCTTCACATCGCAACTGTAACGGATTTTCTTGTCGTGGCACTGCGCCGTCACGATGGCGTTCACCTGCTCGAGTTCTTGCACGAACGAGAATTCCGCATTCTTGAGCGACATGCTGCCCGATTCGATACGGCTGATATCTAGAATGTCATTGATGACACCCAGCAAATGCTGTGCCGATGTCCCGATTTTCTGCAGGTGCTCCCTCGTTGTCTGCGAAAGGTCGGCATCGTTCATGGCGATACTATTGAGTCCGATGATGGCGTTCAAGGGCGTGCGGATTTCGTGGCTCATGTTGGAAAGAAACACCGTCTTCGCCTTGCTTGCCTTTTCGGCGGCAGCTAGTGCTTCCTTGAGCGCCTCGCGGCTCCGCTCCAGTTCGCGGCGGTATTCTTCCGTTTCGTCTTCGAGCACAAAGCTATGCAAGAGGGTTATGCCGATCATGCAGCCCATCGCATAGAAGGGCCACAGGGGGAAGAACACCTGGAAGGCTATCATCACCACCATGGCAAGACCAAAAAGCCCGATAGTCAAGTGCCGTTGACGAATATCGCCCTGCGTCTTCGCGGTCATGTAAAAAGTATAGATTGATGTAGAAAGGAACATCGCAATTTGTACCAAAAGTGCCGCATGCCGCATGAATGCGGTGTGGTAAACGCCTTGGTCATCGAACCAGAAAAACACCGGATAGAAGAAATTGATGACGATAAAGATAAGGAATACACCGAAGATGGCTTGTCCCGTGCGCAAGAGCCACTTTTCGAAAAAATTCTTGCGGTTGAGATAAGACACCACGTAGCGCGCCCACAGCACGACCGTCGCTATCATGGCAACGAAATAGACGGTAGTATCGATAAACTGGAGGCTAGTCAGGCGTTGTTCGTCCAGCAAGCCCCACAGCATGTCGGTGATGTAGTACACAAGCACGCCAAGCAAGAATCGGCGGTAATACAGGCGGGTACGCGAATACTCCGACTCGCGCTGCTTCCGCAACACGTCGCGGTTGCCAATAAGCAAAAGGATTGTCGCCAGGATGCCAATAATTGAATAAGTCATAATTTCTTCCCGTGTTCTGCTACCGTACCCACTGCACAAGTGTTTCCGTGAGCATGCCGACATCGATGGGCTTTGCCAGGTGAGCGTTCATGCCGGCATCTTTCGACTTCTTGAGGTCATCGCCAAAGGCGTTCGCGGTCATGGCGATAATGGGAACGCCGGCCTTTTTCTTGTCGGGCATGGCACGAATCTGGCGACTCGCTTCGCAACCGTCCATCACAGGCATCTGGATATCCATGACAATCCCGTTGTAGTAGCCGGCAGGGTTCTTCTCCACCATTTCGACCGCCTGCTTGCCGTTTACCGCCATCTCGACCTTGAACCCGAGACTTTCGAGAATGATTTTGGCCAGTTCGCGATTCACTTCCATGTCTTCCACCAGCAATAGGCGCATGTTCGTGAAATCCGCCTTGGCCGCAAAAGAAATATTGCGCCCGTCGCTTTCGGGAACATCCGTGCCTGCGGCCGTCTTCAGCACCACATTCACGAAGAATTCCGTCCCCTTGCCGACTGTCGATTCAAACTTGATCGTCCCGCCCATCAACGACACCACGTTCTTTGCAATCGCAAGCCCGAGGCCCGTTCCCTGCACGCCGCTGATGGTCGAAACACGCTCACGCTCGAAGGCATCGAACACGCGGTCTGCAAACTCGGGCGAAATGCCGACGCCGTCATCCTTCACGCGGATTTCGAATGCAGCCTTGCCCTCTTCAACACATTCCTTTTCGACGAGGCTCACTGACACGTGCCCGCCTTCCGAAGTAAACTTGAAGGAATTGCTGACCAAGTTCAGAATCACGCGGTTCATGCGGTTCCTGTCGCAGAGCACCACTGGGTTCCTGAGGCCGTCGTATTTCACGGCAAAGGCGATGTTCTTGCCCACCATCTGCGCCTCGAACATGTCACGGATTTCGTCCATCATTTTCCGCAGGTCGGTGGGTCGCTCTTCCAGCTCCATCTTCCCGATTTCGATGCGGCTCATTTCGAGCATGTCGTTGATGAGGGCCATCAGGTACATGTTCGAAGAATCGATCTTGGCCAAGTATTTCTGGATTTGTTCGGGGCTTGCCTCCGGTTTGCGCGACAGATTGGTATAGCCGATAATCGCGTTCATGGGTGTGCGCAGGTCATGGCTCATGTTCGAAAGGAATATGGTCTTTGCCCTGTTGGATTCCTCAGCGATATGCTTTTCTTGGTCAAGTTTCTGTTCGCGCTGTTGTTGCGTGCGGTAAATATTCACCACGATAAAGATACACAGGACAATAAAGAGAGTTTCTACCAGGTTGTTCTTCAGCTGGGAATCGCGGACAAGGTCCATCTGCTCTTCCATGAAGTTCTTTTCCTGAAGCATCTGGCCTTCGGTCATGGGAACATGCATCTTCTGGTGCAATCCCGTATGGAACTCGGTAATGCGCGCAATGACATCTTCGGTTTCGTCGTTGGTGACTTGACGTTCCCACATGACGGCCGAGAACAGCAATATGAACAGCATAGTCACCCACATAATGGCCGACTTGCCAAATCGATTCTCCTGGTCATGCATGAATACTGCCCTGTAGACGATGAACCCGACAATGCTCCACGCCATCAGAATCATGAAGGATTCCGTGGCAATGGTATTCATGTTCCAGAGCGTCGGCGTAAGCGGGAAGAAGAAGAAGAACGTTGAGATAACGATGCCCAGCGTTCCGGTAAAGTTCATTACCGTCTTGCGCCTGCCAGTCTCGCCGCGCGCCATCTTGACAATACCCGCAGACACATACAGGTAAATGATTGAGGCACTGATGGAGGTGATGTCTACAATCCAACCGATAGCGGTTCTCCCGAAGAACGGAATAATGCAGGAAAGAAGCATCACGTAGATAATGCTGTGGTTGGTGGCGCCGTGACGGTTAGTATGCCCGAACCAGGCCGGCATCACGGAATCGTTGGCAAGGCTCATGAACATGCGCCCGAGCGAACGGTAAAGCCCAAGAAGGCTTGTGGAAATGGCCGCCATGACGGTGATGGCGAGCAGCACAAAGCCGCCGTTACCGAGGGTCTTGAAAACGGCGTGGAATACCGGGACAGATTCAATGCCCTTGAGGTTCTTCAGGTTGGTAAAATAAGCTTCCCAGTCGCCAAAATTCGCGGGGGTCACCGAGACCGAAAGCAGCGCGGTGAGGGAATAGACGATGGCACCGGCAACAAGGGCGGCCATCATAATCGCAAAACTGTATTTCGGCTTGAACCGGTAAGTCGAAGAGGCAAAGCTCACCACGCCAAAGCCTACAAACGCCCAGGGGGCAAGCACCAGCACATTCACAATCTGCATCAAGGGAGCATGCCCCTTCGCGGTACCCGCCGTCGCAAACGCCGGACTCATGTGCGAAAAGTCTATTCCGCCCTTGCTGGCGACAATTGCAAACAGGCCCACTACACCGCCAAAGAACAGGAGCGCAAGCACCGTGTTCACCCAGCGCAGCACATTCGTATTCATGCAGCTGATAAATCCGAACAGGAGTATAATCGCAAGCGTGGTAAACAGTTCCCCTGCCCAAACCTCGCAACCCATGATGCTGTAACAGAATCCCCTTTGCAGTACGGGGCCGAACAAGAAACGGATAAACAGCACGAAGGCCGACATGTTGGCCCACAGTACCGCCAAGTACGCAAGCGCCGTGGCCCAGGTGCAAAGGAAGGAATGGTCGTAACCGAAAAGCTGCTTGGTAAAGGAGAACACGCTCCCCGTGCCGGGAATACGGTTCATCATGATATGGAAATTGTAGGCAATAACGCCCATCAGCGCGGCGCCAAGCACGAGGGCGATAACCGTCCCTAGGGGGCCTGCAATCGGCAAGAGCGTGGTGGCGGGCATTACGAAGGCGCCCCAGCCTAGCGCACACCCGAAGGAGAGCGCCCATGCGCACAAGACACAAGATTTTTGACCTTTTTCAAACAACATAAATCTACACCCTTATCCACTTCTGCAAGATTCTAGCCAATTCATTAAAGTCCAGCGGCTTGGAAATATGACCGTTCATGCCAACCTCCTTCGCCCTGCGGATATCGTCGGCAAAGGCGTTCGCGGTCATCGCCACGATGGGGATTCTCCTTGCGTAGGTCGTCATGGCCCTGATGGCCGCCGTCGCCTGGTAGCCGTCCATGTTCGGCATCTGGATATCCATGAACACCAGGTCGAATTCGCCTTCCTTGCTGTTTGCCATCCGTTCTACAGCCGCTTCGCCGTCCACGACCCATTCCACTTCGAGCCCCGTCATTTGCAACACGTTCTTCGCGATTTCCGCATTGACCGGGTGGTCTTCCACCAGCAAGATGCGCTTGCCCTCGAACTTCAAGTCTTCCAGATTCTTGAGCGGGTCTTCCTTGTGGGGTTCCGCATTCTGCACGTCCACAAACTTCAGGTAGATAGTGACGGTAAAGCGAGAGCCCTCTCCGGGCTTACTTTTCACTTGGATGTCGCCACCCATCATGCGCACCAGACTCTGCGAGATTGTCATACCGAGCCCCGTTCCCTGTATAGCGGCAGTCTTCTTGTCGTTTGCGCGCGTGAACGGCTCGAACAGGTGCTTCTGGAACTCCTCTGTCATGCCGATGCCATTGTCTTCAAAGACAAATTCATAGCAGGCTATACCATGGGCGTTGGTAGGCCGTTCCGCCACCGTCAAGGAGATGGTCCCGCCATCGGGAGTATACTTGATAGCATTGCTCATCAAGTTCACGAACACCTGCTGAATGCGGTGGCTATCGCCAATGACATTTTCGTGGATTACATCCGCAATGTTCACCTTCAATTTGTGACGGTGGCTTTCGAGCTGAGCCTTGGTCATGGCAAGCAGCGTGTTCACAAGCTCCGAGAGGTTGAAGTTTTCCTCGTTCAGTTCCACTTTGCCCGACTCGATCTTGTTCATGTCAAGCACCTCGTTGATGAGCGAAAGCAAGTGGCTCGAGGCTTCCGAAATTTTCTTGAGGCAGTCCTCCACACGCTCCCGGTCATCCAGATGGGCGGTCGCGATCGCCGTCATGCCGATAATCCCGTTCATGGGCGTACGGATGTCATGGCTCATGCTCGAAAGGAAGTCGCTCTTTGCCTTGCTGGAGGCATTCGCCGTGTCAATGGCATCGCGCAGCACCTGCTGTATTTCCTGTTCCTTGCGAACATCCTCGTCCACGTCCTTGAAACCCGCCACAATGCCGGTCTTGCCGTTGGGGAGCTGCACCTGTGCAAACTCGATGCGGTAATAGCATTCCTTGTCGCCCACGACGCGCTTGAACACAACGCCAAAAACCTTCTTGCTGGAAGTGTTCGCGGTAATGTTTTCAAGCGTCAGCTCCTTCTCCAAGCGCCCCCTGTCCGACGGGGCCACAAAGTTTTTGATGTAGTTCGCCTTGGCGTCTTCGTAGGTGAGCAGTTCCAAGGCCTCCTTGGTGGGCCTTGCGTGGATACTGCCTTCGGAAGTGTCGGCACGGAATAGCGAAAAGCTCCCGGTCGCAATATCATTGATAAGCCACACGGCATTGTAGGCGCGACTCAGCGCATCAATCACCGCAGTATAGACGGCCTTGTCCGCCTCCATCTGTACGCGCTTTTCGGTAATGTCCGAAATAAACACGTAGAAGAGTCCGCCGTACACATCGGAGTTCACGTAATGGCCGTAGTCATCGAGCCAGCGGATCTTGCCATCCTTGCGGACAATGCGGTATTCTACGTAATCCAGATTGCCCTGGCTTTTTTCGATCTGGTCCACAATGGAACCAGAAACCTTCTCGTAGTCGTCCGGGCAAAGCATCCCCTTGAAAGTGTAACCCGTGAGTTCCTTGAATTCCTCGAGCGTTTCGCAGCCGAAAATCTTGAACACGGCCTTGTTCGCGTAAAGCAGTTCCTCGTTACCTGTCGCCTTGTAAATAAAAAAGCCACCCGGCATGTCTTCGCCGATTTGCTCGATAACTTGCAATGCCTGCTCGCTCAGGGGAAGGTGTCGACCGAACATGGGGACCTCGTATTCTGGTAATTCTGTTTTAAAGATATCTAAAAAAAACGCTTTGTCGCGCACGTTGTTACTTTTTTGTTTCTTTTTACATATATTTATCTACGGATACAAGGAATTTTTTCAAATGAAAAAACTACGCCAGATCACTACCATCAAAAGACACGTCCTTATCGTAGACGACGAGGTGGTAAACCGCGAAATCCTGGGTAATATCCTTTCCGTGAACTACGACGTCGAATATGCCGACAACGCCAAGGATGCTCTCGCAGCACTCTCCAGACAAGACAAGCGGTTTTCGCTTATCCTATTGGACCTGCTCATGCCCGTGATGGACGGGTTTGAATTCCTGAAAAAAAGAGAAACCACCGAAACACTCAAGCGCATTCCGGTCATCGTGATGACCTCCGAAAAGGAATCCGAAGTCCGCAGCCTCAAACTGGGCGCCGCCGACTTTATCGCCAAACCCTTCGACATGCCCGAGGTGGTTCTCGCCCGCTGCGAAAGGATTATCGAGCTCTGCGAAGACAGGGACATTATCCGCCAGACGGAACGCGATCATATTTCCGGCCTATACACCAAGGACTACTTCTTTGAATACATCCGCCAAATCGAGCTGTGGAGCAGGGACATTTCCCGCGACGCAATCGTCTTCGACATCGAGCAATTCCATTTGGTGAACGAATTTTGCGGCAGAGATTTCGGCGACCACCTGCTTGCAGAAATCGGCAGCGCGCTCCAAAAGGAACTCGCCTCCATGAACGCCATCGCCTGCCGTGCGGATGCGGATACCTTCTACATCTTCGCGACCCACCAGGAAAACTACGACAACATCCGAGACATTGTCCAGGGAATCATTACAGAATTCTTCGAGGTAAACCACATCCGCGTACGCTGCGGCCTATGGGAAAACGTGGACCGCAACGTAGAAATCGAGGCCTGGTTCGACCGCGCGAAAGCCGCCTGCGACAAGAACCGTGGCGATCTAAGCCAATCGTTCACCCGCTACAACAACGAGATGCATTCCCGCTACATGTTCGAGGAAACACTCATCCGCGACTTGCAAAGCGCCATAGACAACAAGAACCTGGTTGTCTATTACCAGCCCAAGTTTAACATCGAAGGCGACACCCCGCGGCTCACCAGTGCAGAAGCCCTTATCCGCTGGATACATCCGACGCTAGGATTCATCAGTCCGGGCGACTTTATTCCGCTGTTCGAAGGGAACGGGCTTATACAAAAAATAGACAACTTTGTCTGGAACGAAGTGGCAAAGCAAATTCGGAAATGGAAAGATGAATTCGGCGTAACGGTACCCGTTTCCGTGAACGTGTCCCGCATTGACATCCTGGATCCGGAACTGGAAACAAAACTCATGCGGCTCCTCGAAGAAAACGGCCTTTCACCGGAAGAATACATGCTTGAAGTGACCGAGAGTGCCTACTGCGAAAACATGGAGCGCCTTATCGAAGTCATCGAGAACCTGCGCAAGAAGGGATTCCGCATCGAGATGGACGATTTCGGCGCCGGATATTCTTCGTTGAACATGATTACGACGCTCCCCATCGATATCCTGAAAATCGACATGTCGTTCGTACGCAACATGGAAAAGGACGAACGCAACCTGAAACTCGTGGAACTGGTAGCGGACATTGCAAAATTCCTCAAGATTCCTGCCGTGGCAGAAGGCGTGGAAACAGCCTCCCAACTCAAAATACTCAAGGAAATGGGTTGCCAGATTATCCAGGGCTACTACTTCTCTAAACCGGTTCCGCCGAAGGACTTTGAGCCCTTCATCGAAAAGGAACTTGAACACCGGAGGGACGCATGATAACCGTCGATAAACTGAACACTTTTGGGGCAAATACCGCCGAAGGGCTTGCACGCTGTTTCGGAAACGAGGCCCTGTACCTGAAGCTCGTGGCGACCATTCCCGGCGAGGGCAATTTCGACAAGCTCAAGGATTCCATTGCCGCGAAAGACAAAAAAAACGCCTTCGAAGCCGCCCATGCGCTAAAGGGTGTTCTCGGAAACCTCTCGCTCACGCCGATTTATACGCCGGTTGCAGAAATCACTGAATTGCTCCGCAGCGAAACCGATATGGATTACAAAAGCCTGCTCGGCACCATCCTCGAAAAGAAGGATGAACTCAGCAGGCTTTGCGCAGATTAAACTTTACTTTTAGAATCTACCCACGGTAATGCCCGAGTAGAAGCCGGGCCACCAACGAGCCTTATGCTTTTCGCTGCCGAAGTCGTCGTGGTAGTTGTTCCAGGGTTTGAGCCAAATCTCGTCCGCATCGCCAATCGTCGCCCAGTTCAGCGAGCCACCCACCGTAAGGCCTAACCCCGGGAAGAGCTTATGTACAAAGCCCAAGCGCAGGCGGTGGTGGTAATTGTAATTGTTTTCACCGCTGAAAGCAACATTCTCAAAGGCATTCAGGAACATGTATTCCAACTCAAAGTGGTTGCCGTACTTGCCGAACTGCGTACCGATACCATAACCGCTTTCGTAGTGATCTTCAAAGCGTTTGAATCCTTCACCCTTTTCAAAGGGACGAGCCCATTCAAAGGCGGTGTAGAAATAAGCTGTACCCAAGCGAAGCGAAAGATCTAAAACTCCCATTTCGTTCAAGGACGTTGTCACAGCCCACACACCGTTGCCAACGACGCTGATAAAGCCCACCGGAGTCTTTTCGCATTCCAAGCAAACGTTCACAAAACCCACCTGGCGGCCCTTGGACTTGGGCGCCACATTCACGTAACCCACCTGCGTGCCGCCTTCCCATGCCGTGGCATTCACAAGGCCCACGCCTACACGAGAATTGACAGCCACATTCGTAAAGCCCACCTGAACATCATTGTCCTTAGCCACATTCACAAAGCCTACTTGCACATCGGCGTCCTTGGCGACATCGACAAAGCCGACCTGCACTTTGGAGCCCATACTCGTGTTCACAAAACCAACGTGAGTCTTGCTGTATTCAGAAGCATTCACAAAACCCAGCTGCAAGTAGCGCATGGTATCGAGAGCGGCGTTCACAAAACCGATCTGCGCACCTTCGGATTTTTCAGATGCCCAGTTGATATAGGCCAGCTGCAAACCATCGACGCTTTCGGCATAGTTCACGGTACCCGAAATCTGTGCACCATCAATGTTTTCGTTTGCGATATTCAAGAGGCCCGTCAGCTGGATACCTCGCATATCCTTATCGGCGCTATTCACGAACAGGCTCACCTGCGAACCGACCATGTAATTTTTCGTCTTGGTGGCAAAGAGACCCAATTGCACGCCCTTGCGCGGATCCTTGTCGCGGTCGTAAAAACCAAACGTCGTGCGAGAAACTCCGTTGCGGTCAAGCGAATCCAGAGAGCATTTTGCCGTATCGCCATTAGCGCAAGAACGTTCGCTCTTGATTTCGCCGCGAAGAGCCGTCTTTTCAACAGCGACCGCAGTGAACTGCTTTTTGCCGAGACGCGCACGGTTGTTGTCATAAAGCGTGATCGATGTTTCCTTATATTCGGCAGGGCGTTCCAAGCGTACGCTGTACTTGCCGGCAGGGAACCCGAGGCTCATGGCGCGACCAGATTTCTTGTAAAGTTCGGCGACAAGTTCACCCTTTTCGTCGCGAATGAACAAGTGACCGTCTACATCTTCGTCCAAGTCGAGGCCTGCGCTTGTGCTGCGCAAATCGGTCATGACCACGTCACCGGTGCCCGCCAAGTTCATGTCGCGGCTGGGGTGCTGGGCGCCACCCATGGTGGCTTCGGTCTTCTGGAGAGTTTCATTGAAGGCGAACTGGTAAGCTTCAGAAAGCGTCACCTTGCCGTCACCGCTCGCATCGCCTGCGCCGCGAAGGCCGCTCACCAGCGAATGCGTAAAGAAGGATCCCTTGAGTTTGTCGCTTTCCTGGCTAGATTCATCTTGAGTGCTGCTGGTGATAAAGGCGTAGCCTTTCATGTCGCTGCTTTTGTCGACCATGAACGCAGGCACAGCGACACCGCCCTTCGCGCGAGTGATAGCACCCGAGCCGCAAGCATCGATCACGGCAATTTTCACGTCGGCATTCAAGGCATCCACACGCTTGCGGAATTCTTTCCAACTATAAATTTCTTCGCCGAGGCGAAGTCCCTTTTCGTCGGCGTGACCGCTATAGTACACCAGTACTTCTTCGCGGGAATCCGCGCCAGCACCTTTCGAAGATTTTGAAGCCTGCAACTTTTTATCGAGGGCATCCAGCTGACTTTGCAACGAGGCAACGCTGGGTTCTGTCACGCGGTACACATTCTGCTTAGCCACTCCGCCCATTTGCGAAAGCACATTGGCAAATGCGCGGGCATCGCTTTCGGCATAGCGCAGCACCGGGCGGCCCTTACCGCCGTTATTCGCACTCACCGCGAACACGTAACGATTAATCGCGATCTCGCCGGAATTCGCAGCGGCATGGGCATTGCTTGCAGCCGCCAAAATCGCCACCAGGCAAACCAGGCAAAAAATCGCAGAACCCGACAAAAAATCGCAGAATAAAATCTTACCCAAAATCTTTTTCATTTTCTCCCCCTTATTTCCCAACTTTGCGGAGCGTAAACGAAACGTTTTCTACACCAGCCTGCTTCAAGCTCTTGTCAATATCGTTGCCGTCAATTTCAAAAGCATTCTGCGACGTGAGCAAGAAGAACTTTTCGAATTTCGGAGCGTTATCGAGCTTGTAAGCGAACGGAAGCGTCGTCATTTTGCCGGGTTCCAGCTCAATAGCCTTGTTGCCTTCGCCCATGTGCATGGTAATGGTTCCGTTGCCGTCCATGCTAAAAAGCATGCCGAAGCACTTTTGTGGAACGCGGTAACGCAACTGGATTTCGTCACCTTCGTAAGCATCGCCCAGGTTCACCATTTGCACGGCACTGTCGCCCGTCTTTTTCCAGACTTCCAAAGAAGCCTGCATACCCTTGATTCGCGTGCCGTCATCTACATCGGCCATGGCGACTTCCATCGAGGCGGCATTGTTGTCGTAAGTCGCCACATCGCGATTCAACACAACCACCGAGAAAATACCCAGTGCAATCACCAACGCGGCAGCCACCTTGAGCCACAAAATATTCTGGCCAGCCTTCTCGGCAGAATTCCCGGCGGCTTCGGCAGCCTCAATGCGTTCTTCAAGATCCGCAAACGGATTTTCCGCTAAAAAGCGCTTGCCCTGCAGGCGCATTTCAGCCACGCGGGCGGCAAAGATTTCGTCGCTCAATTCGCGTTCCTGGAGTTCACGCATTTCTTTTTCGGAGAGTTCCCCGAGCAGATAGCGTTCCAGCTTGAAATCGGAAATTTTATTGACAGATGTCATCTTTCAACCTCCAGATTCTTGATCTTGGCTTGCAGGGTACGCAAACGCTTGCGCACGCCACTCACCGAAAGTCCAACAGTTTCAGCAGTTTCTTCCAGAGTCATGCCGTCTACATAATGCAGCGTCGCAATCGTGCGGGTAGATTCCTGCTCCTTCGAGAAAATCTTTGCCAAAAGACCCTTGGCCTCATAACCGTCATCTTCTTCGGCGCAGGCGATGGTGAGCAAGAGTTCGCTCGAATCACAATCAAGCCCGCGGCGTTTCTTGTCACGAATACGGTTCAGGCAAAGTCTGGTTGCCGTATTCCACAACAAACTCGACGGCTGCGAAAGATCCAAGGTGTCCATGCGCTCGTATACACGCAAAAACACATTTTGCACCATGTCTTTGGCTTCGGCATCGTCCTTGAGCAAAAAGACACAGCGTCTGTAAACCATCGGGGCGTAAGCCTCGTAGAGTTTCGAAAAAGCCATGCGATCAAGGAGATTTTTCCCGTTCATACCATTGTAACACTAGTGGAAGTTAAAAGTGTCACCGCAAATTTAAAAAAAAGAAAGCCCCGCTTGTGCGGGGCAATATCTGTATAAATATTGGGCAAACGCCAATTTTTACTTTTTGGCAGCGGGTTTTGCAGCTTCGGCAGGCTTTGCTTCTGCCTTTTTCTCTGCAGGCTTGGCTTCCGGCTTCTTTTCAGCAGCGGGCTTAGCCTCGGCCTTCTTTTCAGCAGCGGGCTTGGCTTCGGCCTTGGCCGGTTCCGCAGGCTTCGTTTCAGCCTTCGGAGCGGCAGCAGGGGCGGCGGGCACAGCAGTGCTGTCAACCGCAGGCACTTCGGCATAAACCTTCAAGAGTTCCACCTCGAACACAAGCATCGCATTCGCCGGAATCATCGGAGGCACGCCCGCTTCGCCATAGGCAAGGGCACTCGGAATCCAGGCCTTCACCTTGTCGCCTTCCTTCATGACCTGCAGCAAGTCCTGCCAGCCTTCTATCACGGCGCTCACCGGGAATTCCAGCGGTTCACCGCGCTTGACGCTATTGTCGAATTCCGTTCCGTCGAGGAGCGCTCCAATATAGTGCACCTGCACCTTGTCGCTCATCTTGGGGCTAATGCCTGCACCGGCCTTAATCACCTTATACTGCACGCCCTTCGGAGTCTTCTTGACAGTCGTATCCTTGGCATTTTCGGCAAGGAATTTCGTCTGTTCATCAAGCGCCTTCTGGGCCTGGGCCTTTTCGTCGGATTCCTTCTTCTTCTGCATCTGCAAAAGCAAATCCTGCAAGGCGGATTCCGCGGTAGAATCGGCCATCTGCACCGGGCGGGTAGAATCCACCTGGTCCTTGATAGCGCCCATGAGCACGTCCATGTTCAGCGGCACGTTCACGTTCGCAATTGCCTTGCCCAAGTCCATACCCAGCGCATAGCTGTAACGGTCGGTGGGGTTATTCAAATCCGGCAAAGCAGACTTGGGGGCAGCAGCAGAATCAGTCTGAGCCTCGGGATCCACAGCGGGTTTTTGACCGCCACCGCAAGCAACCAGCACCGAGCAAAGTGCCAAAGAAGCCGAAAAAAAATGGTTTATCTTCATATAATTCCTTGATCTATAGCGAGTTACATCGCAAATTCCAGTGATATCCAACACATCCAAAAATAGAAAAGACTTTAAAGAACGCGTCGTGAACACTTTTTAGAACAATCTTTTCGCCCTAAAATGTACAAAATTCCGACTTTTTAGAAAAAGTTTTAAGCAAAAATTGCCGTTTTTAGCAAAATTTAGACACTTTTATCCAAACAGACAACAACTTTGCTTACACAATTGCCGTAAACGGGGGTTTACAAAGGGGTTGCTAAAACAGATTTTTGTTACTAAATTTACACATAAGAGTGAGAAATATAAGGAAATTGTATGAACTACCGTTTCGAAAATTTCATAAATTCGGCCTCCGCTAACAAGCAGGCTTTCGAAAGCTCCATCGAGAGCGTTCGTAGCGAGCTCGATAGCATGGTCAGCTCGAACACTGCTCGTGCAGTCCCGAGCCCTGCCAAGACTGGTTGGCTTAAGGGTTCGCTTTCCTACCCGTGGGTGATTGTTTGCTCCTTGGTCCCGTCCCTCAAGGACATGTTCTAAGATTTACGAACCTTACATTTTTCAAATTTTGTAGCCTCGCCTTCCGCGGGGCTTTATTTTTTTCTTTGGCGCAAAACTAATGACTAACCCCAGACTCTTTTCTATCTTTGGGGCAAACAATCGCGCACTTTGCGCCCCGGAGACACTTATGGCAGCACTCATCCTCGACGGCAAGGCACTTGCCAAGACCACTGAAGAAGAACTCAGCGCCCGCGTGGCAAAGCTCAAGGAAAAGACGGGCAAGACCCCGATCCTTGCAACGATTTTGGTGGGTGACGATCCGGCAAGCGCCACTTACGTGAAGATGAAGGGCAACGCCTGCGCCCGCGTGGGCATGGAAAGCATCCGCGTGGTGCTCCCGAAGAACACCACCACGCAGGAACTCCTCGACAAGATTCAGGAACTCAACGACAACAACGACGTGCACGGCATTCTGTTGCAGCATCCGGTTCCGCGCCACATTGACGAACGTGCCGCTTTCGAAGCCATTGACGCTCGCAAGGACGTGGACGGCGTGACATGCCTCGGCTTTGGCCGCATGGCGATGGGCGAACCCGCCTACGGATGTGCGACACCTGCCGGCATCATGCGTCTCTTGAAGGCTTACAACATTCCGCTTGCAGGCAAGCACGCCGTGGTTGTAGGCCGCAGCGCGATTCTTGGAAAGCCCATGGCCATGATGCTCTTGAATGCAGACTGCACCGTGACGATTTGCCACAGCAAGACCGAAAACCTGCCCGAATTCGTGAAGCAGGCCGACATCCTGGTGGGTGCCGTCGGCAAGCCGGAATTCATCAAGAAGGAATGGATCAAGCAGGGCGCCGTCGTGGTTGATGCCGGCTACCATCCAGGTGGCGTAGGCGATATCGAAAATGGTCTCGAAGACGTGGCCAGCGCCTACACTCCGGTTCCGGGCGGCGTAGGCCCCATGACCATCAACACGCTCATTTACCAGAGCGTGGAATCTGGCGAAAAGTATTTGGGATAATTAAGAATGAGAAATGTGAGATGAGTAATTAAACATTTCACATTCCACATCAGTTTTGGTTACCTTCTGGTTCGCTCTAACTCGACAGCGTCGGTTTCAGCAGAATTGGGCGAAAGCATGCCTTTCATGATGTCGCCTACGAATTCAGCGCCGACACCTATCAACGTCCCGACGGTAGAATCGTTTGAAATCTTGCGACTGTCCATTTCGACAGTCGCATCTTTTATGGCAGACTTTTCGTTTTCTTTAGGGTCCGAATAGACAATCGGGCCTTTCTTGTCGCCAAGATCAATGGAATCGGCAGCCGTCGGCGCCTTCTTTTGCACCAATTGGGCACATGCAATGCCCGCAAGCATAAATATGGCCAATCCAAAAAGTTTCATTTTTGCACCCTTCGGTGCAAAATATAGTAAGACCTCGGCAACGCGAATTACGCGCCCCTAGAACTTAGTCAAGAATTCCTTGGCATCCATGGACTGCACCAGGGTATCGCCCAACAGCGCCCGCAGGCGTTCCAAATCAGGGTGGCCTTCGCGTTCGAACACCACGACCTTCTTGAAGCGGTCACGGTGGCGGAGCAAGAATTCCAAATTGTTCATGTCGGACTTCGGGAATCCATAGCCCAAGAAGAAAATCTCCTGGGCATTCTTGAGATAGTAATCGGCCTTACTCCACAACAAATTAAACAGGCTCCCGCGCAAGAAAGATTCCTTAGCGTGCGCCATCGGAATATAAATCGGTGTGTCTTCGCGGTAAATCGGGAAACTGCGGTCGCAAGGTTCCACCTGGCACACATTCTTTAAATCAAGCGGATCAGAAGCGCCCTTGACCGGGTACCAGTTCAGCGAGCCATGCAGTTTGAGCAAATCAATTGAATGGGTCCGCGGAGCACGAACCGCACTGCGGTCAGCAGGGTCAATACGCACGCCGTAATCCACCGCCACGTTCGCACCCATTTCAGGATCAGCAGCAATAATATTTTCAATCAGCGTGTCGTAATTAAAGCTGAGCAGCAAGGTATCGCGCACGCCCTCGCTCGGGCAATTCACGCAGCCCGCCAAGAACTTACGGAGAATGGCCGCCGACTGGGAATCTACCGCATGGTCATGGCGAATCGCACCCGCAATAAAGCGCAACAGCTCAAAACGCAAACTGGAATGGTAAAGGCTTTCGCGCACACCGGGGAAAATCTGTGCCGACAGAATCGACGTCGAAAGCGTTTCGATATTCAGGTATTCCGCCTGGTTATTGCAAAGCTCCAGAAACCGCCTGCAGTAATCACGCAGGTGCGGGAACTCGTCTGAAATTCCAAAGGGAATCAGTTCGTTCAAGTCGCGCAACGTGGGCATCTGCGGACAAAACGACTTGCTGAATCCGGAACCCAGCACAAAAATGCGGCGGTATGTACTCGATGCGATATCCATACCCTTAATGTATAATAATTTCAGCGGAAGTGCAATAAAAAACGCCTCACGCCAAAAACGTGAGACGTCTCAATCAGGAAATATTCCTTACGGCTTATTCGGCGCGCAGTTTCTTTGCGGCTGCCACAAGGTTCTTGAGGCTTGCCGTGGTTTCGGTTTCGCCACGGGTCTTGAGGCCGCAATCAGGGTTCACCCACACGTTCTGCTGCGGGACCTTCGCTATGATCTTGTGGAGAGCGTCGACGATTTCCTGTTCCGAGGGCACGCGCGGAGAGTGAATGTCATACACGCCCGGCCCCACCTGCGTTTCGAACTTGGCTTCGTTCAAGGCGTCAAGCAACTTGAGGTCAGAACGGCTTGCTTCGAAGGTGATCACGTCGGCATCCATGTTGTCGATATCGCGCACGATGTCGTTGAATTCGCTGTAGCACATGTGCGTGTGAATCTGCGTTTCGGGCTTGACCTTGGCATGCACCAGGCGGAATGCCGGAATGGCCCAGTCGAGGTATTCCTTGTGCCAGTCGCTCTTGCGGAGCGGCAGCTTTTCGCGGAGGGCAGCTTCGTCAATCTGGATAATGCGAATACCGTTCTTTTCGAGATCCAAGACTTCGTCGCGGATAGCGAAACCGATTTCCTGTGCCTGCACCTTCAGCGAAACGTCTTCGCGCGGGAACGACCAGTTGAGAATCGTCACCGGACCCGTGAGCATGCCCTTCACCGGTTTCTTGGTGCAGCTCTGAGCGTATACAGACCATTCAACCGTAATCGGAGCGCTGCGGCTCACGTCGCCCCAAACTACAGGCGGCTTCACGCAACGGGTGCCGTAGCTCTGCACCCAGGCATTCTGCGTAAACACGAATCCGTCAATCTTCGAGCCGAAATATTCCACCATGTCGTTGCGTTCAAATTCGCCGTGCACAATCACGTCGAGGCCGATTTCTTCTTGCAGCTTGATGCATTCGGCAATCTTTTTGCGGTTAAATTCCACATACTGTTCCTTGGAGATTTCGCCCTTGCGGAAGGCGGCGCGATTCGCACGGACTTCAGCCGTCTGCGGGAAAGACCCGATGGTAGTCGTGGGGAATGCGGGCAGCTTGAATTCAGCCTTCTGCACTTCGCGGCGCTTGAGGCGGCTCGGTTTGCGTTCGAAATCAGCGGCGGTGAGGGCGGCAAGTTCCGCCTGCACCTTGGCGTTCGCCTGCACACGCGGCGTTGCAAACAAGGCCTTATTCTTTTCGAGAGCGGCAGCATCACCGCTTGCGATTTCGGCAAGTTCCACAAGTTTTTCTTCGGCGAAGGCAAAGTGACGGAGCGTTTCGGCGGGGAGTTTCTGTTCGGCAGCAACCGTATACGGTACATGCAACAGCGAGCAAGAAGTTCCAACCACCACATTTTCGGCACCGACAGCACTCACGATTTCGGCGAGCAGAGCATTCTTCTGCGAGTAATCGGCACGCCAGATGTTCTTGCCGTTCACGATACCGGCGAGCAAGAGCGTATTCTTCGGGAAACCAGACTTGATGAGTTCCAGCGACTTGAGGCCTTCGACAAAATCAAGACCGAGGGCATCGAAACCGAGGGCAGCCACATCCTGATACACATCGCGGATATCGCCAAAGTAAGTCTGCAAGGCAATCTTGAGGCCTGCGGCACGCACCTTTTTGATGAGCTCCACATAAATAGACTTGAAGAGCTGCTTTTCTTCGGCGGTCACGTCGAACACCAAGGCGGGTTCGGCAAAGCTGATCCATTCGGCACCGGCAGCGGCGAGCAGTTCAGCGACCTTTGCGTAAGCAGCGACTGCAGAGGTAACAAAATCCTTGGCCTTCTTTTGACCATTGTAGCGGGCCAAGCGGAGGAGCGTGTAGGCGCCAATCAAAGTCGGCACGGTCTGGATTCCAGCAGCCTTCGCTTCGTTGTATTCCTGCACCGGCTTGGAATCATTCACCTTGAATTCAGAAGCGTCATCGATTTCCGGAACAATGTAGTGGTAGTTCGTGTTGAACCACTTCTTCATGGGGAGGGCCTTCACGTCGCCCTTTTCACCCTGGTAACCGTGAGCGGCTGCGAAATACTTTTCGAGATCGCTAAGCTCGAGTTTCTTGTAACGTTCCGGAACAATGCCGAACAAGAATGCGGTATCGAGAACATTATCGTAGAACGAGAAATCGTTCGAAGGAATAAAGTCGATGCCGGCGGCCTTCTGCTTTGCCCAACCGTACTGACGGATTTCTTTGGCGACGTTCTGGAGCTCCGCTTCGGAGATTTCGCCCTTGAAGAACTTTTCGCTTGCAAACTTGAGTTCGCGGGCCTTACCAATACGCGGGAAACCGATTACAGATGTTTTTTTATTGCTCATAGTGTTTTACCTACCTTTTTTGTTTGTTTTTCGATTACGCCGCCAAATATATCTCCTTTTTTACCATCGGTAAAATACTATTTTTTACGCATTCACCATAGATTTTTCCTATGGAGCAAACAAAAACATTTGAATAACTAGCTATAAGAAAGCCCTATGACTTTACAACAACTTAAATACGCTATCGCCATCGCCGACACACGCAATATTACCGAAGCATCCAAGCGCGTATTCATCTCGCAACCGAGCCTTACGGCGGCCATTCACGACCTCGAAGAAGAAATGGGCGTTACCATCTTTAACCGCTCCAATAAAGGCGTCACGATCACTAACGAGGGTGATGAATTCCTTTCTTACGCAAGGCAAGTTTTGGAACAAGCGACCCTCATGGAAGACCGCTACAAGGGTGGAAAAAGTGGCAATACCATCTTCTCCGTGAGCTGTCAGCATTACTCTTTTGCAGTCAACGCATTCGTCGATGTCATCCGAAAATTCGGCGGTCCGAGCTACGATTTCACGCTCCGAGAGACCCAAACTAATGAAATTATTGACGATATTGCGAAGCTAAAAAGCGAAATTGGCGTACTTTATTTGAGTGATAAGAACGAAAAAGTCATCAAAAAACTGATTCAAAAGAACAATTTGGTCTTTGAAGAGCTCTTTGCGACCCCTTTGCACGTGTTTATGTCGTCTAAAAACCCGCTCGCCAAGAAAGAAAAAATCACGCTGGAAGACTTAAAGCCGTATCCGTACCTTACCTACGAACAGGGCGATTTCAACTCGTTCTACTTTGCCGAAGAGCCCCTAACCGCCATCGACTTCGATTGTCCGCGCAATATCAAGGTTCGCGACCGTGCCACCCTTTTCAACTTACTTATCGGTCTTGACGGCTATACCATTTGTTCCGGCGTGATTAGCCATAAGCTCAACGGCCGCAACATTATCGCAAGACAACTCGATGTTCACGACAAAATGACCATCGGTTACGTGATGCGAAAAGGCGTAACGCCATCGCGCTACGCCAAAGCATACATTGCCGCACTTATGCGACACTGCAAATAAATTACTTGTCAATAATCGCCGAGGCGACCACACCATCGCCCGCGTAAAGCACCAGCACCTGGCCGGGGGCGGCAGCGAATTGCGGGGTTTCGAATTCCACACGAATGCGGCCCGGCTCCAAGTCAAGAATCTTTGCCGGAGAACCCTTGTGGCCCAAGCGAATGTGGGCGTCTAGCGGTCCCCTAAGCAGTGGCGAGTTTTCGTTGACCATCAAGTTTAAGTCAATGGCAGAAACTTGAATGCAGGAAAGAGCACTGCGGGGGCCGAGAATCACCTGATTCTTGGCGGCGTCAATGGCCACCACAAAAAGCGGTTCCTTTTGGCCGCCAATGTTCAAGCCCTTGCGCTGGCCCACGGTATAATTCACGATTCCCTTGTGGTGACCAAGCACCTTGCCGCTCACATCCACGAAATCGCCCGGCACCTGGTCCGATTCTTCGAACAGCACCGAGTAATCGCCACATTCGATAAAATCCTGGCTTTCGCGCTTGGTAGCAAAATCTTCCCAGCCGATTTCAGCGGCGAGAGCCTTTACATCTTGCTTGTGCATACCGCCCAGCGGGAAAAGCACCATCGAAAGTTGCTCCGCCGAGAGGCGCGACAGAAAATAAGTCTGGTCCTTGCCCGTATCTAGGGCGCGATACAAAAAGGGTTCATTCTCGTTTTTGAAATCAAGGCGCGCATAATGCCCGGTGGCAAAATAATCGAATTCAATTCCCATTTTACGGGCGGCCAAATGCAATGCGCCAAACTTGATAGACTGATTACAACGCACGCACGGGTTCGGCGTACGGCCAGCACGGTATTCGGCGCGGAAATAATCCAGCACCTTGGTTTTATATTCGCCGGCGACAGGAACCACATAATGCGGGATTCCCAAACGGTCTGCCACCAGTTTCGCTTCTTCAATATTTTTGTCTTCGCTCGGGCCGTAGCAGCCTTCACGACCTTCTACCGCAGGCATATTCACCGAGCCGTCCCACGTTGCCATGGTGAGGCCCACCACATCGTACCCCTGCTTTTGCAACAGGTACGCCGAAAGGGCGGAATCCACTCCGCCCGATAAACCGACTGCCACTCTTTTTGTCATTTTGCCAAATGTAGAAGTCGCAAAAACAAATGTCTAATAAAGTTTTTTGATACCTAGATATCGTTAAAAATTATACCGGCGGGTTCGTCCAAATACATGACTTCGCCGATTTCCGGCATCAATACGGGCTTGCCAGATTCCTTGGCGGCCCGCTTTGCATTTTCGAGCGGCTCAAAGTAAGCGTGTTTGCTCAGGCAGAATTTTGAGTGATGAACGGTGAGGTAGCGCTTAGCGCCAAGTTCCGTCATTTCTTTGCCCAAATATTCCGGCATGGTATGGATTTGCGCCCAATCTGGATTGTACTGGCCATTTTCCATAATGCCCAAATCGATATTCCGGAACTTTTCGCCAATCTGCTTGAAATGTTTGCCGTAACCGCCGTCGCCACCAATCCAGACGGTACGCTTTGGCGATTCATAGATAAACGACGCCCAAAAGGTCTTGTTCTTGTTCAGGTCTCGACCCGAAAAATGCCTTGCCGGAGTTGCCGTGACGCGGTTGCCGTCGCCAAGGTCCATAGATTCCCACCAGTCGAATTCTAGAAGTTTTTCAACAGGGTAACGCCAATACTCCAGATGCGAACCGACACCGAGTGCCGTAACCACCTTCTTGACGCGCGGTTCCAATTCCACAACGGTTTCATAATCCAAATGATCCCAATGATCATGCGTAATCACCAAGTAATCAATATCCGGCATATCGGCAGGTTTATAGATATCTGTACCCTTGAACATCTTGTTCGCAAAACTCACTGGAGACCCCTTATAAAATACGGGATCTACCAAGATTTTTTTGCCAGAAAGATTCAATAGATAAGACGAATGGCCAAACCAAACGACCCAATCCTTATCGCCGGGCAGTTTTTTCAGGTCAGTCTTGATAGCAGGTAGGGCGGTGTCCGGGACCGTTTGCTGTTTAGTGTTGAACATGAACTCCCGCCATACGGCAAGCGTGCTCTTGTTACCGGTCATAAAGAGCGTTTCTTCTTCGTTCACGAACTGTTTGCCGTCGTAATGCGGGGACTGCTTAATTCGTTCGAGGCGCGCGCCATGCGGGATTTTCCCGAAACTAGGCTGGCCAAGGAACAATGCGCCCGCATTACAAATAAGAAAGAATACCGTAAAAAAGATTGCCGTAACCATACGTATTAAAGAATAAAAAATATTCCGTTAACCCGCAGATTCCAGCAAAGAAATTCCGACAGAAGTATAAAATCAGTCGATTAAATCGTTCTAAAAACGCGACACTACACCGGCAATTTCGAACAAAGTTTTTCGACGGTGTCCGAAAGCAGCTTTTTCACGTCGTCACGGTTGCAGGCATCCAGCTGTTCCAGGCACGCCGTCAAAGTCAACACAATGGTCTCCCTAAAGGCGTACTCTTCTTGCAATTTGCGTTCCTTGCCGTATTCCCACAAGGCAAAGATCAGCGCAAATACCGCCATCGAAGACATGGCGACATTGATTACCACATCGGCCCATACAGAATCCGTATGCACGCCAAATCGGGTAAACACATTATAAATCCACCAGGACGCACTGCCGAACAGCACCAAACTCAGGAACAGCCAAAGGCGCGCCTTGCGGCCTAAGCTCCGCTTTCTCTTGCTAAAACTGCTGCCCAAAGAGCCGCCGCCCACAAAGTCTGTCATCTTCTTGATTTTTTCGACTTTTTCGCTAGACGTCGTCAAGCAAGCTTGAACATCCTTCAAGCTATTTTCCGTCATGTTGTCGATTTCAGAAATCCTTGCACAAGCCTGGTCAATCAGACTCTGGGCAGACTCCATCTTCTCGGCAAATTGTCTGTCCCTGTCCTCGGCGTCATTCATCTTGAGCGTCAAAGATTCTTTAAGTTCTTCCAAGCCCTGCTTTCGGGCATCCAGCTGTTCTGTCAGCGCCTGAATTTCGGCAACCTTTTCTGCTGCCTCTGCAGACTTCGCCTTCGCATTCTGTTCCGCTTCCGTCACAGACATCATCTGGGTTTTTACCAAGTCCGTCATCTTCAGGATTCTTTCGAATTCTTCCGACGCTTTGTCAAACAGCTCGCCCGTCTTTTCCTCTGCCTCGGTAATGGCCGCCACACGTTCATCCAGATTGTCTTTCTGCGGGGTATTCCAAAAGCCGAACATCATCTCGTATACGGCAAGATTTCTCGTACAAATAGAAAGAACCGTGACATTCTGCTTCTTGATCGACGCCGCAATCAGCACAATCAGTTGCGAAAGCGTTTTGGGCGGCATACCGAAATAAGTCAACTCGGAATCCCTTACGCGGGCGGGCTCCGGCAAGTCGAATGGCAAATAAAGCCAATCGCACGTTTTCATCTTTTCGCACAATTGGGCGAAAGGCCGCTTCACGTTTTCAAGCGCCTTCCGCAGCTGAACCGACCTGACAGTGCGATCGTGAACGCTCACACCAGCATAGGTATGGAGATATTCATCTCGGCTATTTTCTAAAAGATTGATACTATCAAGAAGCTCTTCGCGCTGCTGACGATTCATCCCTAACCCGCTTTTTAAAAAACCGCGCACAAGATAACTTTTTTTAACGCGCTTCAGGGATTATTTTTCGTACAACATTATTCCTTAATGCTTAACTAAACATTACAAACGCTATAGCGACAAGCCCTTTTCGAATTCGGCTAAAAATGCACGTCCCTGTTCCCATTCGCCCAAATTTGAATCGGAATTGATGTGCCCTAGCGCGCCTGCATTAAACAACTTCGCGCCCCACGCCTCGGCAAAGAATTTCGTACGCTCGGGAGTCATGTACGGGTCGTTTTCGCTCCCCACAATGCAAACGGGCACCGGCAATTTTTCGGTAGGCATCGGAGCAAAGTTCTTGATGACATCGACCGTGTCGGCATCGGCAGGAGCCACAAGGAAGGCCCCCTTGATATTCGCCGGAAGATTCCCTTGCTGCTTCGCACGCAAAAGCCAGAGAGCCGTCGTTACGACGCCCAGACTATGTGAAACCAGAATCGTGTCGTCCTTCAGCTGGCGGACAGCTTCATCGAGTGTCGCAATCCAATCCTCTTTTTGGGGCTTATCCCAGCAATGCTGATAGACTCGGCTTGCGCTAGGCAGGCTTTTGGTCCAAAAAGTTTGCCAATGGTTCGGGCCAGAATTATTTAAACCGGGAACAATCAAGTAGTGCATTCGAGAAGTCCTTTTCTTTCCTATAAAAATAGTATATAAATAAAGGATTCATTGCAAACCAAATCCATTTTGCCTACTTTACTGCCGCTATCAGACGCACGGAATCGAGCGCCTTCAGATTTCCCATCAGAAAATACCGCTGCTGTAGCGCATTTTCACCGAGAAATTCGTCGACCTTGAATCCGTAACGCTCAAGCACCTCGAAAACTTCGCGGTCCAAGTAGCCTTCGGCCATGGTTTCGCCGCAATCGGCAACGATTTTTCGCAATTCCTGAACCGAATTCGAATAGGCATCTTTTTGCAGGTAATCAAATACAATCGAAATGCCGGTTGATGCAATCTCTGAAAACTGCCGCACGGTTTCTGCAAAAACAGGAAGCGGAAGGTAATATGAGACACCCAGAATGCTAATAACGGTCGGCTTTTTGCAGTCAAAGCCATTTGCGACAAGTCTTTCGACAATGCTGTCCTTGCTGAAGTCAATCGCCACAAAATGGACATTCTCCGAAACGCTCCACTTGAGTTCGCGAATGCGATTTTTCTTGTAGCTTTGCGTCGGAAGCAAATCCAATTCAAAAACTTCGACATTCGGGTCTTTGTTGCGGAACGAGAACGTGTCTACGCCCGCACCGCAAATTACATATTGAATCTTTCCCGAACGGGCAAGGAGCTTAACGCGGTCTTCGGCGAAGCGGCTCCTCGAAAGTACAATCGGGAGGAAGTATTTCCGGTTGAAATATTCGACCGAATTTTCTGATTCCTGCGGAAACCGCTTTAGAATCAAGCGCGAAACATTTTCGTACTCCTCGCGGCCCATCAGGTCGAACGCCAGAAAGTCATTGAAAACGGTATGGTCCGATTGTAGAGAATGCCAGGCTCGTGCAAATGCGCATAATTTTGCTGTTAAACTTTCCATTGTATTATCCTTTTAAAATTTTAGTTGAGGGCCTTAGCCCATAAGAAACGCCCGCGTAGGCTAACCTTACACGGGCGACAAAATGAATACCGCAAAAAACGCCCGTCAACATCGGCCGTTCTTACAACAAAATCCTACAATCAGAGGCAGCATTTTATTTATCCTGTAATCCCTTGAGTCTCTGGGTACGTTCCGCAATCTTTTTGCGGTATACGTTGATTTTGGCAATCGCTTCGGCGATGGGGAGCGCAATGTCGAAAGCGCGCACGTTAAAGCGCGTTAAAGCCTGCACCGCCTGCGGGCCAAGCTGCGAGCAGAGAACATAATCCAAGTCGGCTAGATTTTTCGCGGCCGAGAACATAGATGAACGTTCTACATCTCGCTGACCGCAAGCACCATCGCCGCATGTGCCGTCGCAATGCTCCGGCTTAACGCGGACTTCGACTTTTTCAAATTTTCCGCTTTCTTCATCGACTTCGTAGACGTCGAACGCCGCGGCATGCCCAAAGTGAACATTGACATTTTCGCCATCGTTTGTGGCGACTGCAACTCTATATTTAGCCATGAGAGAAAGTCTCCTTTACACGGATACGGTCCATGTAGATTTGCGCACCGACATCGTAAACGCCCGGGACGCCAACGGCATCGGCACGGCAATGCGCACAATGTTTGAAGACGTTGATGAACACTCCCGCCTGCTCCTGCGCAATCGCAAGGGTCTTTGGAGTCGGAGCAGGAATATCCTTAAAGCCGTTTTGCGGAATCAACGGAATGATATTGTACATGATGGCCCCCGCTTCGCGCACGGTGGCGGCCACGTCTTCGATATGCTTGTCGTTAATGCCCGGGCAAAGAACCGTATTCACTTTGATAAGCGTTCCGCTTTTCGCCACCTTGCGAATGCCTTCGAGCTGGTTGTGAATCAGAATTTCTGCGGCTTCTACACCCGTATAGGTTTTACCGTGGTAGAAAATTCTTGCATTGATCATCGCCTCAATTTCAGGGTCCACGGCATTCACCGTAACCGTGAGCGAATCGATGCCCACATCGATGACTTCGTCTGCCTTGTCATTCAGCAAAAGTCCATTGGTGCTCATGCAGCGAATCAGCTGCGGAAATTCCTTTTTCACCAAGCGGAATGTATCTAGCGCAAAAGGCGTCGCAAGAGTATCGCCAGGACCTGCAATTCCTACCGTCGTGAGTTCCGGTACGAATTCCAACGCCTTGCGAATGTACCCGCATGCCTCTTCGGGTTTAATCACCTTACTCGTGTTACCCGGTACTTGAGCATCTTCGTTAATGCGCCTATCACAAAAACGGCACTCGATGTTGCAACCTGGGGCGACTGGCAAATGAATGCGCCCCTTTCGGTTTTTGCAAGCACCAAAACACGGGTGTTCTCTAAAAACTGTTTCTTGACTGGTTGCCATAAAACCTCGCAAGGTATAGAAACCCTGCACAAAAAATGATCGGTAAAGAACCGATTTAGTTTGTATTAAATATTGTGAACGTTTTGCCTAGCGTTCTGTAGCGTGATTAATGCTTTAACTTCTTAGCCAAAGAAGTATAGGTGTAAAGTTAAAAATCACAGCAATGGATTTCAATACGAAGGCAAGAGCAAAAATAAAAAAAGTTCATTTTTTTGAGAGAGTGATAGCTTTATGCTAACGCATGTTATAGGCGTTCGCTATCGCAAAATACTTTTTCGCATGCGCAATAGATTCACGCTAATAAGGGCTATAAGCGGAATTTATAACAACTTAAAAAAAGTGATTTTTTTTGACTAAACGGGTTCAAAAAGTATTGGAAAGAGTTGACTTTAATTCTAACTTGCCTTTGCCTAGTATTTTTGTAGGAAAACATCAAGGAGACACGATAACATGTCTAAGAAATTACGTCAAATCGCTATTTACGGAAAAGGTGGCATCGGTAAGTCCACCACGACTCAAAACTTGACCGCAGGCCTTGTAGAACAGGGGAAACACGTTCTTGTGGTCGGTTGCGACCCCAAAGCAGACTCCACCCGCCTTTTGCTCGGCGGCCTTCACCAGAAAACAGTGCTCGATACCATTCGTGACAACAAAACTGAAATTCAGCTTTCTGACCTTGAAAAGGTCGGCTTCAAGGGTGTGCGTTGCGTAGAATCCGGTGGCCCGGAACCGGGCGTGGGTTGCGCAGGCCGTGGCATTATTACCTCGATTAGCATGCTCGAACAGCTCGGTGCCTACACCGAAGACCTTGATTACGTTTTCTACGATGTGTTGGGCGACGTGGTGTGCGGCGGTTTCGCCATGCCGATTCGTGAAGGTAAGGCCAAGGAAATTTACATCGTGGCTTCCGGCGAAATGATGGCCCTTTATGCGGCAAACAATATTTGTAAGGGTATCGCCAAGTATGCCCAGCACGGCGAAGTGCGCTTGGGCGGTATCATCTGTAATAGCCGTAATGTGGATAACGAACTTGACCTGCTCCGTGCATTCACCAAGGAACTCAACACGCAGCTCATTCAGTTCGTGCCGCGCAACAACATTGTGCAGCAGGCCGAAATCCGCAAGAAGACCGTGATTGAATTCGAACCTAAGTCCAGCCAGGCAAACGTCTATCGTGAACTCGCCAAGAATATCGACGAAAACGAACTCTTTACCATTCCGACCCCGATGACGCAGGACCGTTTGGAACAGATTCTCATCGATTACGGCATGATGGAAAAAGACTACCAGATTTAATGTGAGGGTTCATGGCCAAGACTAATATTAATTTGAACATGACCTCAGTCGAAAACCGCGAATATCGACTGGGTACAATTATCGGCTGGGACGGCAAGGCAAGCGACCTGATCAAGGAATCGGCCTATGACGAACGCAGCGCGAAAAAGCATGGCGGCTGCGCGGGCAAGGGCTCGGGCTGCAAACTTTGCGAATTGAATTCCCCGCTGAACCAAGAGACCATGTGCTCTAATGCAATTGTGCAGTGCCAGGTGGGAAACCTTACGGACTGCGCCCTGATTGACCATTCTCCTATTGGTTGCAGCGGCGAAAACTCCAAGTTTAACCTCTCGATGCATAACGGACTTCGCCGTCGTGGAAAGCCCCTGCAGAACACGCTGAACATCAGCACGAACCTGAAAGAAAAGGACATGGTTTTCGGCGCTTCTGAAAAGCTCCGCCAGACTATCCTTGACGCAAAGGAACGCTTTAACCCCAAGGCGATTTTCATCGGTATGGCTTGCGCTACCGCTATTATTGGCGAAGACATCGATTCTATTGCCGAAGAAATGGAACCGGAAGTTGGCGTGCCTATTATTCCGCTGCATTGCGAAGGTTTCCGTTCCAAGCACTGGTCTACGGGTTTTGACGTCGCATTCCATGGTGTGCTTCGCCAGATTGTGGAACGCCACCCGACCAAGAAACAGAATGACTTGATCAACATTGTTGCCCTTTGGGGTTCGGACTATTTCTCCGAAATGCTTGCTCCGCTTGGACTGCGCGTAAACTACCTTTTGGATACCGCCTCTTTCGAAGAAATTCGCCAGGCCTCCGAAGCAGTCGCTACCGCAACCTTCTGCGATACGTTGGGCGGCTACATGGCAACAGCACTTGAAGAATCTTTCGGCGTTCCGCAGATTGACGCTCCGCAGCCTTACGGCATCAAGGGTACCGATGCATGGCTCCGCGCTATCGCAAAGGTTGTCGGCAAAGAAAAAGAAGCCGAAGAATACATTGAAAGCGAACACAAGCGCATTGCCCCGAAGCTTGCCGAACTCCGCGAATTTTTCAAGGGCAAGAACGGCATCGTGATGACGGGTTCTGCATACGCACACGGCCTTATCAGCGTGCTTTCGGAACTGGGAATCGGCCACGACGCTGCACTCGTGTTCCACCACGACCCCGTTTACGACGGCGGTGGCGAACATCAGGATACCTTGAAGGAACTGGTCGAAACCTACGGCGACATTCCGCACTATACCGTCAGTAAGACTCGCGCCTTCCAGCTTCCGCAGCTTCTGAAGCGCGCCAAGACAGACTTCTTGCTCATTCGCCATCCGGGTCTCGCCTCTGTCGCGGGCCACCTCGGATTCCCGACCCTCACCATGGGCGACGAACATATTCCGGTGGGCTATCAGGGCATTCTCCGTATCGGCGAAATGCTCAAGGGCGTGATTGCACGTACCAAGTTTAACCAAGTGCTTAAACGCAACGTAAAACTTCCGTATTCTGACTGGTGGCTTGCTCAGGACGATCCGTTCTACCTGACACACCATCCGGAAGCACTTGAAGATTTGCCGGAACCGAGAAATCTCAAACTGAAAATTGGTACAGAATCCAATTCGACCAGCGCATAACAAGGGGATTTTTAACAATGGCTACAATTAAAAGAAAAAAGAGTAATTCCATTTCGGACCCCCGATACGCTTGCGCAGTTGGTGCATCTCACACTGTTGTCGCTATTAAGGGCGCTGTTCCTATTGCCAACTGCTCTCCGGGTTGCCAGCTTAAGCAAACCGCATTCCTCACGTTTGAAAACGGTTTCCAGGGTAGCATTTACGCCGGTGCCGGTAACATGCCGAGTGCAAACTCTACCGAAAACGACATCGTTTTTGGCGGCATCAAGACTTTGGATCAGTTGATTAAATCGACGCTCAAGGTGTTCAATGGCGACCTCTACGTTGTACTTACCGGTTGCGTGGGCGGTCTTATCGGTGATGACGTTTCCACGTTGGTGCGCAATTACCGCGATTTGGGCTACCCGATTGTGTCTGTCGATACCGCCGGTTTCAAGGGCAACAACCTTTTCGGTCACGAAGAAGTCGTGAATGCCATTATCGACCAGTTCGTGGGTGATTACAAGGGTAAACGCAAAAAAGGTCTTGTCAATCTTTGGTTTGAAACTCCTTACTACAACCAGAACTGGCGTGGAGACTATCAGGAAATTGCCCGTATTCTCCGTGGTGCCGGTTTTGAAGTCAATGTTCCCTTCGGACCCGAAAACGAAGGTGTTAAGGATTGGTTGCGCATTCCGAAGGCTCAGTTCAACTTGGTTATTTCTCCGTGGGTGGGCGTTCGAAACGCAGAACACCTCCAGGAAAAATACGGTCAGCCGTTCCTGCACATTCCTGAAATTCCGCTCGGCGCCGAAGCGACAAGCGAATTTATCCGTAAAGTTGTCGAATTTGCCGGAATTGACAAGAAACAGAGCGAAAAGTTCATCAAGGAAGAAAACAGAATCTATTACTACTATCTGGAACACTTCTCTGAATTCTTCGCCGAATACTGGTTCGGTATGCCCAGCGAATTTGCCATTACCGCAGATTCCGCCTACACGCTTGCCTACACCAAGTTCCTCGTGGACCAAATCGGCCTTATTCCGCGGAAGGCAATTATCAGTGACGATCCGCCAGAAAAATTCCGCAAAGGTATCGAAAATGCCTTCCACAACATTAGCGAAGGTGTCGATGTCGACGTGGAATTTGAAGAAGATGGCTACCTGATTGAAAAGTCCATTAAGGAAGTGAATTTCTCTTCTGGAAAGCCTTTGATTCTTGCCTCTTCGTGGGAAATCAATATTGCCAACGAAAAGAATGCACTGCTTTTTGAAATTACTCCGCCGTCCAGCGAAACGTTGATTATTAATCGCAGCTTCGTTGGTTACAAGGGTGCGCTTAATTTGCTCGAAAAGATTTATAGCACTTCTGTCGGTGGCAAATAATTTCAAGACAAATTAAACAATTCTTTTTACTCTCCAAATAAATGTCGCTTGATTATTCAGGCGGCATTTTCTTAAAATCTTCAAAGTCACTTTTTGTCACGACATCTGTTCAAGCCTAACCCTATATTAAGCTATAAAGAAAAAGTATTTTACAAACTCATTTTTATTTCTACTTTTGTCGTACAAAAATTCGAGAACGTCATGTTCCGAAGAGCAAACAAATCAGAACGAGGATACCTATATGTGTAGACTTTATAATTTTGCTCAAGGCATTCGCCAGTAAGCATTCAACCCCACCAAACAAAATTTAATCAAGTCGTGCAAAAAAGTTTTTTGCATGGTTGCTCAACTCATAAAAATTTTCAATCAGGAGATTTATAAATGAATATCAATTCGAAAAATATTGCTGCCAAGATTATCCTTTTATCTGCAATCACCTCTTTCGCCGCCGAACCGATTTCGGTCACCACAAAAACCGGCGTAACCGCAACACTCTACGGTTTTGCCTCTCTCAACGCCGCCTACGAAGATTCCAAGAGCAACAACGGTAACTTCGCCAACTTTGTTGCCGCTTCTGACCTCACCAACGAAAACGATGGTGGCTGGCACTTGACTCCGAATCTGACTCGAATCGGTTTCAATCTTTCGAGCGGTAGCGACACGACTTATTTCAAGGCCAACGGTAAAGTCGAAGTAGACTTTTACGGTGGTGGCTCAGCCAACAATCCTAACCCGCGTCTCCGCCACGGCTACGGTGAAATTTCTTTCGGCAAGACTGGCTTCTCTATTTTGGGCGGTCAAACTTGGGACGTGATTTCTCCGTTGGTAACCCCGACGCTTAACGCAGGCGTTCTCAACAACTCCGGCGACGCAGGCCTTCGTAGAGCTCAGCTGAGACTCACCGAGAAAATCCCCGTTGGCGAAGGCTCCGTGGATATTGCCGCCGCTGTTGTCCGCACCATTGGCGAAAATCAGCCTTACAACTCCTCCTCTGCCTCGGAAACCGGTACCGACGCCGACATTCCTACTTTCCAGGGCCGCATCGGCATTGCGCTTCCGCTGTGGGTAGATAACAAGAAGGCTGGTTTGGGCGTTTCGGGCCATTACGGACAAGAAGAAATCGACTTGGACGCAACCGGCAAAACCAAGGATATTCCCACCTGGTCTGCTAACGTCGACTTGACTCTCCCCATCACAGGCGCAATCACCTTCCTTGGCGAAGGATTCGTCGGTGAAAACCTGGATACATACGCTGCCGGTATCGGTCGTGGATTTGTCGCCAACACCGAAGATCCCGAAAGCATCAAGAGCATCAAGGCTTACGGTGGTTGGTTCGCTTTGCAGGCTAAACTGATCCAAAAACTGGCAATTAACGCTGGCGCAGGTATTGACAAGCTGGACCGCGATGACATCGAAACCGTGGGCGGCCGCGAACAGAACATTTCCGTTTTCGCAAACACCACCTACAGCCTGACCGATGCATTCTCGCTCGGATTTGAATACTTGCACGTTCAAACCGATTACCTGACCGCCGGCACCGTGAAAGAAGCCGACTTGAACCGCTATCAACTTTCTGCAACTTATGGCTTCTAACGAAGGAGACTTGAATAATGAATCAGAAACAAATTTTCAATAAAATCCGCAATCGAATTGCTTTCTCAATCCTCTTTAGCCTCGCCTGCGCTACTTCTGCAATCGCCGCAGACAAGATTTCCATCGGTTACCTGTCTTCTACAGGTCAAGGAAAATTCTTCATCGCAAAAGATGCTGGTATTTTCGAGAAAAACGGTCTTGACGTAACGCTCGTAGAATTTTCGAATTCTGGCGACGGCATTGCCGCTGTCCGCGCAGGTAAACTCGATGCAGGTGCATTCGGTTCGCTCGCTCCACTTATTCACATTTCGCAGGGCGCCGACATCCGCGTGATTGGTGGCATCATGGGTGGTGACCAGGCCGTGATTACCCGCAAAGAAAACGCAGCCTCCGTCAAAAAGCTGAGTGACCTCAAGGGCAAGAAAATTGCCACCATCCGCTTGGGCACTGCTGACGCCATTGTCCGCGGAGGCCTCAAGAAAGAAGGCGTTGACTGGCGCAAGGACGTCACCATCGTGGAACTCAAGAACCCGCCTGCAGTGATCGAAGCCGTCAAGAACGGTAGCGTATTCGCCGGCGTCACTTGGGGCCCGCACGACCTCCGCGCCGAAGAAGCAGGCCTTTCTGTGGTGCTTCGCAGTAAGGACATCAATCCCGGCCATATTTGCTGCCGCCTGATCGCTTCGCTCCGCAAAATCGAAGGCCGCGACGATGTTTACAAGCGTCTGGTCAAATCGCTGATCGAAGCTGAAGAACTGGTGCAAAATGACCACAAGAAGAGTGTGGAAATTATTGCCAAGTGGATCAAGCTCGATACAGCTCTTGTCAACAAGGCGTTCTACAGCGGACACGTCACGCAGGATACGGACCCGAACGTGAAGGGTGTCGAATTCTTCTGGGATTTCTTGAAAGACGCAGAATTCATCAAATCTGACAGGAAAGTCTCCGAATACGTTCGCACCGATTTCTACAAGGCCGCCATCGCAGAACTTCGCAAGGAAAATCCCAAGTCCGAATTCTACGCCAAGGCAGAAAATATTTTCAAGTCCAGGAACTAAGAATAGTATGACAATAAAGCAAAATGGTTTTGAAGCAACGAATCTCGGTTTTTCGTACGATGGCAGAGCCATCCTGAAAGACATCAACTTGAAAATCAATCAAGGTGAATTCGTATGCCTGCTAGGCGAAAGCGGTAGTGGCAAGACCACTTTGCTTAACCTTCTCGCCGGGCTGACCAAGCCGAGCGAGGGGCATGTCTACTGGAAAGGAAAAGAAATCGAAAAGCCTTCTGCAGAAAGGAGTGTAGTCTTTCAGGACTACACCCTTTTCCCTTGGCTTACCCTTCTCCAAAATGTAACGCTCGCTATTAAAAAGACAAAAAAACTGAAGACGAGCTACGCCAAAAATTTAGCCGAAGAATACTTGAATTTGGTGGGGCTTTCTGGAAGTCTTCATAAATATCCCTTTGAACTTTCGGGCGGAATGCGCCAGCGCGGAGCCATAGCGCGTGCCTTAAGTGTCAGCGCTGACGCCCTTCTTTTAGACGAACCCTTTGGCGCTCTCGATCCCGTAAACCGTGCAAGCCTCCAGGATTTGGTGCTGGAACTTTGCCGCGGCGTCAAAGACCGCCCGATTACAACTTTATTTGTAACGCACGACATTCGCGAAGCCGTTTATCTCGGGAGCCGCATTATCGTTTTGGGTTCGACACCAGGGCGCATCATTGCAGACATCCCGCTTGATTTTCCGGTAAAGAAGAATCGTGGTGAATGGTTCCGCAACGAAAAAGTCCAACAAACCATTGCAACCATTGAAGACGCCTACCACAAGGACATCCTTGAAAAACTAGGCCACATTGTACAAGGAGGTGCCAGCATATGAGAACCTTTACAAAATACTTATCCAAGTTTTCAGGAATCCTTTTTCTTCTCTTCTTGTTAGGAATTTGGGTGCTGATCAGCTGCGGCCCCGAATGGGACAGCCAATATTTGTTTCCGTCTCCCAAGGCGATAGTGAAAGCCCTCTTTGATTCACGTGAAGAACTTTTGCGCAGTGCGGGAGCCTCTCTTTTAAAACTTGTGCCCGCCTACTTGGTGGCCTCGATTGTCGGAATCTCTATCGGAATCGTTTCCGGTTCCATTCCGTGGGTCTCCAATATGCTAAAACCCATTTCCAGGTTTGCAGCCCCCATTCCGCCAAACGTTTACATTCCTTACGCTATCGCCATTTTACCGACGTTCTACCTGTCTTCGACATTCATCATTTTTATTGCCGCCTTTTGGCCCATCTACTTGAATACGGCTGCCGGCGCGGCTGAAATTCCCGAAAAATACAAGCGTAACGCCGCCATTATCGGAATCGGAAAGTTTGAATACTTGTGGAGAATCGCCCTTGTGGCAAGCCTTCCCTCAATATTCTCGGGACTGTCCGTAGGCATGGGGCTTTCGTTCATCATGCTCACCGTGGCTGAACTTTTCGGCGAAAATACGGGGCTTGGTCACTTCGTGCAATTTTACGCGGACTATTCCGATTACCCCAACATGGTTGCCGGAATCCTTTGGACAGGCATTGTGGTGCTTGCGATTATGGAACTGTTTGAACTTGTTAAACGCAAGCTCCTGTTCTGGACAAAAGCGAATTAGTCATTCTTCAAAATATTTATATTAGCGGAGGAAATTGGAGATTTAAAATGAGTCTGACCCTTGAACGCGCAAAAGAAATCAATAAAGACCATGTAACTGAAGAATCGCTGGTCATCCATTCCCTCAACGTATGCTACGCCATGGGCGCCATGGCCAAACACTTCGGCGAAGACGTTGAACACTGGCAGGCCGTGGGCTATCTGCATGATTACGACTACCAGGAATTCCCCGAAGAACACCTGCAGCACACCGAAAAGGAACTGCTTGCGCAGGGCGTCTCCGAAGAAGACGTGCGCGCCATTTTGGCACACGGTTTTGAAATCGTGAACCAGGTGGAACCCAAGACCAACATGGAAAAGAGCCTGTTCACCGTCGACGAACTCACCGGTATCATCCAGGCCTGCGCAAGGATGCGCCCCAACGGAATTTTGGACCTGGAAGTGAAAAGTTTCATGAAGAAGTTCAAGGACAAGAAATTCGCCGCCAAGTGCAACCGCGACTACATTCTGAAAGGCTGCGCCCTGCTCGGCATGGACGTGAAAGACGTCGCCGCCATCTGCATCGAGGGCATGCGCGAACACGCCGCCGAAATCGGCCTTGCCGGTAGCGCCGCGTAATTACGACGCTATCCAAAAACCGTAAAGTTTTCCAAAAACTGTAACGAAAAATGCCAAAGTATCTTGTGAAAGAGCTTTGGCATATTTTTTGCATTCTATGGGGCGCAGGATTTAATATGATTACGCTGAACGACTACTTGTATTCCGGAAACACGGTGCTGAAAATTTTGCACCAGTATTCTAACGACCTCAGGAACGGTGCGAAGGAAACGCGCAACAGCATCGACCTTGCGCATTCGAATTTTCTGATTCAGATTATTGAATTGCTGGAGCACAATGACTTTTTGACTTCGCAGTCTCAGCGGATCAAGGAATTCTACAAGTTCATGACGCGGGAATACCCGTTCTTGGCTTTTACTTTCAAGGGGCGCATTAAGTCGCTGATTCGCGCCGAAGAAAAATTCAACGGTTACATCCTTGAATACATTTACGGCTACTACAAAAAAAACGGGAAGTTCCCGACAGAGGCCGAAATCAAGAGCAAGCTGAACTTTCGCGACTTGATTGCTTACCGCATTGTGATTTCGATGCCGGTTTGTCACATTAAAAAGGGCGAGAACCGCCGCGAAGTAGAAGAAAAGTATCTGTACGAAATCGCGAACGTGCTGCCGGAATTCTTGGAAGAGCGCGGCTTTACGGCAGAAATCACGAAGTACACGGAAGACGGTCATTCGGAATTGTTGAATGAACAAGTGCAGCCGTATTACCACGATTCGGTGGCATTCCCAAGGAGCTCGGGTTACCAGTCGCTGCATATTATTTTCTACGACAATCTGGCCCGCTGCTTTACCGAGGTGCAGTTGCGCACCAAGGACATGGATGACTTTGCCGAAATCGGCGAGGCGAACCATTTTGGCTACGAGAAAACGCAAGAGGTGCGCCGCAGCAAGCACGACGAGATTCCGAGCGGCGAATGCGTGTATTTTGACGAGGCTTACGAACGCCTGACAAAATTGCAAGAAATCGAGCTCGCGAATGTGGACGTGAACATGTTCAAGGCTATCAACAACCAGCTAATAAACGACGGTTGCGGCCTTTTCCGCGGTCGCCAGATTTTACCGTTCGAGCATCTGTCCCGCTTCCAAAACGACTTGATTGACTGATAACAACTTAAAAATCGTTACGGAGCGTCAAAAGGCCACCTTTTAATGCAAATATGATATATATTTGTATTAAAGGTTTTTTATGCCCGAAAACAAGAAAGAACTTTCCGAAGAAGATATCAAGAACCGCTACATAACGCCGGCGTTAAACGCTGTAGGCTGGGCGGCCGAAGATATGCGCATGGAAAAGTATTTCACCGACGGGCGCGTTATTTTTCAGGGCGGCAAGCATGCCCGCAAGCAGGGTAAAAAGGCAGACTATCTGCTTTATTCTGCCCCGAATTACCCGATAGCCATTGTCGAGGCGAAGGACAACAACCACCCCATGGGTGGCGGATTGCAGCAGGCGATGGATTACGCCCAAATCCTTGACGTGCCGTTTGCGTATAGCAGCAATGGCGATGGCTTTGTAGAACACGATTTTTTGACAGGAGTCGAAACGGAGCTTTCTCTAGAACAGTTCCCCACAAAAGAACAGCTCCTCACGCGTGTACGGGCGAACAAGAAGTTCACCCCAGAACAAGAAATAGTCATCAACCAGCCTTACTACTGGGACGCGGAAACGCATGCACCCCGTTATTACCAGCGTATTGCAATCAACCGTACGATTGAGGCCGTGGCGAAAGGCCAACAGAGAATATTGCTCGTGATGGCGACGGGTACAGGCAAAACCTATACGGCTTTCCAGATTATCGAACGCCTGCACAAGTCCGGCTGCAAAAAGAAAATCCTGTACCTAGCAGACCGCAATGTTTTGATTGACCAGACCATGGTCCAAGATTTCAAGCCCTTCAAGAAAATCATGACAAAGATAAAGGGCAAGGAACTGGATTCCAGTTTTGAAATCTACATGGCGCTATACCAGCAGCTAGTTTCCTACGACGATGAGATTCCTGATCCGTTTACAGAGTTCAAGCCTGAATTTTTCGATTTGATTCTGGTAGACGAATGTCATCGTGGCTCGGCAAAAGAAGATTCCGAATGGCGAAAAATTCTGGAATACTTCAGCGGCGCAACGCAGATTGGCATGACGGCAACACCCAAGGTCAAGAACGGTGCAAACAACCTGGAATATTTTGGCGAACCGATTTTCACGTACTCGTTGAAGCAAGGTATTGAAGATGGGTTCCTTGCGCCGTATCGCGTGACAAACAGTTTCTTGAATGTAGATTTGAACGGCTGGACGCCTGAAAGTGCACAAGAAATAGACCTCTTTGGGAACGTGATTCCAGAGCAACTTTACCAGCGCCCGGATTTTGGCCGCGAACTTGTCATCAAGACTCGTCGCGAAGTTGTTGCCAGGCGCATTACCCAGATGCTTTACAAGATTGGCCGCATGACCAAGACTATTGTATTCTGTCCCGATGTGGAAGAAGCCGAAGCGATGCGTCAACTGCTTGCGACTTTGAATGCCGACATGATGAAGGAAGACCCGCGCTACGTCATGCGCATTACGGGCGATGATGCTGTCGGCAAAAAACAGCTCGGAAACTTTATTGAACCCGACGAACCCTATCCGGTGGTGGTGACAACATCAGAAATGTTGAGCACTGGTGTAGATTGCAAAACCTGCGGGCTTATCGTCATTGACAAGGAAATCGGATCGATGACGGAGTTCAAGCAGATTGTAGGCCGCGGCACTCGTCTCAAGACAGACAAGGGCAAATGGCATTTCGAAATCCTTGATTTTCGCAATGCGACAAAACTGTTCAAGGACCCCGAATTCGATGGCGAGCCCGAAATGCCCGAGGAACCTCATGGACATGGCGGAGGATTTCACGAACCGCCTCCGCCTCCATATAACGCTGGTCCCAAGAAATACTACATCAATCACGTGGAAGTGAAGATTGACGCCGAGACGGTTTCGTATCTGGGAGCCGACGGCAAGACTCAGGTGGTCGAAAGTTTTACCGACTTTACCCGCAAGAATATCCGCGGCAAATTCGCAACACTTGATGACTTTATCAAGCGTTGGACAGCCGAAGAACGCAAGGCTGCCGTTGTTGAAGAACTCAAGGAATACGATGTTCTGATTGACGCAATCCGCGAGGCGAACCCAAATCTTGCAAATGCAGATGTTTTCGACATCATTTGCCATGTGGCTTTCGACCAAAAGCCACTGACTCGCAGCGAACGCGCGAACAACGTGAAAAAGCGTAATTATTTGGCAAAATATGAGGGCAAGGCCCGCGAGGTTTTGGAAGCCCTTCTCGTAAAATATGCCGATGACGGCATTTTGCAGATGGAACAGAACGAAGTCCTGAAACTCGACCCGTTCAGCCATATTGGCACCGTTCCCAAGATTATGAAGCTTTTTGGCGGCCGCGAAGGCTACGAGGCCGCAGTTATAGACCTGAAAAAGCAGCTCTACTTGACCGACGACGTCGCATAATATATATTTAGAATGTCGGTGTAAATGTCGGGGTATTTGTCAGTGTAAATGACTATGTATCTGTCGGGGTATTTGTCATATTATTTGTCGGAGTAAATATGTACGAGCCGCCATACAAACTGAACTCAGAAATTTTGAAAATAGCGACGGAAATATCGTCGCTGGTTGAACGCTTTGTCATCCGTTTGGAACAAGCCGACTCTCTTAAATTGCGCAAGGCGAATAAAATCAAGAGTATTCATAGTTCTCTTGCCATTGAAGGGAATTCTTTGAGCGAAGATGTGGTGAGCGACATTATTAACGGCAAAAGAGTCCTTGCTCCTGCGCGAGAAATTCTTGAGGTCAAGAACGCCTTGGCGACATACGAACTGTACCCCAAATTGAATGCGTTTTCTGTTAAAGACCTTTTAAAAGCTCATGGCGTAATGATGCAGGGAATCGCCCTAGATGCAGGAAATTTCCGTAACTGCAATGAGGGTGTTTTTAAAGGGAAAAAATGCATTCACTTGGCCCCACCGCCAAATCGAGTTCCGGCGCTCATGGCGGATTTGTTTGAATGGCTAAAGAAGAGCAACGAACATCTGCTTATTCGTTCTTGCGTATTCCATTACGAATTTGAATTTATACACCCGTTTAGTGACGGCAACGGCCGTATGGGTAGGCTTTGGCAATCCCTTATTCTTGGAAAATGGAACCCGGCCTTTGAACATCTGCCGATAGAGAATATGGTGTATGCGAACCAGCAAAAGTATTATGACGCTATTGCAAAGTCCTCTGCTTCGAGCGAATGCAGTGCATTTATCGTATTCATGCTTCAGAACATTCTTGATTCATTGAAAAAATTTAAGGATGCTCCTATCGAAGGCGATGTTTCAAGAGTAACCGAAACGAAACTCTCAACACGTCAGCAAAAAATTGTTGATATGATCCGAAAAGACGATATTACAATTGCAAGTATTGCGAAAAAATTGAAAGTTTCTGAACGAACTGTCGAACGTGAAATGTCGAAACTGCAGCAACAGATGGTTATTTACCGCGAGGGTTCAGATAAAACCGGCCGCTGGCTCGTCAAATAAAGTTTTAATAGGTAAAATATGTCCGTAAATAACTTGGTCAAGAGATTGCAGAACGAAATGCGCGGCGATGCCGGTATCAACGGCGACGCCCAGCGAATCGAACAGATGGTGTGGATGTTCTTTTTGAAGGTCTATGACGCCCAAGAAGAAATCTGGGAATGCACCAAGGACAAGTACAAATCCATCATTCCCGAAAAGATGCGCTGGCGCAACTGGGCTGTCGATGAGAAAGACGGCAAGGCGCTCACGGGCGAAGCGTTGCTCGCGTTCGTGAACAACGAACTTTTCCCGACGCTCAAGAACTTGCCCGTAAACGAGAATACCCCTCGCGGCAAGGCGATTGTGCGGATGGTCTTCGAAGATTTGAACCAGTACATGAAAGACGGCATCATCCTACGCAAGCTCATCAACATCATTGACGAAGTAGACTTTAGCGACGCCGATGACCGCCACACCTTCGGTGACATTTACGAAGGAATCCTGAAAGATTTGCAGAGTGCAGGCAATGCGGGCGAATTCTACACGCCGCGTGCATTGACCGACTTTATCGTGCAACAGTTGCATCCGAAACTCGGCGAAACCTTTGGCGACTTTACCAGCGGAACAGGCGGCTTCTTGACCAGTTGCCTGAACTACCTGAAACCCTCCGTAAAGACCACGAGCGACGAAAAGAAATTCCAGTCGTCCATTGTCGGGCAGGAATGGAAACCGCTCCCGTACCTGCTTTCGATAACCAACATGCTCGTCCACGATATCGAAGAACCGAATATCACCCATACGGATTCGCTCGGTCGCAAGGTGACGGAATTCAAGGACAGCGACAAGGTAGATTGCATCGGCATGAACCCGCCCTATGGCGGCAGTACCGGCATGAACGCCAAGCTGAACTTCCCGACGAGCATGCAGAGCAGCGAAACCGCCGACCTTTTCATTGTGCTCATCATGTATCGCCTTAAAAAGATGGGTCGTGCGGGTGTGATTATCCCCGACGGGTTCCTGTTCGGCACCGACGGCGCAAAACTCGCCATCAAGCAGAAGTTGCTCCGCGAATTCAACCTGCACACCGTCATTCGCCTGCCGGGCAGCATCTTTAGCCCATACACCAGCATCGCCACGAACATCCTGTTCTTCGACAACGAAAAGGCGAAAGGCGCACCGACAGGGTTCAGCACCAAGGAAACCTGGTTCTACCGCCTCGACATGCCCGAAGGTTACAAGCACTTCAGCAAGACAAAGCCCATGCGCCTGGAACACTGCAAGCCCATAATGGACTGGTGGAACAACCGCGAAGAAATCCTTGAAACCAACGACGACGGCGAAGTCGTGAGCGAAAAGTCCCGCAAGTTCACCCCCGAAGAACTCGTGGAAATGGACTGCAACTTTGACCAGTGCAAGTTCCCCAAAGAAGAAGAGGAAGTATTGCCGCCCGCAGAACTCCTGGAAGACTACCACAAGAAACGCGCCGCGCTGGATGCCAAGATTGACAAAAAGCTTGAAGAAATCCAGAAACTTTTGGGAATTGACACCATTGTCATCCCCGACTCCGTTCGGGGAACTAGGAGTTAGCGACGATGGACGGAAAACAACTCAAGAACAGCATTCTGCAATGGGCAATACAAGGCAAACTCGTTCCCCAGAACCCCAAGGACGAACCCGCCCAGAAATTATTGGAACGCATCGCCGCATCTCGAAACGCCGGCGACTCTCGTCATTCTGAGCGTAGCGAAGAATCCAGTAAAGGTTCTAAAAAAACGTCATTGCGAGGAGCTAAGGCGACGAAGCAATCCAAGAACCCGCCTTCTCGCATTTATTGTGAAAACGGTGTGTGGTACGAACAAGTCGGCACCGCCGCTCCCAAGGACATTTCAGATGAAATCCCGTTTGAAATTCCTGAAAATTGGACTTGGTGTAGAATGGGGAATATTGGTTCATGGGGTGCAGGGGCTACACCGGCAAAAGGAAATCCAGCTTTTTATCAAAATGGTGAAATTCCTTGGCTTTTAACAGGTGAATTAAACAATTCAATTGTATCAGAGACAAAAACAAAAATATCTAAACTTGCTTTAGAAAAATGCTCTCTACGCTTGTGCAAACCAGGCGACATTCTGATTGCTATGTACGGAGCCACAATTGGTAAATTGGCTATAGCAGGAATTGAATTAACCACAAACCAAGCCTGTTGTGCATGTACTGTACACTATGATTTTAACAAGTATTTGTTTTACTTTTTGATGGCAAGCAAATCCGATTTAATAAAGCGCGGAGAAGGCGGAGCACAACCCAATATTTCCAAAGAGAAACTAGTTAATTACTTAATGCCCCTTCCGCCCCTAGCCGAACAAAAACGAATCGTCGCAAAACTTGAACAAGTTCTCCCGCTAGCAGAAGAATACGGAGCCGCCCAGGAACAACTCAACAAACTCAACAAGGAACTCCCCGAAGCCCTCAAAAAAAGCATCCTCCAAGAAGCCATCCAAGGCAAACTCGTCCCACAGAACCCCAAAGACGAACCCGCCTCCGTTCTCCTTGCCAAAATCCGAAAAGAAAAAGATGTTCTTGTTAAACAAGGCTTGCTAAAGAAAAGCGCTCTTGAAGAAATTCCTATAGATGAAGATGGAAAATTATTTGATATACCGGAATCTTGGGAATGGTGTAATTTCTCTATGATCGCGGAAACAGCCTTAGGTAAAACCAAAAGCCCTCATAAAGATAAAGGCAAACCACTAAAGTATTTATGCAGTATAAATGTTTATTGGGATGAAATTCGATTAAATACTGTGAAAGAAATGCCCTTTAACGAACAGGAAAAGGTAAAGTATGCTGTTCGAAAGGGAGATTTGCTTATTTGTGAAGGCGGAGAATGCGGTAGAGCCGCCATTTGGGATAAAGATGAAGAAACTTTATACCAAAATGCTTTGCATCGAGTGAGATTTTACAAGGGAATAGATGCTCGCTTTTTTATGCACTGTCTTTTCTTCTATAAAAATACGAATTTACTTGATGAGCATATAAAGGGAGAAACAATTAAACATCTCGTCCAAAACGAATTGGATTCCATTGTATTCCCCCTTCCTCCTTTAGCAGAGCAAAAACGAATCGTCGCCAAGTTAGAAGAAATCTTTAAGGTGCTGTAGGTAGAAATATATGGCGTATAATCCAGCTCGAAATATATCACAAAATACCATAAAAAGGCTTTATGGTCTGTCGGGAAATGTTTGTGCAAATCCTAATTGTCGAAAACCTTTAATTACAGAAAATAATCATATTGGTGAAATAGCTCATATATGTGCCGCTAGTCCTGATGGTCCTCGATATGATCCAAATATGACTGATGATGAACGGCGTAGTATTGATAATCTTCTTTTGCTGTGTGAGTCTTGTAATAAGCTTGTTGATAATAATGCTGAAAAGTACCCAGTTTCTGAATTAAAAAAATGGAAAAATAATCACGAAGGATTTGTTTCTTCAGATATTTATAACACCTATTTTCAAAATATATTTGCCAAGCAAAATGAAGGTGTTTTAAGAAAACAAAATATAGATGTTGATGGGAGAATATATTCTTCTCGTATTATTGCAAGCCAAGGTGATACTGTTTTAAAAGACGAAAAAGGAACTCATTGCCTAGCAGATTATTTGTTGTCTTTGGCAAAAAATCATAAATGGGAAGAGTTTCCTGATGTTTTTATTCAAGGGATTGGAGGCATTGGCAAATCGACGGAAGTTAAATTCGCCTATAATAGATTTTTAGATGTATTCTCTGATAAGAAAAATTACGATGATTATAATTTCTTTCCGGTTGTGTATTTCTTTGAATTAAGAGATTTTCAAAAGGATTTCTATAAAAAGTTTGAGGAAAAAGAGAATACTATTCTCTTTCTTGATGGACTTGATGAAATCTCTGGATCAACTCTTATTGAACTTGTAAAGTGTTTGAAGAATATTCGAAGTCAATTTACAAATATTCGATTTGTTATTTCCGGTCGTCAAGCATCGTTTGACTCAGAAATTAATAGTGTAAGTCAAAATAAATTATCGATAGAATTAACAGATGATTTTGATCAATATGAATCTTCAAATAGAAAATTAATTGAAAAATTTCAAAATTCAGCAATTTTTGATGTGATTTCAATTCCTTTTTATCGGAAGTATTTAGAGATAAACGAGGATATATCTGGATATAAAGATTTTTTTGAAAAGGCTGTTTTTCATCTTTTAGATAAGGATAAACAAAAATCAGACTATGCAAATAATATCTCGGCAAGAGAAAAAGACAAATCTCCAATTAACAAAGAAAAAATAATTGAGGATTTGTCTAATCTTTGCTATAAAACTTTCTGTAATGGGAAAATTGTCTTTTCTGAACAGGAATTAAGGGATTCTACACAGGAAAATTTTTGGTTTATAATCAATTCTTCGCTTATTAAATTCAGCGAATCTGAAAATATAAGTTTTGTCTCAAATTTATTCTTTGAATATTTTCTTGCCCTATATTATTTAAAGCATGAATCTAAAATAAAGAATGGCTTCTTTTTATCGTCAGGTCGATTGAATGTTAAATTCGTCAATGTCGTTAGCATAATTTTTAATATTGCCGATTCAAAAACAAAATTGATATCTCGGTTAAAGAAAAAACTTGGTAAAGAAACTAATGCGTATGTTTTATTGACTGATTATCGAACTCTGTCGTATCAGAATAGAGTTGATTGCTATAAAAAGATTTTTGAGGAATTTGAAGAAAAAGGTAAAATTATATACTATCTGCGCTGGCGAAGTTCTTTTAATTGCCTGTCTGGTATATCCGCTTTGAATAAGGCTATGTGCGGGTTGATTCCTGCTGAGGGTAAAGAGGAAATATTTGAATATCTAATAGGGTATGTAAAGAAATATCATTGCGATAGAACAAATCAGAATTTAATTGGATACACAAACGCAATAATCTTGTTGGGTTTGTGGGGCGAAATTATATGGGAAAAATCTCAGCAAGAACGTTTAAAACATGCTTCTATTGAAATCATAAAAACATTTCTGAACGATACTTTGGCAAAAGAAAAAACTAGAGGCCTTTTATCTGAGTCGGCTATATTAAATTGGTATAAAACTTATGGGTGGACAAAAGGTTGGTTTTCAAATGAATGGAATGATTTCCTGAAGCAGCTTTTCCCAAATACTCTAGGTTTTGGAAAATTTGTAAGCTATGAGGAATTTTATTTTCAGTTAGAAGTTTTTAATGATTTTTCTGATGATGATTATATAAGGAAAATCGCAAAGTCTTTGTGTATTGAGGTCATGAAGCACCAATGCAACGAAAATCAACATGCAGATATAATTCCAGATGAAATAGATGATAATTACAAGACCCCCTGCATTCATACTGACGGCGAAATTAATTCATTTATATATTCACTAAAGGATGGTAATTACCTCTCTGCTGATGATGCTGTTGATATAATTAACGAATTAAACCACGCTCATATTAATTTTCATAGTACCAATTACGAATTTGGAGAACTGAAGAAAATAATTTTTGATTTTTTACAAAAAAACGGGCGGATTATATCTATGGGCAAAGTTGAAATTGTTTATGGAATAATTTCGTATGCCATGGATGAAAAAAGAGAATTTCCATTCTATGAAATTGAACCGTGTTTGAAAGATTTGCCGGACCAATTAAAGTTGTGTTTGCTTGAAAAGATTTTGCAAAATATAGGAACGTTGACTTGGAATAGGGATTGGTATTTTTGGAGTCTGGTTACATTGCTGTTAGATATTTCTGACGAAACTTTAGCGAGAACTAATCTGCAATTAGTACGAGAAAAGGTTACGGCAGGAAATGACAACTCGCTATTGATGAAAATTTATAATACTGTTGATGGGAATCGTCCTTTATATAAGGCTATTAAATCTGAATATGAAAAGACGTTTGAGAAAAAAATTCAAGAAGATAAGGCGAGAGACGAATTACTAGCTAAATTAGAGAAAGAACATAATGATAAATTGTCACAGGAAAGCATCTTACTTCTTGATTCCTCAAAAATAATAGAGGAAATTAATGCTATTGAAGAATTCTTCAAAAATAATTCTTCAAATGATATTTCTGATTATCATTTCTTTGATTTAGAATATGAAAATATTGAACATAATATTCGCTATGAAATAAATTTTAAGTGTAGGCGTACTCCCGTATTTTCAGATTTCGTGGTGAAATTTTTGCAGCCATTTGAAAAGAATGGCCCGTTTGCGGCATGGTTTGATAATGCTAGATACATAGTAAAAAGATGTTTTTCGGATGACAATAATTTTTGGATAGGTTTTTATGATTGTTATGTTCGGTCGCATTCAGATGAAGAAGTGAAAAATTTCTTGAAGAAAAATGAAAATATAAAGCAAAAAATTGTTGATACGATGGCTATAGGGGTTTGTGCATCGCAGAAAAGTCTAGATGTTCAACAAATAATATCGTTGAATTGTCCTATTTGGGTAACACCTTTTATCAGATATGTGCAAATCATATTTGATGGCAAAATTCCTGAATATGTTGATAAAGATAAATTATTGACGATTGTCGCATATCCAACAAAATTCTTAGCAACACAAACAATTATACTTAAAAATCAACTCGTTTGGGGCAATTATAATTCTGCTTTTGATTGGCTTCATAATATCGCGAGTTTTAAATATTCAGAAATAGTTGATAAAGCTCTTGAGATTTATCCTCAGACGGATAATCTTTATGTAAAAACGCAGCTTCTATCGAACCTTATAGAGCATCTCGATTGTCGTGAACAAGAAATTGCAAATATTATATTGGAAGAAACGAAGCGAGTCCTTGCAAAACCAGAAAAATCCTATGCTGGTAGCGATTTTAGGTACGAGCCCTTACCAGAATTTTGGCAAAAAGCCGATAAAAAGTATTTAAGTGAGATAATAGATGAAATCCCATTTGAAAAATACGGATTGAGACATGAAAATCCTTGCTTATGGAATATCATTGAATATGCACTAAAAAATATAACAGCAAAACAAAAAAAGAGCCTGATCGCCAAATACAAAAAATATAAAGACGAAGAAATGAAAGAATTTTTACGTCGTTTGGGCTCAAAAAAAGAGATTCTTCAAAAAATATCAGAATATCTCCATGGTGGAAAATGTGATTCCCATTTCGGATATAATCACGCATATCTATTCGGTTTTCTAAAAAGGAACATCTGCCTTTTAATCGCTTATTGGATGCTGCTTGATTATTCAATGAAAAAAGAATCTGAAAGGCGTTCCGCACTCGCCACAATCGCAACTAAAGGCATAAAAGAACATATTGGACGCAGAACCTTCATCTTTTTTAAACTTTTTTTGAATTGGCGAATTAAACAAAGAATAAAAGCCGGACAATATGTCGAATGGCTTTATGATTTCATGGATGAAGTCGAACAAAAAGTTTATTCAAGGTCCGTAACATGAGTATTTCTAACGAAATTATTTCCGCCATTTGTGGTGCCATTGCAGGCGGTATTGTATCCTGTGTGTTCAACTATTTTAATGATCGCCGCAAAGAACGCCGAATGGACGAAAAAGAAGAAGAAAAAGAACGCCAAAGACGTTTTGAAAATCGACCTGAGTTTAAAATAATTGAATTTCAAACAGGTTCAAAATATACGGAGGAAGATTTACGCGAAAATAGGCTACAGGCCGTAACAGCTGAGTTCAAGCCATCCATAGAAGACGGTTTCGTGTACGCAAATTTTTCTACTGAGGAGTTGAACAAAAATGAATGGATTTCAGTTCGCTACACCTTAGAAAATGTTGGCAAAACTGATGTTTCGTCAATATCATTAATATGCCAAGACAAACGACATTTTTGGTTATGCGACAAATATCTAGCCGATGAATTGATGAAATCTCGCACGTTGCATTATGTTGCATACTTTGAGAATAAGATTCGTGTTGGTGAATCATTTGAAATAGAGGTTTTTTACCATAAAAATCATTTCTATTTACCAATGTTGGATATAGGAATGCAAACACCTGACGATCATTTTTGGACTCAGCCGCTATTTTTACCCTGTAATAAAGTCGGTGATAGCGGGGAAATTAGTTATACAGAATATTTAGAAGATGTAAAAACAGATATTGCCGAAGATTGCTTTAAACATCCGTGGCTTTGGTAAATTCAAAACACTTGTCTCAGCATGCAAAGAAATGTATATTAAAATCACAAGGGCCCCCAATGCGAAAGAAACCGTCAGAACTGGATTTTGAAGAATACATCCGCCAAGTCGAGCCCGCCAAGCGGGAAAAGTCCTACGCGTGGTCCACGGCTATCGGCTTGCAGCAGGTCGATGGTCTGACTCCTTCGGATTATCTGCTCGAAGTCGCCAAGAAAAACATCGAAGGGAAGATTTCCCTGAACAAGGCGCAGGCGCTCATTGATTCTTACTACGAATCGAAGACGGAGCGTTCCGACGACAAAGACGATACTGAAGAAGCTGACAAAGTTTCTGCCCGCATTGCGCAAATATTGAGTGAAAAGTCGTTCAATTTCTCACCCTCTTTTTTGATTGCTATTCACAAGCGGCTTTTCGAGGGGGTGTTCAAACATGCTGGAGAAATTCGCAAGTACGATATTTCCAAAAAAGAATGGGTACTGAACGGAGATTCCGTAATGTACGGGGCATCGTTTGAATTGCGGATGGCTCTGGATTATGATTTTGAGCGCGAACGTGAATTTAGCTATAGCAATTTAAGCATGAATGAAATTGTCCGTCATCTGGCTTTTTTCGTGTCGCGTCTCTGGCAGATTCATGCCTTCGGTGAGGGCAATACGCGTACTACGGCGGTTTTTACCATCAAGTATCTGCGTTCCATGGGCTTTAAAGTCGGGAACGACATTTTCGCCAAAAATTCGTGGTATTTCAGGAATGCCCTTGTCCGTGCGAACTACAAGAATGTGCGAAAAGGAATCCAGCAAAAGCCGGAATATCTTGAGAAATTCTTCCGCAACCTGCTAATGGGCGAACGCAATGAACTGAAAAACCGCTATTTGCATGTGGATTACAAGAAAGTCAAGGACAAAGCTGTGATTGAAAAATCGAAACCAAATGTGGCAAAAAAGCGTAGTAAAAACGTCCCTGTAAATGTCCCTGTAAATGTCCCTGTAAAAACATCTCCAAAAGATAGGCAGAAAAAGATTATCATCGCACTATCCAAGGATTCTCATCTGTCGGCCCAAAAACTTGCCGAAAAATTTGGCGTTACAGACAAAACAATCAAAAGAGATTTGTTGCTGCTGAAAAAGCAAAATTTGATTACTCGTATTGGAGCCGACAAAAACGGCTATTGGAAGGTAAATTAGGGATTTTTTTGCTTTTTTTGCGGACGAAAATTTCGTCCACAAATTATTCGGCTAAATGTAGGTCTTTGCCTTGAACGTTTTCCCGAAAAATTTAGTATCCTCTTGAATTCGTGAAGTCGCAAATTGCGACTTCACGGGGAGCAGGGTTCTTTGCCGGGCAAAATGGAGGGGGACGTGAAATACATCACTTTGGAGCGTCTCTAAAGGACTTGGGGAAGAAAACGTTCTTTTGCAGCAAGGAGGACTTCACCTTGGAAGAGGTGTTGAAAGAAACACAAAAAGACTAGATTTTGTCTGTGGGGCAAGGCGGAAAACAACTTTACAGATGTACAAAACTACTACAAATATGAAAATTTGCAGTAGTTGAATTAAGCCTATTCCGAGAATGTAAACGGTATCGTCACAGTTGTATTACCCGCATTCACTTTGCTAAATTTCCAGCGACTTACTGCGCTTTTTATCTCGTTATCAAATTCGCTGTAGCCTGTCGTGGAAGCAGCGATGGAAATACTGATTATTACGCCGCTCGGATCAATTGTGAACTTCAAAGCCACCTTACCTTGAAAACCAGGCTTTTTCTTTAAAAACTTGTTGTAGACATGACGTAAACCAGGCGTTCGCTGACGCACAACCTTCATGATGTCTGCTGCGGAACGGGAACTTCCTGCACCTATCTCTATATCGCGTTCAGACGGAGTCCTAATGGATCCCTTTGCTTTTGTGGCTATTCCTCCGCCGCCACCGCCAAGCAATCCGACCAAACCATCACCGCTACCACCATAACTCCCTTCAGCGTATTCCGCGTCGCATTGTTCAACAGACTCTGTCAAGTAGGAAATGTATTCTGGATGGTCCTCATTTCTTCTCAGATCATTCTCAAGTCGCCAATAATCGGTCTCACTATACTGTTGTTTTATCTTGCCGAAGACACAACGACATACTCTTTGGTTCGCGCCTTGCGTACATTCATTCATAAAGATTTCTTCCGTTTCATAGGAATACGAGAATCCCTTTGTCTTGCTCTTTTGCGCAACAACGGAAGCCGCTCCGCCCGCATACGTGAAGGCGACGAATCCGAGTAATCCGAATGCGATTTTTTCCATAAAGCTCATGTCGGCCCCTATAATTAAAGAAAGACTTTCTGTCACGTTAAATATAAGCATAAAGGAGTGTCAAAAATTGCCAAAAGAGAAAATTCAAAAAAATTGCAAAAAAACTCTTGATAATCCACACATATTTTATACATTTGTGCAGTAACACTTTGCTTTTTCAGCATGTAAGCAGATGAGGTCATATGAAAACAACAATGGTAAACGCACTAAATATGCAAGGTTTTGCAAGCAAATGCTTGCATATACAATCAAAAAGACATATATTTGGTACTATGAGTACCGTAGCAAAAAATTTCCGCATCGATTCCGAATTGAACAACCAGGCCAGTAAGCTTCTTGAGGGGCTGGGGCTTTCCATGTCGCAGGCGATTTCCATGTTCCTGAAGCAGGTTGTTCTGCATCGCGGTCTTCCTTTCGAGGTGAAGTACCCGGAACATTCTGGCGAACTGCTCGATGCCATCGAAGAGGCGAAACGGCTCGAGGCCGACCCGAAGACCAAGCGTTATACGGATATGGACGAGATGTGGACGGACTTGGACAAATGATTTACGAAGTTATTTGGACTAGCCGTTTCAAGAAAGGCTATAAGCGCTGTAAAAAGCGCGGATTGCCTTTAGATGAGTTAAAGTCCGTCGTCGAAAAACTCAGAACAGATCAAATTCTCGAAGAGAAATATCAGGACCACGAGTTGTCTGGAGTTTTCGCCGGTACGCGCGAACTCCATATTCACCCCGATTGGCTTCTGTGCTATAGGAAGAATAAAGGCGTTTTGACACTTACTCTTGTGGATACAGGAACGCACGCAGACCTGTTCGGAAAGTAGAAATGTCACAGTAAAATGTCACAGTAAAAATTGAGCGCTTTCCCGAAAAATTCTGTTTCCAGTTGAATTCGTGAAGTCGCAAATTGCGACTTCACCGCGCAGGGAATAGTCTTGCGCTATAAAAAGCCATAAAAAAATTGTATATCCCGAAATATTGCGCCGCTTAGGTGCAATTTGTATTTTTGCTTGTCACACTTTTAACTCTGTGAATCACCACTAAACGCTTTTCTATACGACAAAATGTCCGAAGTCAAAAAAATTCTTGCAAAAGATTTCTACAAGATTGATTCCCAAAATTCAACGCTACTCGATGTCCGCGAAACGAGTGAAGCCGTCGTGCGCCCTGTGAACGGGGCGCTGCAAGTTCCGTTCTTTGAATTATCCAAGAAGATAGATAGCATCCCGAAAGACAAGCCCGTTTACGTATTCTGCTCCACGGGAGACCGTTCCGAAGAGGTTGCCGAAATTCTCGCCGATCGCGATTACGACGTGTACAATGTAGAAGGCGGGCTTGATGCCATCCCAAAAGTTCACTTTGTTGATGCCAAGGGCTTCAAATGCCCGGGCCCCATCGTGAAGGTGGACGAAGCTGTCAAAAGCGTATCTGTTGGCGAAGAAGTTCAGGTGGAAGCGACCGAGAAAGCGTTCTTTTCGGATGTGAATGTTTGGTGCCAGCGTACCGGCAATGAATTGAAATCGCTTTCCGAAAAAGACGGCGTGATCTATGCGACCATCGTAAAGCGAGACGCGCCCCAGTCTCTCGAAAAAAGGGATTTTGAGCACGGCAAGACGTTTGTCGTTTTCAGCGGCGATTTGGACAAGGCGATAGCCTCTTTCATTATGGCGAACGGAGCTGCTGCCATGGGCCGCCCGGTTACCATGTTCTTCACCTTCTGGGGAGTAAGCATTTTGCGCAGGCCCGAAAAGGTCCGCGTCAAGAAATCGCTCATTGGGAAAATGTTCGGGTTCATGATGCCCCGCGGTTCCAAGAAACTCGGACTTTCGCGCATGAACTTTGGCGGAATCGGCGCCAAGATGATTCGCACGGTCATGAAGCAAAACGGCGTTTCTTCGCTGGAAGAATTGATTGAAAGCGCAAGGCAGAAGGGCGTGAAGTTTGTCGCCTGCCAGATGGCGATGGAACTCATGGGAATCACAGCCGAAGAGTTGATTGACGGCGTGGAACTCGGCGGCGTCGCGACGATGCTCGGTTCCACTGAAAAATCCGACTTGACATATTTTATTTAAGGTCCCGTTATGATAAACAGACAGACTGCTCTTGAAATTTTGAACGCGAACGCAGATTCGTTACCGAACTTGATTGAACAGGCATATCAGCTGCGTACCAAGTACAAAGGCAACCGCGTAAGCATTCAGTTGCTGACCAATGTCCGCAGCGGAAACTGTACGCAGAACTGCGCCTATTGCGCCCAGTCGCGCGATTCCGAAGCACCGATCGAAAAGTACCGCTATGTAGAAGACAAGAAACTTTACGGCGACAACGATCTCGTTGACGAAATGCATTTGGCGAGACACTGCATCGGGCTCAGCGGCATCCGTTTTGCGGATGACGATATCGAAAAACTGGCCGAACGTATCCGCAAGATGAAAAAGAACGACACGCAAATCTGTTGTTCCATCGGGTTCCTGACCGAAAAGCAGGCGTTGATTCTTAAAGAAGCGGGCCTCAATCGCATCAATCACAACTTGAACAGCAGCCGTCGTTTTTACCCGAGCATTTGCACCACGCACACTTACCAGGAACGAATTGACAACTTGAAAATGCTGAAGGGCCTCGGCTTTGAAATCTGCTCCGGCGGCATCATCGGCATGGGCGAAACGCCCGAAGATGTCGTCGATATGCTTTTCGAACTGCTGGAGATTAATCCCGACTCGGTTCCCATCAACTTCCTGCTGCCGGTAGAAGGCACGCGCCTTGCGGAGCGCGATATTTCGGCACTCACGCCCGAATACTGCATCAAGGTGCTTTGCCTTGCGCGCCTAATGCTCCCGAAATCGGATATCCGCTGCGCCGCCGGCCGCGAAGTGTATTTCAAAGGTCACGAGAAGACGCTCTTCAAGGTAGCCGACTCTATTTTTGCGTCAGGCTATCTCACCGAAGGCGGCCAGAGTCTCGAAGAGACCTTCCGCACCATCGAGGCGGCTGGCTTCACCTGGCAAGTGGAAAGTGAATCATCCCACTAACTTCAAGAAATACCGGTGGATGCTCGTGTCGCTATTGAGTTCCGGATGGAACGAAAGCGCAATTTGGTTCTTGTAGCGAACTGCAACGATTTGCTCGGGAGCATCTGCAGTATTCGAACTTGCCGTACGCGAAAGGACTTCGACGCCATCGCCGACCGATTCAAAGAAGGGCGCGCGAATAAAGGTCTGCGGCACTTTTCCGATGTGAGCGACTTCGTTTTCCGTAAAGAAGCTGCCGAGCTGCCTTCCGTAAGCATTGCGGCGGATAATCGCGGGGAGTGTCGCGAAATGCGCCTTGTTTTCGCCTGCAATTTTTTCGGCAAGGAGGATTGCGCCGGCACATGTTGCGAGTACGGGCAGGCCTTCGACAATCTTTTTACGAAGAGGCTCGAAAAGCCCTAAGTCGTGGAGCAGTTTTCCTTGCACGGTGCTTTCGCCACCGGGGAGCACAAGACCGTCCAAATGGCGGTCAAGGTCGCGCAACTGCCTGATTTCAAATGCTTCGGCACCCAGCGATTTGAGGATACGTTCATGTTCAATGAACGCCCCCTGCACCGCGAGTACGCCAATTTGCGGTTTGTTAATTCCCATTACTTTCCCCTTTCGGCCATCAGCAGCGCGATTTCCTGTTCGTTGATGCCGACCATGGCTTCACCCAAGTCTTCAGAAAGTTTGGCGATGAGCTTTGCATCGGTGTAATTGGTAACTGCCTGCACAATGGCTGCGGCACGCTTGGCGGGGTTGCCCGACTTGAAGATTCCGGAGCCTACGAAAACGCCTTCGGCACCGAGTTGCATCATGAGGGCGGCATCGGCGGGGGTGGCAACACCACCGGCAGCGAAGTTCACCACGGGGAGTTTCTTGTTGTCGTGAACGAAGCGCACCAGGTCGTACGACACCTGAAGTTCTTTGGCGCGATTGAAGAGTTCGTCTTCGCGCATACTCGAGATGCGGGCGATTTCCTGGTTCATCAGGCGCATGTGTCGTACGGCCTGGACGATGTCGCCCGTACCCGGCTCGCCCTTGGTACGGATCATCGATGCGCCTTCTTCGATACGGCGCAGCGCTTCGCCCAAGTCCTTCGCGCCGCAAACGAACGGCACATCAAATTCTCGCTTATTGATGTGGAAAATGTCGTCGGCAGGAGAAAGCACTTCGCTTTCGTCGATGTAGTCGATCTCAATGGCCTGCAAAATTTGCGCTTCGGCAAAATGACCGATACGGCATTTGGCCATGACCGGGATTGAGACGGCATCCTGAATGCCTTTGATCATCTTGGGGTCGCTCATGCGCGATACACCGCCTGCCGCGCGGATGTCGGCGGGGATGCGTTCCAGGGCCATCACGGCGGCGGCACCTGCGGCTTCGGCGATTTTGGCCTGTTCAGGGGTCGTCACATCCATAATGACGCCACCCTTGAGCATCTGGGCTAGGTTCTTGTTGAGTTCGTAACGATTCTGGTCAGACATGTAAATCTCCTTGGTTGTGGAATGGTTTAATTTCAGGCTGTAATTTAAAACATTCGCTTGACCTGCACAATATTCAGTTTTTTACTATTTTTATAAGGTCAGTTAAATATCAGATTAGCAATACTAATAAGGTCAGTTTCATGTTCACTTACGATATGTCCAAAGCGGGAGCAAACAGCCTCTACCATTACCTTTACCAATGCATCAAAAAAGATATCGTAAGCGGAAACGTCCTTGCCGAAGAACAACTCCCTTCCAAACGCAACCTCGCGCAGAATCTCGGCATTAGCGTCGTGACAGTTGAAAATGCTTACGCACAGCTCTTGGCCGAAGGCTATATCTACTCGCTCCCTAAAAAAGGTTTCTTTGTCGCAGACATCAACGCAACGGCGGAACCTTGTGCTCAACGCAAACGCAAGATGCCGCGTACCCGCAGGCTCCGCGCAGAACTCACCGACGAGTCAGAACATATCAACCCGAAATACATTGCCGACTTTGCAAGTAACGGTTCCGATATCGAGGCGTTCCCCTTTACCACTTGGGCAAAAATCACTCGCGAGGTCCTTTGCGAAAGGCAAAATGATTTGCTGCAAGTTTCTCCGGGAATGGGCTCGCTAGAACTTCGCCGATCCATTGTCCGCATGCTCCGCGAATTCAGAAATATCCAGGTATCGCCCGAACAGATTGTCATTGGCGCCGGAACTGATTACCTTTATGGCTTGCTAGTACAATTGCTCGGATTCGACAAGTGCTATGGCGTAGAAGACCCTGGCTGGGGCAAAATATCAAAACTGTATAGCCAATACGGCGTCAAGGTGAGTCACATTCCCATTGCGGCGGAAAGCTTCGTAGATTCTGTCAAGAAATCAGACGTCGATGTCGTGCATATTTCGCCAGCGCACCATTTTCCGACCGGGATGGTGATGCCTGTCGGCGAACGCTATCGCCTGCTCAGTTGGGCTGCCGAATCCCCAAATCGCTACATCGTCGAAGATGACTATGACAGCGAATTCCGCATGACCGGAAAACCCATCCCCGCATTACAGAACATCGATGTCACCGAGAAGGTGATTTACCTGAACACCTTTTCCAAGACGATGACTTCTGCGATTCGCCTCAGTTATATGGTGCTCCCGCCGCACCTTGCCGAGAAATTCCATAATAAGCTTTCGTTCTATTCGTGTACGGTTTCGAATCTGGACCAGTATGTGATGGCAAAATTCATCGATCTCGGTTACTACGAGACGCACATCAACCGCATGCGCAACCTGTACCGTGCCAAGCGCGATATGCTCCTGTCGGCTATCCGCAAGAGCAAAATTTCGAACGTCGCCCGAATTTACGAAGAAGATGCCGGACTCCACTTTATCTTGGAAGTGGACACGAAATGTTCCGATATTGAATTCCGCAACCGTGCCCGATTCCGCGGGGTAAACATCCGCGCCCTTTCGGAGTATTATTTTGAGGCAAAGCCATCGCAGCACAAGTTTGTCGTGAACTACTCGTCGGTAGATAAAGCGGGCATGCAAAAGGCAGTGCAGATACTCGCGAGCCTGTGCAACTAAAAAGCTTAATGTTTCAAATCACAAGCAGCCTGTTCGTAGTCAACGAGCTGCGTAATGGTCGGGTGTGTTCCGCAAACGGCGCAGTCGTCGTTATGACTCGGGAGCTTCACCTTGCGAAATTCCGCCGTGAGTGCGTTGTAGGTAAGCAGGTAGCCTGTCAATAAATTGCCTACGCCAAGAATATACTTAATTGCTTCCATCGCCTGCAAACTTCCGATTACGCCTGCGATTGCCCCAATCACGCCTGCCTCTTTGCAAGTCGGCACAGAACCTTTCGGGGGCGGTTCTTCGAAAATGCAGCGATAGCAAGGCCCTTGCTCCGGTACGTATGTCATCAGCTGCCCCTGAAATCCGACAATACCCGCATGCGAAAAAGGTTTCTTCGCCATGACGCACGCATCATTAATCAAGAATTTCGTCGGAAAATTGTCGGTGCCGTCAACGATAAAATCGTAATCCTTGACGAGGTCGAGAATGTTTTCGCTCGTTACGAAAGTATGGTAAGCGATTACATTCACGTCAGGATTCATCGCTTCCATGGTTTCTTTCGCGGATTGCACCTTGGGCTTACCCACATCTTGCGTGGCGTGTATTATCTGACGTTGTAAATTTGAAAGGTCAACCACATCGGCATCGGCAATGCCGATCGTGCCCACACCGGCGGCGGCAAGGTACATGGCCACTGGAGCGCCAAGGCCACCCGCACCAATGACGAGTACCTTCGCGTTCAAGAGCTTCTTTTGGCCTTTTACGCCGACATCTTTAAGAATAATGTGGCGCGAATACCGTTCCAGTTGTTCGTTGGTAAGAGCCATTTTTCTATTGAATTTTCAACCTCAATTACACGTACTTCGAGAGCGTCACGACATCTTCGCCGCTCCATGTGTAAAGTGCGAGTAGAGGCTCATCCCTTGTTTGCATTGAATGGACGTGGTTCGATGGGTGCAGAATAAATTCTCCGGGACCGCGGACTTTTGAAACGCCGTCTAATGTCCAAACGGCAAGGCCCGAAAGCACCACATAAAGTTCCGTGGCAGGGTGGTAATGCGCCGGATACAAGGTATTCTTTCCGAGAAGCGTAAATCCGAAACAAAAATGTTCGTCGTGATACGGCGCTTCGGGCCCGAGGATTTCTCCCCATCCCATACGGTTTCCTAAATCAGGCATATCGGCGCGAGGTTCGTAATTATATTTCCACGGCAAAAAAGGGAGTGCGGGCTTTAGCGCTTTCAGCAAATTTGCAGTCTCTGAACTTCCGTGTTTTGCGGAATCTTCAATCCAGCGAATCAGCGGAGAATCGCTTTTTTCAAAAGTCCCGCTCGGGGCAGGAATTTCACGTGCTACAAACTTGGCCGCCTCTTGACCGATATCATCGTCAATTTGGGCACGTTCATTCAGAAATCGCTTCGATTCTTCAATTAAACGGGCAATAAAATCTTGCATCAAAATACACTCGTTTTACTTCACGCTTGATTTCAGTACGGCGACCGTATGGCCGATCACTTCGCCCTTTAGGAATGCTTCGTAAGCTTCTTTAGCAGTAAGCTTCGAAGATTCCAGCGACTTCTCGATTTCGAAAGCGTTCTTGCCGGATTCCTTCACCGAGATGTTGGCGAATGCTTTTTGCAAGTCGCTTGCGCGGTAGAATCGGAACGGCCCGAGCCCCGCCTTTTCTTGTGCGGCATAGCCCGAAATCACGTCTTCAGGTTCCGCCTGCACCTTCCAGGAATACGTGAAGATTTCAGAAGAAAGGCCCGCCAATTCGCCAAGCTTGATAAACGCACTGAGCGGCACGCGGCCACCGAGTGTAGAATAGACGGCACCCTTGTCGGCCAAGTAATCGCGGGCCTGCTTAAGCGCCAGATAATGCAAATCCAGCATTTGCTCATGCACGAATTCCGGAATCACTTCGACGCGCTTTTCCAGGTAATGGCCGCTGTTTCGTTTGTCTTCAATCTTGGTGTTATCGGTTAACGGAACATTGGGCAGGTTCTCGTAAATCACGTCGTAACGGCGCTTGCCATTTTCAAGAGGTTGTAGAAGGTCGCCTGCACCGAATTCCAATTCAATTGAATCTGCATTCTTCAAATTTTTCTTGATATTTTTGGCGGCGGCATCTACCACACTTTTCTGCAAATCGGTAAAGCCCACGCGTTTTGCGCCCAAGAGTTCAACGCCCGTCAAGACATCGATGCCGGAACCCGTTCCGATTGAAGCGAACGCTTCCACATCGTGCCGCAGGTTCTCGCGGATCAGCTTGAATGCAGGTGCCGCGATGTAGGCCACCCAATCGCTAGTAATATCTTCGGTCTTTGGCAAATAGGCGTGATCCGTTACAGCCACGGAAAGATAATCTTGAACATGTTTCGGTGCTTCTTCTAAAGCCAGATACTTTTTAACATCAACTAAAATACTCATTTATAGGTTGCCTCACTTTTTTTGAGTGCAAATATAGATGTGGACTATAGCCGCGTCCAATACAAAATTTCTAGCGCTTGCTATCAATTTTTTGTATAAGTAAAAAGCCCGTTTTTCCTTGACAAAGTTTATGCATTTATGTAGATTTATGCATAGAAATTCAAACCACGTTTTTTCAGCGCTTGGGAATGCTCAAAAATGCGACGTTCTTTTCGGTGCTGTTAACAAAAGGAGCCTTATACAATGGCACATTATCTCTTTACTTCTGAATCCGTGTCCAAGGGACACCCCGACAAAGTTTGCGACCAGATCTCGGATGCAATTCTCGACGCCTGCCTCGCCCAAGACCCGAACAGCCGTGTGGCTTGCGAAACACTTGCCAACACCGGTCTGGTCGTTATCTCTGGCGAAATTACCACCAAGGCCGTAATTGACTACCAGCAGATCGCACGCAAGACTATTAAGAGCATCGGTTATGTGAACCCGGAACTCGCTTTTGATTACAAGGGTTGCTCCGTACTCGTTGCAGTGGACAAGCAGTCTCCCGATATCGCTCAGGGTGTTGACGCCAAGGCCGCCGAAGGCAAGGAAGATGACAAGCAGGGCGCAGGAGATCAGGGCATGATGTTCGGTTATGCCGTGAACGAAACCAAGGAACTGATGCCGCTTCCGATTAGCCTTGCTCACAAGCTCATGGAAGAAATCCAGAACCTCCGCGAATCCGGCAAAATCAAATGGCTCCGCCCCGACGCAAAATCTCAGGTGACTGTCGAATACGACGAAAACGATAAGCCCGTGCGCGTCGATACCGTGGTGGTCAGCACCCAGCACGACGAATTCGTGAACGGCAAGGAACTCAAGCATTCTACCATCGAAAAGGAAATCATCGAAAAGCTTATCAAGAAGGTGATTCCGGCAAAGCTTTTGGACAAGAAAACTCGCTTCCTCATCAATCCGACGGGCAAGTTCGTGATTGGTGGCCCGCACGGTGACTGCGGCCTGACCGGTCGTAAGATTATCGTGGACACCTACGGCGGCATGGGCCGTCACGGTGGTGGTGCATTCAGTGGCAAGGACCCGAGCAAGGTTGACCGCAGCGCTGCTTACGCCGCACGCTATGTAGCAAAGAATATTGTCGCCGCAGGCCTTGCAGACCGTTGCGAAGTTCAGCTCGCTTACGCCATCGGTTACTCCAAGCCGGTGTCAGTGCTGGTGAATACGTTCAAGACTGGCAAGATTGATGACCGCAAGATTGAAGAAATCGTGAAGAAGACCTTCGACCTTTCTCCGGCCGGCATCGTGAAAATGCTTGACTTGAAGAAGCCCGGCTACCAGGCAACTGCAGCGCTTGGCCACTTCGGTCGCACCGGCGCTCGCTTCACTTGGGAAAAGACGGACAAGGCTGCAACTTTGAAGAAACTCGCCAAAGCATAAGCGAACTCTCTCTAGTAAAAAAATTAAGGCTCGTCAAACGACGAGCCTTTTTATTATGGCCCACACACCTACGCCCCATACATAAAAAACACCCTCGGCAACATGTGTTGCCGAGGGGTCCCTGCGCGGAGAGTAGTGCACAGGAATTTAGGAGTACAAATTATTACTTATTCCAGTCGACTTCGCGGTAGATTTTTTCGGTGAATTCGTCGGCATTCAGCTGCAGGTATCCGACTTTATGCAGCAGGTCTGCAAAGTAGTGCAAGTCGGCTTTCAGGTTGCGGCCACTCTTTGCCTTTTGTTCAGGGGACTGGTATTCATACGACTTGATGAGTGCGGTTGCGAATTCCTTGTCTTCGATAGCGGAGTGCTTGCCTGCCTGCATGAGTTCCACGGTTTCTTCCGGGTGTTCGCTGATCCAGGTGTGCGCCTGTTCGAGAGCGCGGAGGAGAGCCTTGATCTTTTCTGGTTCCTTTTCCAGAAGGATGCCCGAAACATAATAGAAGCAGCAATAGCGGCCTGCAAAAACAGGGTCAGTCGCCAAATCCATCAGTACGTCGGCGCGGCCGTCAACAGCGGCAAGGCTTCCCAGCGGGTCCCAAAGTGAAACCGCTTCGACCTGTCCGCGTTCCAAGGCTTCGAGCGCCAAGTTGCCATCGGCATAGGGTAAGAATTGAACATCGTTTATAGCAGAAACGCCGTTTGCTTCAAGCCAAAGAGTCGCAGCTTGGTGGGGTGTAGCGCCAATGGCGTTCACGGCAATCTTTTTGCCCTTTAAATCTTGAGCGCTACGAATCGGCGAACCCTTCTTGACGAGCAAATGAATGCATCCGACGTGGAATCCTTCGACCACCTTGATGTTCACGCCATTTTCGACGGACTGGAAAAAGGCGAAGTCGGAGTTCGTAATCGGATAGGTTCCGTTGTTGAGGCCGATTTTGCGGGTTTCCGCATTCGCCGACACGAATTTCACATCGACACCTTCCTTGGCGAAGAAGCCTTTTTCTTTGGCGACAAAGAACGGCGCAATGCAAAGGGTTCCATCGGAAACGGGAATTTCGACAGAACCGTATTTAAAAGCGGGTTCATTGGTAGCGGCAGCCTTCTCGGATTTTTCTTCTTCGCAGGCGATGAGTGCAAAGCCCAAAGTGAAAATGGCTGCGAACGATAGTAATGTTTGAATGAATTTCATTTAAAATCTCCTATGATTAATTTTTTTTAGATCCTTCACTGCGTTCAGGATGACACGATGAGGATGTTTAATGTTTTGTTGTACTCGCCTTAATGGCCTGTTCAAAATCGGCGATAATGTCGCGCGGATCTTCGATACCGACGGACACGCGAATCATGTCGTCAGGAATTCCTGCAGCAAGCCTATCCTTCGGCGAAAGCTGAGAATGCGTACTCGTTGCCGGGTGCAGCACGCTTGTGCGGGCATCACCCACATGCACCACCAAGGCAGCGACTTTCAAAGCCTTCACGAACGAGCGAATGGCAGCCTTGCCTCCCTTGAGGCCAAAGGTCAGCACGCCGCTTCCGCCCTGGTAATCGAAATACTTGCGAATGCGCTTGCTGTTCGGGCTAGATTTGAGCGCCGGATAGTTGACCCAGTTTACCGCCGGATGCTTGGAGAGGTATTCCGCCAAGGCCAAGGCGTTAGAACTGTGTTGCGGCATACGCAAATGGAGCGTTTCAAGACCCAAGTTCAAAAGGAATGCGTTGAAGGGGCTCTGGGCTGCACCGAAATCGCGCAAAAATTGGGCGCGGGCCTTGACAATGTAGGCAGCGCGGCCGAATTTTTCAGTGTAAGAAGTGTTTGCGTACTGCGCATCGGGATTGACAAGATCCGGGAACTTTCCGTTATTCCAGTTGTAATTGCCGCCGTCAATCACGACACCGCCCAAGGCGATGGCATGACCGTCAATGTACTTGGTTGCAGAATGAATGACGACATTCGCCCCATGCTTCAAGGGCTTCACCAAGAACGGCGTTGCAAGAGTGTTGTCCACAAGGAACGGCACGTCGAATTCCTTGGCAAGCTTCGAGAACTTTTCGAAATCCAGAACGCCAAGCGCCGGGTTACCAATGGTTTCGCCGAAGACCAATTTTGTATTCGGGCGGAAAGCCTTACGAAGTTCTGCAATAGGCGCTTCCGGGTCAATGAAAGTCGTTTCGACACCGAGCTTAGAAAGTCGAACATCAAGCAGCGTGTAGGTTCCGCCATACACCGCCTTAGAAGCCACAATGTGATCGCCCGCCTTCACCAAATTCGAAATTGCGAGCAATACGGCCGACTGTCCCGAAGCCGTCGCGACCGCGCCCACGCCGCCTTCCAACTCGGTAATTTTTGCTTCAAAAGCCGCTACCGTCGGGTTGCCCGTACGCGTATACTTATTGCCCGACTGCTTGAGGGCGAAAAGACGTTCTACTTCGTCAACATCTTCGTACTTGTAAGTGGTTGACTGGAAAATCGGCAAAACGCGGGGCTCGCCCACTTTCGGCTTCCAGCCCGCCTGCAGGCACTTGGTGCCGAAATTCCAATTTGCCGGATTCGTAACATCCGCTGAGATTTTACTTGACTTTTTCGATGTTTTAATTGACATGTGAATCACTCTCCTTATAAATTTCAATGCGAAAAATAGAAAGGGACTTACAGTTTTTCTAATACTTTGTTTTTATGCGGAATTATCAAAAATTTTTATAACGAAAATGCCCCCGACCGAGTCGAGGGCAACATCACTTAATATTGATTTATTTATAATCCGCCGTAATCAGATTCACCGTTCGGCAAGAGTCTCCCCTTGTGCATGGTGTAAATGCGGTCGCCATACTTGAAGCCGCGAGGATCATGGGTAGCCACAAGTACCGACGTTCCCGACTGCGCAAGTTCCGCCAAAAGGTCAAAGACAATCTTGGCATTAGTTTCGTCAAGGTTGCTGGTCGGTTCGTCAGCAATCACGATATCGGGATTGTTGACAAGAGCGCGCACAATCGAGGCTCGCTTGAGTTCGCCACCCGAAAGCTCCGCCGGCATTTCATTCACCAAATGGGCAATGCCGAGAGTTTCGAGTTTTGAATGAATATCAATATCGACCAATTCCGAAATATCCCTCACCTCAATCTTATTGCCCTCGCGAATCGCCCGCGGCAAGAAGATATTTTCAAGCACGGTAAATTGCGGCAAGAAAACGGATTCTTGTGGAATGTAGCCGATTTTATCGTTACGAATCGCGGAAAGTTCGGCATCTGTCAAACTTGCAAAATCAACACCATTAAAAATGATAGATCCCTGCGAGGGGCGATTGATTCCCGAAAGGAGCGATAAAAGCGTACTCTTTCCGCTTCCCGATTCGCCATAGATTACCGAGAAATCACCGGACCAGGCAAAAAATTCAACATTATCAACTGCGTTAAATTCTTCGCCGCGACGGATATAGGTTTTATATAAATTAGATACGTTTAAAATCAATGTTCTACCTCCCTCAAAGCGGCGTAGGCATCAATCTTGCTCACCTTATTTGCCACACCATAAACAGCCAACGGCCCCACCGAATGCAAAAGCAAAACTACCACAGCGTAAACAGCCGCGATTTCGGCATTTCCCGGAACAATGAAGGGCACGTTCACATGTTCGCCAATCCAAATTTTAAAAGTGAAAAATGCCACGCTCGAAAGCAGCAAGCCAATGTACGTTCCTACCGCCGAAACCAGCAGCGATTCGCCCAGCACAAGAGTCCTTAAACGTTTGCGGGCATAGCCCACAATTCGCAAAAGCGCATATTCACGCCTGCGTTCGCGAGTCGAAAGTGAAAACGAAATCACAATCGCGGCAACCGCAATCACCAAGAAAAGGGCCACGATTGACCACACCACAATCTGCAAAAAGTTCGCCGACTTTTCAAGACCCGAGAACAAATCCTTGCGGGTGCGAATTTGCACGCCGTCAAAGCGGGTATGAATTTCTTGAGAGAGGCGCTCGATATCAGCCCCTGCGCGAAGTTTAATTAAAACGCTGGAGTAAATCGGCGAATCCGAACCTTCGGATTTGACATCCTGATGCAAGAAAATCACGCCCTTGGCCTTAGCTGCCTCGCGGATATCGGCAAGTGTCGCCACATCTACAAAAACGGCCTGGTCCAACTTGTTGCCGACCGGTTCAAGGGTGGCCGCCACGGGGTATTCATGGTCAAAGAACTTGACGGTCTTTTTCTCGCCCACGCTAATTTCACTGCCCACCACGATAGCACCCTTAGGGAGTTTATCCGTAAGGACCTCGTGAATCCAAGGCTGAATCACAAAATCAGAAGCCGGCTCGAAACCGATAATCATGACTTTCTGTTCGCAGCAGCTAGAATTCAAGGTGGTCAAAAAATACTGCGGCGTCGCAATTTCTACGCCGTCAAGGCCACGAATAAATTCTAGCGAGCCCTGCGGCAAATAGGTGTACTTGGAATCGCCCTGCAAAAGTACAGTCTGGTCGTTGATTTCGCTCCCCTGCGGAATCACGATGACATCGGCCCCCAAGCGAGACGAAAGACGATTCAGGCCCTTCGAAAGCGAAAACGACAAAAGTCCACCCACCAAAAGCACCGAGGCGAGCAAAGCAATCAAAAGTGAAAGCCCAAAACTGCGGAATGGGTTTCGCAAGTAATTTTCAATAATCAAATTCAAATCAGTCTTGTTCATTTCGCCTCCTCAGTTTCAAGTAAATCAAATTCAGCGCCGCAAAAAGCGCAATCAGCACACCAAACACAGCAAGCACCGGCCCCGTTATCGCATGGCATGCCATGTGAGCATGCGGGCACACCCCCACAATCACCGTTGGCACAAGCGAAACAAAAACACCAAGCACAAGCGTTACTGCAGAAAGAATGACATGTGCTTTCTTTTTAAGGAGCCCCGCAGCAACGACGGCATTTGCTAGCAACGCAAGTCCTAAAAAAGCATCTACCGTCGTCGAAATTTCACAGCTCATGGTTCCACCACCCATCGGATGGCAAACAGGCAAAATCAACTTGGTAAGTACAATCAGCAATACGCCGAAAATAAGATTAGCAACAACAAATACTTTGTACTGTTTCATGGTACTCTCCTTAAAAAATTTTCGGTGCATAAATTAAAAAGGTATACCGAAAATGTCCAATACTATATCGCTATGATTTGTTATAGGTTTTTATTATAACACAGACAAATTCAACAGCGTCGCACATATAGAAAAAATCAATAATTCAGCATAAGAATTAAGTATTGGACGCTATCAAAAACCACATCTATATTTGCTTTCAAAAAAAATAAGGAGAGTTTAATGTCAAATCAATTTTCTTTTGATACGCTTAAATTGCACGCAGGCTATAATCCTGCTGAACACAACCACGCCGTTTCGGTGCCCATTTACCAGACAACCGCATTTACGCTCGACACCGTAAAGCGCAGCGACGATCTGTTTTATTTCGACAGCGCCGAAGCACTTTATACACGACTTTCTAATCCGACAACGGATGTACTTGACGCGCGCCTTACGGCACTCCACCCGGGAGCAACCGGAGCTGTCACGCTTTCTTCGGGCATGGCCGCGGTTACGTATTCGCTTTTGAACGTCACAGCAGGCAAAGGCAGAATCCTTGCAACAGCTCGTTCTTACGGCGGATCTTTCGATAGTTTCGAACAAATTTTCGGAGAGACGGGCGTCAAGTATGACATTGTAGAAAACCCTGACGATCCGGCAAATTTCGAGGCACTCGTCAAAGAAGACACCAAAGTAATCTACATTGAATCGATTACCAACCCGAACGCCACCATTCTGGATATCGAAGCGATCGCAAATATCGCCCACAAGCACGGAATCCCGCTGATTGTCGACAACACCGTGGCAACCCCCTACTTGCTGAATCCATTTGATTTCGGCGCCGACGTGGTTGTTTATTCGGCCACCAAGGGCCTTACAGGCCACGGCAACGTGATTGCCGGTGCCATTGTAGAAAACGGCAAGTTCAACTGGAAAAACGGAAAGTTCCCACAGTTCAACGGCCAGCCGCATTTCTTGGTGTCGCAGCAGGGCGTACCCCGCAGTTTTTACGACGTGTTCCCGGATACGCCTTTCACCGGCCGCATCCGCGCCATTCACCTGAATTACCTGGGCGGTGCCATCGCCCCGTTCAATTCTTACTTGGTGCTTCTTGGAATTGAAACCCTTTCGGAACGTCTTTCGAAATCGGTAAAGTCTGCTGAAAAGATTGTAGAATTTTTGGAAACGCGCCCCGAAGTTTCTTGGGTCAATCACCCGCACGCAAAAAACAGCAAGTACAAGGCGCTCGCCGCCAAGTATTTCCCCAAGGGTGCCGGCGCAATCCTGAGTTTTGGCCTTAAAAAGAACGACCGCGCAACCATTATCAAGTTCTTGGAAGCCGTAAAAGTATTCAGTTTCCAGGCAAACATCGGTGATGCCCGTTCGCTCATTATCAACCCGTCTACAACCACCCACATCGAGCTCCCGGAACGCGCTCAGGAATTGGCCGATATCCATTCCGAAACCATCCGCCTCTCGATTGGTCTTGAAGACGTGAACGATTTGATTGCCGACCTGGAACAAGCCTTCGCCGCAATCCAATAGCACGATTATAACCATAGTAAAACCTAAAAGGTGGCTGCATTTAGCAGTCACCTTTAATTCTTGGCAAAAAATTAAATGGCGGACTCAATTGAGTCCGCCATCAAGGAATTGGAGATGATTATTTTATTAAACCGTCGGCGTATTCGCTAATCGCTTTGTCCAGACGATCAAAGATTTCATCCAGCTGAGCCTCGTTGATAATCAGCGGAGGAGCCACAATAATCGTGGAGCCGCCGCCCATCGTGAGAATGCCGTAATCGTTGCGGAGTTTCGTGATGAAGTTTCCAAGGAAAGGTTCACCAGCCGCATTCTTGCGAATCACGTCCTTATGATCTTTGCTGTAGCTGAATTCGATGGCTCCGAAAAGGCCCACAGAACGCACGTCACCAACAGAAGGGTGTTTCGCCTTAAGCTCCGCAAGTTTTTTCTTCAAAAGGGGTTCCTGCTTTTTCACATTGCCCTTGACATCCAGGCGGAAATATTCTTCGATACAGGCAATAGCCGCCGCAACGCCCAGCGGATGCGCATTATAGGTAAGCCCTGCAGTAAAGGCATTTTCTTCATAATAATTCGCAATCTTTTCGCTAATGAGCACGCCGCCGAGCGGAGCGTAAGCGCTGTTCACACCCTTTGCAAAAGTAATCAGGTCCGGTTCCACGCCATCGGCCTGGCAGGCGAACCATTCACCCGTGCGCAAGAAGCCGCTCATGACCTCGTCGCACACCATCAAAATTCCGTACTTGTCGCAGATTTCGCGGACACCCTTCAGGTATCCCTTGGGGTAAAGATAAACGCCATTAGAACCGGTGACCGATTCAATAAACACAGCCGCCACCGATTCCGGGCATTCCTGCTGAATCTGATATTCCAGGCGAGAAAGGAAATGCTTGGTCGCTTCTTCCTCACTTGCAAATTTAATGTCGTAACCGTAAAGGTGCGGAGCCGGATACTTGATGAATCCGGGAATCGTCGGGAACAGCGAAGCGCGTTCGCTTTCGCCCGTCAAGCTCGACGCACCGTAAGTGCTTCCGTGATAAGATTCATACTTCGAGAAAATCTTGTCGCGGCCCGTAAACGCCTTCACAAAACGGATGGCAAATTCATTCGCTTCGGAGCCACCCAGCGTAAACAGCACCTTTTTCATGTTCTTCGGCGCAATCTTTTCGATCAAGAGTTCGCTGAGTTCGCCCGCTTCGGCAAAGGCATGACGCGGAGCGATGTAAGCCAAACGTTCCACCTGCTTTTGCACCGCTTCAATAATGTGGCGATTGTTAAAGCCGATATTCACGTTGACCAGTTCCGACGCGATATCGATGTATTCCTTGCCTGCACCATCGTAAACGTAGATACCGTCGGCATGGTCTACAAAGAACGGCTTGTAATCTTTATGGGGGGCATTTGCGAAAGAAAACAGGTTATACTTTCGTGCCTTTTCATAAGAGGCGGCATTTTCTCCCGCCACATAACTAATGTTATTTGACATAGTACTCTCCTTAATTTTGTGAACAAATATAGGTGCGATTTTAGCCGCTGTCCAATACATTGTTTTTAGCGCTCGTTATCAATTTTTCCGATAACAAATCCATCTAGACTAAATGACATATTCCGGCGCCGTATTGGAACGTGCAAGATTAAAGCGCTCTAAAATATTGCGGCGTTTTTCCAGGAACTGCGCCGAGCCTCTTTCACGCGGGAAACTGTCGCGAATTTCAAGCACCTCGCTAATGCGCCCCGGACGCGGCGTCATAATCACGATACGATCAGACAAGTAAAGCGCTTCGTCAATATCGTGAGTCACCAAAATCATCGTGGTATTGCGTTCCTTGCGAAGTTCCAAAAGCAAGTTCTGGATGTCTGCACGGGTAAACGAATCCAGCGCCCCCATGGGTTCATCGAGCAACAAGATTTCAGGATCATTAATCAACGCACGCGCAATTGCCACGCGCTGCGCCATACCGCCACTAATCTGGTGCGGGAAATTCTTTTCGAATCCGCCAAGACCGATTTTTTCGATAAAATCGTGAACCTTATCCTTATTCTGCTTGTAAACGCCACGAATCTTGAGACCCATCGCGATGTTGTCTTCTACCGTGAGCCACGGGAAAAGGCAACCCTGCTGGAACACATAACCGCGCTTGGAATCTGGCCCATGCACCGGTTCGCCATCAAGAATAATCTTGCCCTCTTGAACCGGGTCGAGCCCCGCAATCAAGCGCAAAAGCGTCGTCTTGCCGCAACCCGATGCGCCCAGAATCGAAATGAATTCGCCCTCAAAAACAGAAAGATTGATATCTTTCAAAATCTGTCGCGGTTCGCCCGTGCGTTCATCGATAAAGGAGCGGTTTACTTCGCGAATCTTCAAGATTTTTTCTTTATCTAAAATATCCATCATCAACGCCTCCTATCGCACAACGCCTTTCTGCCAGCGAAGCACATAACGCTGCACCACGCCAACCACCTTCAAAATCGCCGAGAACAGCACAGCCATCACGACAATCGCTGCAAACACCTTGTAATAAGCGCTCCAGACTTTTGAAGTGTTAATGTAGTAGCCAAGACCGCCCGGCTGCCCCATCATTTCGGCCATCACGAGCGTAGTAAAGCCAAACGCAGCCGCCGTCATAATGCCCGTAAAAATCTGCGGCATCGCATGGGGAATCGCAATATGGAAAATCTGGTACAGCTGCCCCGCGCCAAAAGTGCGCGAAAGTTCAAACAGCGACTTCGGCGTACCCTGCACCCCGTCGGCCGTCATGGTCGCCACCGGGAACCAGGAGCAAATCGCTATCAAGAAAGTCGCCGCCGCAAACGAAGTCGGGAAAAGCGTCAAAGCAAAAGGCATCCACGCCACCGCAGGAATCACACCGCAAATGTTGAGCACCGGCAAAATCCAGTAGCGAGCCCTCGGATACCAACCGATCAGTACCCCCGTCAACACGCCTGTCACTACACCCACCGAAAATCCGGCCACGAAAAGGCGCAGCGAATAAAGCGTATTCTGCCAAATGAATTTGGTATCGCCAATAAAGGCGTCCATAATAATCGCAGGCCCCGGAAAGAACGGCTGCGGCAAAAACAGCAACTTGGTTCCGAGAATATCCCATGCCGCAAGAGCCAAGCCAACCGCGAAACGGAACTTCGCGCCCGCGAAAAATTTCGCCACCTTATCTGCACTCGCCTTGCGGACAAACAGCACCACCGTATAGACCGCGTAATAGGCAATAATGGCAAGCAAAACTAAGCGGTATGCCAAATTGTCGTCAACTCTAAACCCGCCAAAAACATATTCCTTGATTCGCACATTTTCGGCCACCTGCGGAAAAAGCAAGTTTACCAAGAAGGCGATCAGGAAACCTGAAATCGTCAAAACAATGTTCATTCAACTCTCCGTAAAATTTTTAAAAATGCGCCCTTGCGGGCGCTAAGCAACAAGGAATTTCGATTACTTGTTCAAATCGACTTCTTCGTACAGGTTCGCGACAAACTGGTCGGGATCCTGCGTGAGGTAGCCAATCTTCTTGAGCTGTTCGCTAAAGTAACGCAAGTCGCCCTTCACGTCGCGGCCAAGAGTCTTGCGCTGTTCCAGCGAAGTGTACACATAGCTCTTGATCAGTTCAACAGCCAGCGGCTTGTCTTCGATTTCGGAATACTTGCCTTCGGCAATAATGTCAACCGTTTCTTCGGGGTGTTCGGCAATCCAGGCTTCCGCCTTGTGAATCGCACGCAGGAGTGCTGCAATCTTTGCCGGTTCTTCCTTCAGAATCTTGGCAGACACATAAATGAAGCAGCAGTAGCGACCGTCAAATACCGGGTCCCTCGCCACATCCATAATCACGTCGGCCTTGCCCGACTTTTCGTAAGCAGAAGCGAGCGGATCCCAAATGGCAGCGGCATCAATCTGGCCCTGTTCCAAAGCTTCAAGAGCCAAGTTACCGTCGGCATAAGGCAAGAACTGCACCTGATTATCTTCGGGCTTCGTCGAGACACCGCCCAGCGAAAGCCAAAGGCTTGCAGCCTGATGCGGCGTGCCACCGATTTCATCGACAGCAATCTTCTTGCCCTTCAAATCAGCAGCAGTCTTGTAGGGCGAGCCCCTCTTTACAAGCACCTTGATGCAACCGATGTGAATACCATCGACAATCTTAATGTCTACGCCGTTTTCAATCGCCTGGAAAAACTGGAAGTCAGAATTCGTGAGCGCATAAGTGCCCTTGCTAAGGCCCAGCTTACGCGTTTCGCCATCAGCGGCGATCAACTTGGCATCAATTCCTTCTTCGGCAAAGAATCCCTTTTCCTTAGCCACGTAGAAAGGCGCACCGCACAAGGAACCGTCCAGAATCGGGAGTTCCAAAGTACCGAACTTGAACTGGGATTTTTCTGCCTGCGGGGCTTCCTGTTTTTCCGCTTTTTCGTTACCGCATGCTCCGGCCAACAGGGCAAAGCCAAATGCGAGCAGGGCGGTCAAATAAACTTTGTAGTTGTTCTTCATCGCAAATACCTCTTTCAAAAAAAGGCGCCCCTGAAAATGGACTTCGAATATTTCCAGGAGCGCCGGGTTGTACGGAGAGTACAAATTACTTGATATTTTCTCTCCAAGTTGCCGGCTTGAACAATTCCTTCAAGGGCAACAGACGCTTGTCAACGTCGACACCCAAGACAGAGTTGAAGTTGTTCGTCGCCTGCATCTGAGCGCCAAAACCAACGATAATGATAATCTGTTCGTCGGTATAGAATTTGCGAAGACCTTCGAAAAGTTCGTCCGGAACCTTTGTCGGATCCTTCACGATCTGCTGGCCCAGCTGCTGCAAAAGCTTCTCGTTTTCCGAAGTTTCGAAGTTGTTCGGATCGAGGCCCAGAGCCTTCAGGTCGCTAATGAAGAACAGCGAGCAGAGAAGGCAGCCGTTCGTCGTAGAAACCGAGTGTGCAAAAATCGTTGCAGCACGCAGACCTACCGTCTTTTCGAGGCTTTCCCAAGCATCGTACCAGCCCATGAAAGCCTTGTAGATACCGTAATCCTGGAGCATCACCAACTTCATGTTGGTCACCTTGCCAGCAGCATCCAACTTTTCGTAAGCAGCCTTTGCTTCGCCAGTCAATTCATTCGGTTGTTTTAAATGTACTCTAGCCATTGTTTATACTCTCCTTGTGGTGCTTCGCACCGATTGTTTTGTTATGCTAGGTTTTATTCCCTACCATTTTTGTAGGCTTTAAGATAGAATAAGATTTTACCCTAGTCAAGGCATAAACACATACTATTTAACTATCGGTTGTTATAAAAGAAAACTATTACATCCGTATCAAAAAAACTCCACCAACCTGGTGGAGTTTTGAAGACAGAGGTAATATCAACTAGTGACTTTTACTCGTACAATCCCTTGCTAAAGTAACGATCGCCGCGGTCGGGGGCTACGAACACGATGTTTCCGCGGGCACCCGAGGCGATGAGCTTTTTGGCTGCGGTGAATGCTGCGCCCGAAGAGGAGCCTGCAATGAGTCCTTCTTTCTTGGCGAGTTCGCGAGCGCCGCCAAAGGCGTCGTCATCGTTAATCTTGATGACCTGATCTACGAGCGACATGTCCATGGTGTCGGCAATGAAATCGTTACCAATTCCTTCGATGTTGTAGTCGCCATGTTCGCCGCCGCCCATAGTAGAACCTACGGGGTCTGCGAGCACGCCCTTGATGTTCGGATTGCGTTCCTTGAGCGCCTTGAGAATGCCGCTGAAGGTGCCGCCACTTCCTGCGCCTGCCACCACGTAGTCAACTTGTCCATCCAAATCTTCGTAGATTTCGGGGCCGGTGGTTTCGTAATGGGCCAGCGGGTTGGACATGTTGCGGAACTGCCTGAGCGATACGGAGCCCGGAATTTGCGTCAGGAGTTCTTCGGCTTTCTTTTCGGCGCCGAGCATTCCGTCTTCACGCGGGGTGTTGATGAGTTCTGCTCCGAGAGCGCGCATGAGCGTCTGCTTTTCTTGCGAGAACTTGGTGGGCACCACGAATATCACACGGATGCCGCGGTTGAGGGCTGCGAAGGCGATGCCGAGGCCGGTGTTGCCTGCGGTGGCTTCGACAATGGTTCCACCCGGTTTCAGGAGGCCCTTTTCAATCGCGTCGTTCACCATGTAAAGGCCGGTGCGGTCCTTCACGCTACCCGAGGGATTCCAGAGCTCCAGTTTGGCAAACAGGTTTACACCTTCGGGGAGTCCCACGTGCGTAAGCTTTACAAGCGGAGTCTTCCCGATTAAAGATTGCATCGATTCATAGTAATGCATATTATGCTTCCTTCGCGGCGTTGATGCCGGCGTTCAAATCCAAGATAATGTCATCGACTTTTTCGATACCTACAGACAAACGAATCAGTCCGTCGGTAATGCCCACCTTTTCGCGAATTTCCTTCGGAATAGAGGCATGGGTCATGGTAGCCGGATGGCATACAAGGCTTTCGACGCCGCCCAAACTTTCAGCCAGTGAAATCAGCTGCAGGGCCTTGAAGAATTTCTTGATGTCGTAACCTTCGTACAGTTCGAACGAAATCATGGCGCCGCCGTTCTTGGCCTGCTTCTTGTTGATTTCGTAACCCTGAGCGGTCGGAAGGCCCGGATAATAAACGTGCTTTACAGCTTCATGCTGTTCCAGGTAGCGGGCGATGCGTTCTGCATTTTCGGTATGACGATCGAGGCGCACGCCAAGAGTCTTGATACCGCGAATCAGGAGGAACGAATCGAAGGGGCCGAGCACCGCACCCACGGCATTCTGATTGAACGCAAGCTTTTCCGCGATTCCTTTATTGTTGGTCACTGCAAGGCCAGCCACCACATCGCTATGGCCGCCCAAGTACTTGGTCGCAGAATGCACCACGATGTCGGCGCCAAGTTCCAGCGGACGCTGCAAATAAGGAGTCATGAAGGTGTTATCGACAATGGTCAAAATTCCGTGCTTCTTGGCGATGGCTGCGACGCCAGCCAAGTCCGTCACGGTCAGGAGCGGGTTTGCCGGGCTTTCGATAAAGAAGGCCTTCACATCGGGCGTCACCTTGGTATCGAGCGTTGCCAAATCGGTCGTATCTTCAATAGAATAGGTAATGCCGAGGTTCTTGAATACTTTGTCCAAAACGCGGAAGGTTCCGCCATAAACGTTGCTAGAGATAATGATGCGATCGCCCTGCTTAAACAGCGAAAGCACCGTAGAGGTAGCCGCCATGCCGCTACCAAAAGCAAAACCTGCCACACCGCCTTCGAGGTCGGCAATCAACGCTTCGAGAGCGGCGCGGGTGGGGTTACCCGTGCGGGAATATTCCCAACCGGTATTTTCGCCGAGACCAGCCTGCTTATAGGTAGAAGTCTGGTAGATAGGTACATTGACTGCACCTGTTACGCTATCGCCATCGATACCGCCGTGAATGAGTTTCGTTTCAATGTATTTTGAATTTGACATTTTTTGAAGTCCTTTAGCGCCTTGCGCCTTTTAATGTTTAAATTCGAATAAAAAATCCCGCTCCGGAGACAAAACCGAGCGGGAATCTGTTTTAGATAAAAGCCTAAAAACTAGTCGCCCGTTCGACATCGACTCCAACAGCAACAACACATGTCCATCATTTTTTGAGTCATTTATATTTTCCTACTGTTTTCATAGGGATAATATAGACAAAAACAATAACGCTGTCAACCAAAAACAGGCTATTTGGTTATACTATTTTTCTTTGGTTTGTTATAGTTTAAAACAATAACCAGCCGGTATCTAGGCCTGTCACGGGCACAATCCGTTTCACATTCTTCTGCGCATCGGTAACCACGGCCATTCCCGTCAAGTAATTCATCCAGCGTTGCGGCGTAAAGGCCATCTTGCAAAAGTGCGTGAGACACGGAACAACCCAAGCATCGTGCGTCGCAAAAATGTTGAAGCGGGCGCCACCCTTTTCAAGCATCATCGAAAGCATTTCTTCAGAACGTGCAGGCAGCGGAGCAAAAGCTTCTTTATCGCCACGCGGGTTACCCTCAGCCTCATTCTTCAGCCATTCGCAAATGCCTTCGTAAAATCCGGCGCGCAACACCTTGGTATATTCGTCGTAATCTTGAACAAAGTATTCCGCCAGGCAATCAAGCGGTTGCACCTGCGGATTTTCAATGCCGCGACCTTTCGCGATACAAGAAGCCGTCTCCATGCAACGCCCTACCGGACTCGAAAAGAAACTCATATCGCCTTCGGCAGGAATGCACTTGCCAAGCGACAAGGCCTGCTCGCGCCCACGCTCCGTAAGTCCAACATGCGCACCGAAATCAGGATCTTCAGGAGTTATATGCCTGCGTTCCCCATGACGAATCAACAGGAATACGCGCTCATCAGATGCAAGCGAATTGAAGAAGGTTGACGCGGGAATGAACATATAAGCCTTATTTGTCTTCCCGGCCTTGAGCCGGGATCTCCTATTCTAAGCAATCATTCCCGAAACCGGAATCCAAATGGCATGCGCAATCGCAAAACTTAAAACGCCCAGCAAGAAACCGCAAATAATATCCGTGAGCCAATGCACGCCAAAATACACGCGTAAAAGCCCCCATGTGAGCGGCAAGAGCATCATGATCCAGCCATACTGCGGTACCGCATAAAACACCGCCGAGGCCACCGCCAAGTTGTTCATGGTATGGCCAGACGGAAAACTGTACTTGTCGAGAGGCGGAACTTCCGCCTTGATTTGCGGGTTCGCCGCAAATGGCCTCGGCCGCTTGGTAGAAAGCTTCACGCCTTCGTACAAGCCAAGCGATACCACCACCGACACCAAAGCCTGCGCCAAAATCGGCCAAAATGCCGACCAGCCCAAATGCAAAAAGAGCACCATCGCAAACGCGCCCCAAATGTAGCCGTCACCCAGGCGCACATAGAACTTGAGGAACTTCGTCGTCTTCGCGGAAAAATGCCGGTTCGTCCAATACACCGACACGCGATTGTCAAACTCTGCAATTTTCTTGAACATCGGGGTAAATGTAGATTTTTCAATTGGCGACGCCACGCCAAAATTCCTATTTTATCAGCTGTTAAAACAAAAAGGATAATACAATGCGCGTACTCGTTCTTAATTGCGGCAGCTCCTCGGTCAAGTTCGCCGTTATCGACACCCAGACCAAAGAATCCATCTCTAGCGGCCTCGTCGAAAACATCGGCGTGAATGGCCACGTCAAGGCCAAGGGCCCCGAAGGCAACATCGACTTCAATTTCGATTGCCCGACTCATGCCGAAGCAGTTGCCGAAGTGCAGAAGTTCCTCGCCGAACAGAAGCTCACCGACACCATCGAAGCCATCGGCCACCGCGTGGTGCACGGCGGCAAGTACGTCAAGAGCGAGCGCGTCACGCAGGAAGTCATTGACTACATCCGCAGCATCACGCTGTTCGCCCCGCTCCACGAACCCGCACACGCCACCGGCATGGAATGCGCCACCAAGTTCTTCCCGGGCCTCCCGCAGGTCGCCGTGTTCGACACCGCCTTCCACCAGACCATGCCGCGCAAGGCCTACCTCTACGGCATCCCCTACAAGTTCTACGAAGAAGACAAAATCCGCCGCTACGGCGCCCATGGCACAAGCCACCGCTTCGTGACCGGCGAAGCCGCCAAGATCTTGGGCAAGAAGCCGGAAGACTGCTGCTTCATTACCGCTCACCTCGGTAACGGTTCCAGTTGCTCCGCCATTTTGAACGGCCAGTGCGTAGACACCACCATGGGATTCACCCCGCTGGAAGGCCTTATCATGGGTACCCGTTCCGGCAGCCTCGACCCGGCAATTCTCTTCTTCATCAGCAAGAAGTACGGCTACGATATCGACCGCCTCGACAAGCTCGTGAACAAGGAATCGGGCCTTCTCGGTCTCTCCGGTCTTTCTAACGACATGCGTACTTTGACGCAGGCCGCAAGCGAAGGCCACGTCGGCGCACAGATCGCTCTCGAAACGTTCGCCTACAGGCTTACCCGCGAAATCGGCGGCATCGCCATGGCACTCCCGCGCATCGACGCACTGGTGTTCACCGGCGGTATCGGCGAGAACAGCAAGCTTGTCCGCAAGATGGCCATGGACAACCTCAAGATTCTCGGCTACCAGATTGACGAAGCCCGCAACGAAAAGAACGGCAAGGAATCCGGCCACATCATCAGTAAGGACGGCACGCCGACCGCGATGGTCGTCGCCACCAACGAAGAACTGCTGATTGCGCTGGATACAGAAGCACTCGTAAAGTAGACGAGAGACGAAAGAACGCCGCTCTGCGGCTACAGACGAGAGAAGGCTCCGCATCGCGGAGCCCTTTCTTTTAAATATCGTTACGAAATATCTCTCGTCTTTCGTCTGTAGGGCCGTAGGCCCGTTCTCTCGTCTATTTGATTGTCCAACTCTGCTTGTTCACTTGCAGGATCTTTCTGCCCTGCACCTGAGCGGCAGCGTTACGCACGTCCGCTTCGCTGACCGGAAGCTTGGCCTTCCACATCACGCGGCCCTGCATATCGAACAGCGCCACGGCGCCGCGGTTTGCGAGGATTGCGCTCTGCCAGTTCATCTTCGGAGCAGCGGCAATCGTCAGCTTGATAGAGGCCTTCGGAGCTTCGTCGGCAATCAGCACCAGCGTGTACTTCACGTAAGTGGAAGCATCTGCAGCCTTCACGTCGAACTTGATTACCGTACCCTTGGCAAGGCTATCCTTGCTTTCGGCAATGAACAGATTGCCTTCCTGTTCCCAGCTCAGTTTTTCTGCCAAAGCCTTGGATTCCGTAATCGTGAAGACCAAGGTGTCGCCATCCGGATCGGTCACGAAGTCATTCAAGTCTATGGTATCTTTCCAGACGCCTGCGCCAATGTACAGGGTATCCAGCAGCTTTTCAAGCACAGGCTTGTCGTTCACGCATTCGATCGAGACCGGAATTGCAACGTCAACGGAGCCGCCGCGAGAGTTCTTGGCCGTCAAGATAAAGTTCGTTTCACCACAGGCGTTCTTCACGGAGGCCAGCACAAAGTACTTCGTCGTCGTGTTCACCACCGGGTTCAGCAGGCTGTCTTCGGAACGAGCCGTAAAGGTCAACTTGCCCTTATCCTTTTCATCCGTGAACCAGTCCTGCAAATCGAGAATTCGAATCTGTTTCGTAGAGAATTCTTCCTTCAGGTTTGCAAAACGCTTGGTAATCGACGGCAGAGAATCTTCAATAAATACAGGCGGCTGTACAATCGTGAGTACCACAGCGGCCAATTCAGAGGAATCGCCCTCTTCGTTAACGACAACGTAGGTGAACACATCTTGTTCGGCAGCTTCGGTAGATTCATAAGTGAACGAACCGTCTGCGGCAAGCGTAACCTTGCCAGCGGCCGCATTGTCCTTCAGAACAGCCGTAAGCTTGGACTTCGCGTTATCGGGGTTCTTGTCATTCTTGAGCACACCTTCGGCAGCAGCAATCTTCGCTACAGTGCCAGCGCTTACGCTATAGGCGTCATCAAGAGCAACCGGCGGATCCGCAACCGGAGTCACCATCACAAAGAACGAGACAGACGCCGTATCCTTGCCGTCAACAGCAAACATCGTCACCTTGGAAACACCATCCGCATTGTCAATCGGCAACAGGTCAATCAAATGGTTCGAACCCATCTTGTTGTACTGAACCTTAATAACACCACTAGACTTCACGTTGACTTTAGCCTCAGCTTCGCCAACAAAATCAGGGTCAACAAAGGCAACGTTTGCAACCGGGATAATGACCGTCGTCGGTTCAAAGTCCTCTTGAACCACAAGGGTATCACCAAGCTTATATTCAGCTTCTCCGAAAGAAATCGTTGAATCAACTATTGCTATAGTGAGCGGGTCATTCACATTGGTCACTTCAATCTTTACTACAGCAACATTGCTAGTCAGCGGGTCATCAGCCTTGGATTCGACCAACTGGTAAGTAAAGGAATCGGCACCAAAGAAGTCCTTTGCCGGCGTATAGGTAAAGCCACCCGTCTTTTCGTTAAAATCCAGTTCACCATGTTCAGTCGTAGAAACAAGCTGCGGAACAAAGTCATCATCGTCCGGATCATAGTCATTGAGCATGACTCCGAGAGACAGCGTCGACTTCACCAACTTGGTTTCTTCCTTAGTCGTGTAGCTGTCATTCACGGCAACCGGCGCATTTTCACGGTCAACCGGAGTCACCGTCAGTACATACCCGGCAGACTTTTTAGTCGCATCAACCGCAATAACCGTCACCGTCGCAGAGCCCGAAGGGTTTGCTCCCGTAACAAGCTTCACAGAACCCGTTTTGGCGTAAAGCGAATCGGCAAGTTTAACAGCGCCCGCTTTTTCAGAAACGATCGACACGGAGTAAGAAACAATGTCTTCATCTTCGTCAGCAAACACCTTGGAGAGGTCAAGTTTCAAGGTGTCGCCTTCGTTCAAGTCCTTTTCTGTCTCCGTGGCGATTAATTCAGGAGCGTGACCGCCGCAAGAGTTACCGAGGGACACTGCCGAAATGGCAATGGTATTCGTTGTCGAGTTACCGGTTTCTGCAGCGAGAGACTGCTTGTACGCGAACTGGAGAGCCTGCTGTGCAGTCAAATCAAAATCAGCCGCATCGCCCCAACCTTCCTGTGTCAAGTCAGCAAAGTCAATAAAGACGGACTTCTGGGCGGTAGACTTGTTCAGGACAACACCGTAATAGTCATAGTCAGAAATAGTCGACTGCTTGAATTCGAGCCTGAACTGAGACGTTGCAGAATAGGTCAGGCAAACACCCTTATAAGCAGCGAGCGAAATTTCGCCCTCGTTCTTGGCCCAAGCAAAGCCCATGCCGGCAGCACTGCTTTCGTTCGTTGCGCTGACAGAAGCCTTTAACGTCTTGTAACCGTGTATGGAATCCGTCACGAACGTGGCTGTAGCCCCGTTTGTAGTCTTAGTCGGATATTTGTACCAGGCTCCTACAGGAGGAACCGTACCATTGCCATCTTCAGCGGACCAAACAGTCGCCGACGCTGCGTAGGCAGAACTTACCAAGGCGCCCATCACGCCCATCCACGAAATCATTTTTTTCATCATATTTGACCTCTTATGATTTCCCAAATTACCATCATTCCAAATCTATATTCTGTGGGCATATAATGCAACTTGGAACAGCACGATTGTAGTGCTTTTTTGTCCACAAACGTAAACTTTTCGAAACAGACTAGGACTGCAAGTCCGACCCTGGCACCCGTCAACCTAGCGAATCAAGTTCTTCGTAGCGTTCGTAAGCCTTTTCGAGCTCGGCTTCGCGGTCCGCGATTTCCTTTTGGAGTTCCACAATACGGGCCGCGTTGGTGAACACCTCGGGCTTGGAAAGTTCCGTCTGGCGTTCGGAAATTTCGGCTTCCAGTTTCTCGATTTTTTCGGGCAAGGCGGCGTATTCGCGCTCTTCGTTGTAACTGCGCTTTTTCTTTTTCGCGGCCGCAGCCCCGGTACTCTGAGGTAGCGCCGCACCGGAATTCTGCGCGGCCCTCGCCTGCTTTTCAGCTTCTTTTTCGGCAGCGATGCGGGCTGCGTTTGCGGCTTCCTTATCGCGGACTTTTTTCTTGGCTTCGTAGTCGCTGTAACCGCCCACCGATTCAAAAACGTTTCCGCCGTCTTCGATTGCCAAGATGCTTGTCGCAACGGAATCCAGGAAGGCGCGGTCGTGGCTTACGGTAAGCACGGTTCCCTTGTAGTCGGCCAGGAGTTCTGCGAGCAGGTCCAAGGTTTCCATATCCAAGTCGTTGGTGGGTTCGTCAAGCACGAGCACATTACTCGGGTGACTGAATAGGCACGCGAGCAGCAGGCGGTTACGTTCTCCGCCACTCAGGGCACTGATCGGGCCACGGGCGCGATCCGCCGAGAAAAGGAAGTCTTGCAGATAACTTAACACATGACGTTTGACGCCGTTCAGCATCACGTACTGCTGGCCGTCGGCAATGTTTTCTACCAGCGACTTGTCTTCGCGGAGGCGGGTACGCATTTGGTCAAAATAGGCGACCTGCAGGTTCGTGCCCAGGCGGATATCGCCGGTATCGGGAGTGAGTTCGCCCAAAATCAGGCGCAAGAGAGTCGTCTTGCCCGAGCCATTCGGGCCCACGATTCCAATGCGGTCTCCGCGGGAAACCTCCGTCGAAAAACTGCTAATGAGGGGCGCACCGTCATAGGAATAGCTCACGTCAGTGAGGCGTGCCACCAGGCGACCCGAACGGTCCGCCTCGGTAATCTGCATGTTCACGTTGCCCGTTCGGGTGCGGCGCGCTGCACGTTCTTCACGCATTTTAATGAGCGCGCGCACGCGGCCCTCGTTCCGGGTCCGCCTCGCTTGGATTCCCTTGCGAATCCAGACTTCTTCTTCGGCCAGGCGCTTGTCGAAAAGTGCATTCGCCTTGTCTTCTTCGGCCAGGGCCTGGTCCCTGAACTGCACGAACTTGTCGTAGGGGAAATCCCAGCTACGAACGCGGCCGCGGTCCAAGTCAAAAATACGGGTAGCCACCCGGCGCACAAAGGTGCGGTCATGGCTTACAAAAAGCAGGGCGCAATTCAGGCGGGTCACGATTCCTTCGAGCCATTGGATAGCCGGAATGTCCAAATGGTTGGTCGGTTCATCCAGCAACAACAGGTCCGGGTCTTGGGCCAGCGCCTGGGCAAAAAGCACACGGCGTTTTTGACCACCGCTCAGGCTGTCGTACAAGGCCTCGGCGTCTATCCCTGTTTTGCCCAGAATCGCCTCGGCGTGGGTATCATGGGTGCCATCGGCAAGCACCCCCTGCATCACCACGTCGCGGACCGTGCCCTCGATATGAGCCGGAATTTCCTGAATCATGCGCGAAATCTTGAGGCCCGACTTCTTGACGATATCGCCCGACTGCACCTCGGCCTCGCCCGAGAGCACTTTCAACAAAGTGCTCTTGCCGCAACCATTGCGGCCGACCAGACAAATCCGGTCGCCGGCCTCGATGTCAAAGCTCACGTTATCGAGCAGGGGTGCATTCGCCCCAATGCGTAAAAGAAGGTTCTGGGCAGAAAGAATCGGCATACGTTCCCAAAAATAAAAAGTTTTACGCATTCTCAAAAAAAATTTTTGTATAATTAAAAGCATGAAAACATTTTCGCTGTCTAACCGCTTCGCTATTGCAATTCTCGCAGGTTCTCTGGCAGTCGCTAACGCATTCGCGCAAGGCGATTTCGAAGGCTCCGGCGAGATACCCGACCCCAACTGCACAGGCGACGGATGCGGGTACGTATCTGCCGATCAAGCCGCCCCGAGCGAAGACGAAGACAGTACGAGCTATTCTTACAGCGACAACGGCTCCACGACCGAAGAAGAGCCCTGGCCCACCTCCACAGAAGAAGCCCCAGCCGACACAACCGCCGCCGCTACTACCACTACCGATAGCGATGACGAAGAAGAAGAGGACGAAGCTCCGGAAGTCGCCACCACGAATATCGACGAAGAAGACGACGAGTCTTCGCACTACATCGAAGAAAATGCCGCCGATTACCGCGCCCGTAAAGAAGGCTTCTCCAAGGGCATGCAGTTCGGCGTCCGCGCCCAGGTCGGCATCAACAAGAACCTCGGCAGCAAGGCCAGCGACTGGAACATCGGTCCCGAACTCGGCGCAGGCATCATGGCCAAGCTTCCGCTCGGCCGTTCCTTTGCCGTATCTACCGAACTCAACTTCAGCTTCCGCCATTACGGCTACGAAGGCAAATCCGAATACAAGCAAATTGACACCGACAGCGACGAAAAGACCTACAGCAAGAACGACGCTACAATCAATGAAATGCTTTTTGAAATCCCGGTCATCGCCCAGTTCGTTTTCGACGAAGACGGATTCTTTATCGGCGTAGGCGCCAACCTCGGCCTAAAGATGAGCGGCGATTCCGAAAACGAGCAGACGATCAACTTTGCCGGCACCAGGATGAAGGAAACCCGTTCCAACACCATACCGACCGTGGGCGTGGAAATCGGCGCCCTTCTTGACGTAGGCTGCGCCATCAACCGCTGGCTTGTCTTGGACCTCCGAGTTATCCAAAACTTTACAAATCTGTTGGATCTTGACCTGATCGCAGAATCCTCCCTGATGCATTCCAAGCTCTACACCATGCATGTAGGCTTCGGCGCAACGTTCCTGCTCTAAAATCGGGGCATTTCGTTACGCCCCCTTATAAGTAAACAAAAATTTCGGCACTATTTTAGGTCCTAGAATTTATTTTATAGGCGGACCTTACGTGCCCTTTTATTATAATTAGACTATGGATTTTAAGAGATTGAGTGTTGCTTTCGCCATGGCTCTGGCATTTTCGATGCCCGCCATGGCTCAAGATGATGATGATGAAGGTTGGGCTACAGCCCCCTCTGCCCAAAGTTCCGGCGACGACCAGTCGTACGACGGCTCTACCGACAGCGAATTTGCGAACGACGAAGAATACGCCAGCGCATACGCTCGTTACAAGGCCGAAACGACCAAGAAATCCGAAATCAACCGCATGCGTAACGAAGGTTTCCAGCGTGCCGTTTTGCTCGGTATTCGCGCCCAGGGCGGTATCAACACCTTCTTTGGCGAAAACTCTGACGGCTGGAAGATCGGCTACCAGGGCGGTGGCGGCCTTCTGCTCAAGATGAACTTCATGGTCAAGAACTTGAGCCTCGTGCCCGAACTGACCTTCAACTACAGACATTACACCTACGAACAAGACATGGATGCTTACACCAACGAAGCAAGCATCGATCTCTTCATGTTCGAAATTCCGATTATCTTCCGCTACACCTTCGAAGATTACGACTTCTACGTGGGCCTGGGTATCAACATGGGCCTCAAGCTGAACGGTTCGTCTGAATTCAAGACCAGCGGTGGCAAGCGTGACAATACGGTCGCTACCTCCGGTATGGAAGTGGGCGGTGCCCTCGACATCGGTTACATGCTCACCCGCTGGGTCAGCGTGGATATCCGCGTGGTACAGTGCTTCACGAGCCTCCTGAACAAGACGCTGGTTGCCGAAGAAGCCTTCTATGATTCTTCGCTCAACACGTTCTATACCACTCTCGGTATAAACTTCATGTTCTAATAAAGACTGCTCGGTTCTATCACATAATTGAAAATGTGATATCACCTCGCTCTCGTAACCACGCCTCGTTAATACGAGGCGTTTGTTACTCACAGAAAGACCGCACGGTTTTACGACAAAGCAATTAAAAAAGGAGCCGCAAGGCTCCTTTCTTTTTTGCATTCAGCAAATCTTACTTGATGGTGAACGGCAGCAGTCCAGACTTCGTCTTCAGGATATAGCGGCCTGCATTGCGGATTTCGATCTTCACGTTCGCAGTCGAGGCAAGGTAACGGCCGATCACGCGGCCCTGCATATCCATCAAGGTCAATTCCGAACCGGGCTTTACACCGGAAACAGTGGCAAGTCGGCCTTCAACGGCAACGTCAATCTTCGCAGGCAGTACAACACTACGCTGTACAACCGTGTGACCCGAAAGCGAATCGTCATCAAAGATATTCTTCACGTCCACCTTGCAAGGCTTCATCTTTTCAATCGTCTCGGACTGGTCCAGGTAGAAATTGCTGAAGATATTCATGTTGCTCATGGTGGTGCGACGGTCACAGAAGAAGATATCGATGTCGTAGGATTTTCCGACAACCAAAGGTTCCCCGTTCTTACCCTTCACGCGGGAAAGGTCAGCATAACCAGGAGCCGCCAAATGCGTACCACCCAAGTCGATTACAAGTTTTCCATCGATAAAGATCCAGATATCGTCATCTCCACGGACACCGAACTTTTGACCTTTCTTATAAGTAAACTTGGCATGGCTTTCGAAACAGAAATGTTGGTTACGCCCAACTTTCGGAGAGAACCATCTCGTTTCAAAAGACATCGCGGACGCATTTATTCCAGCACCACCAACAAGCGTTTCATAGTCCTTGAACAGCGGCCAACCATCGGGAGCATCCATGGGGCAAGACCAACCCCATACGCAAAGTTCGCTTCCAGTTTCCGGTGCGCCCAAGTACTTTGTAAGAGGCGCCGTAAGGTCTTCACCATCGGCAAAAAGTCCAGAGCAATCAATACCCTTATCCCACGCAGGGCCTTTGCAAAGCACGTTCATCTTCGACACATTTTCGACCGAGTCAAGTGCTCGAAGTTTCGAGCCAATAAACACGGGACCTTCTGCGGTGCGCTTAGTTCTTGCAGCAGCAACCGGGCTCCCCACGACAACATCGGCATCCTCAGTTTGTTCAACAGGATAATAGCCGCCAATCACAGGTGCACCAGGAGATGTGTATGCATCCGACAAGAATTCCCACTTGCCCTCATTATTGAGCATAAACGGAATTGCCGAGCAAGTCGTTTCGTTTACGCCTTCGGTCGGATTAAACAACTGGTTAAAGTATTCCGACTTGATAAAGCACTTTTCACCCGTTTTAGAAAGGACCGGCTTATTGTCTGCGCCAAGGACACTGTCTACAATCCCAGGCGTCACACCAATACAAGCATTGATCGCCTCCATGGCAACAGTCTTATCGACATCCTGAGCGGCAGTACCCGAGAGAGCCTGGCAACCTTCGCCGCCCTGAGAATAGCAGGAGAACGCCGGATGAAGACTAGCATCGGTATCATAGACAATTCCCTGCAGTTCCACCGAGCAGATTCCATTTACTTCAGGATTTTTATTATACCAGAATGTCTTGGTCAAATCGTTTGCAACATAAAAGAGTTCTGTCGTCTTCTGAGCCTTAAACAACGAATCAAGATTCAAGCCTTTGGCAAACGAAAGCGCAGAGTTTTCTTTTCCGACAAAAGAAGCATTCGTCGGAATGGATTCTTCAAAGAAGACCGATGTAAACCAACCGCAATTTCTGTCATAGACTTTCACCGTAGACTTTACGCCAGAAGTTCCATTCACGATTACCGGAATTTCACCAAACCAATCTGCGGTTTGGGGCGGAAGCACATGCACACTATACACTTGTTCCGGAGCCTTTGTGCGCACCAGTGTGGAATGTTCCTTCTTGGGATTTTCGAAGACATAAATAGAATCGCTATCGTACAAAGAAAGGTCTATACCAAGCTTGGAGACGTAGTAGCCATAGCTACCATCGCTCACACTGAATTCTTCTGCATAAACATAGCGCACTGCACCATTGGTAAACGCAATCTTCCCATTAAGAGCTCTATAAAGCGTATCCGCAGAAAGAGTATCGTAAACCGTTTCCCTATATGGTACTGAATCAGGCACAGTATAGCTAACGACTGTATCCAACTTGACATTCGCCCTGATATACGGGACCTTCAGTTCGTCATGGGCAACGAACCACCCATCACTTGTCTTTTTCTGGAGTTTGACCGACTCGTTATTAGCAATGACGTAACTTGTTCCCCAATAATCCGGCGCCTTGAAGAATACCGTCGGAGCAGAGAGATCCTTATACATCAGGTCGCCTTTGTCAAAGTCGATATAGAGGTCTTCGTGATTATCAAAATCCTTTGCAGTGAAGATTCTTGAGGACTGGTAGGATTTTTCGTAAACGTAGCTCGCATAGCCCTCATCGTCGACAACCCTCTTTGCCGTGCTATCGAGAATGCTTCTGTAAAAACAGAACGGGGCAATTGTGTCACCCTGAAGGAGCGATTTGACCGATCCAAAAAACCACCCATACTCATCCCTGCTCGAAATAGGGATATCACTTGTACCGATAGCCTTGACCACACCGCTATCATTTTTTGCCGTACAGCCAACGGACAGATACAAAAATTCCGAGACACGGACAGATTTTTTTACATACACATTGCCCGTATAGTTCATTGCAAACGATACCGCCGCAAAACTGAGGGCCGCCACCAAAAACAATCGTCTCACGATTCCTCCTTCTAACAAAGTATTCTTACCACAAAGATAAAACAACAAATGAAACCCGGCAAGGTCCGGGTTTCATTCTGTTTACATTAATTTAGACTTATCCAGTAGCTACTGGAGCTTTCTTCTGAGTTGCTGGATTTCGCGCTCAATCAGGCGCTTTTCGACGGCGAAGAAGTCTTCGTTCTTCTGGATGACATTCTTGTAGATTGCATCGGCAAGTTCCGGTTCGCCTGCAAGGAGCGAAAGCACGATGCAGTTACGCAGGAATATGTCGCCCATGTCGTTCATCTCGTAGCGGTCAAAGAAGTTCGCAATCAAAAGGGCAGCCTGCTTGTAAACACCCTGACGGGCAGCCTCGAGAATTCCGAATTCGTCGGCGAAGGCCCGCGGGAAAGCATTCATGGAAACAAGATCCATCGCCTTCATGTAAACCTCGTCAGAATCGCGGCATTCAATCGGAACCTTGCGAATCCATTCCACAAAGTTTTCGCGGAACTTCTGATAACCTATAGACGCTTCAAGTTCGACTAGGCGCGGATTTTCAGACACGACGCTATCTAAGATAACGCTGTCGCCCTGGGCAATCGTATCGACCTTGACAAGCACGCGAGAGAACGAATCCTTGGCCGCTGCCGCTTCAAGTTCTTGCATGTAAGAAAGCAAGGCAGTCTTCTTGAATTCATCCTTCGGCTCGGCAAGCATCGCCTTCACGCGAGCGGGGCGACGGAGCTTGTAGTCTTCGGGATCCAAGTACTGCTGCCAGCAGACTTCGCAGCTGTCAAAAACATCCACGATGTGCGCTTCGGAGTGAACGAAGCGGGCTTCTTCAGCCTTGTTGTCGACCATCGGAATAAACAGGCTATTCGGCTTCACGCCTTCAAGCAGAGATTTAAGCATCTTATTCGTGAACAGGAAATTCCTTTCGCCAAAGAATTCCGGATCGCGGTGAATGCGTTTGAATTCGGCCACAAGTGCGGTATCGGTGGAGAAACGCCCAATGCCCTTCTGGAATACCGGCTGGTCGCTCGCAATCATGATGATGTCAGGTTCATCGGTCGACTTGTACAAGCTTACGTACGGGAATACTGTATCGAGCGCCTTCAAGATATTCAGGAACATCAAGTCGTTGAATTCATAAGTCTGAATCCACTGCACCCAGAGAGCACCCGGTTTCATGTAGCGGCGCATCTTGGCATAGAATTCATGTGCAAAGAGTCCAGCCACACCGCTCACCCACGGGTTAGAGGGCACGCTGATAATCATGTCGTACTGACGACGGTTCGTATGGAAGAACGTGGTCGCATCATCAATAAAGATGTGAATGCGCGGGTCATCGTAGCCGCGGTAATTCCACGGATAGAATCCCCTCGCCAAATCCATCATGGCCTGCTCAATTTCTACGCAGTCAAAGTCCTTGAGCAACGGGTCTGCAAGCAAGTAATGCGCTCCCATGCCGCTACCGAAGCCAACCATGGCGGCATCATACGGTTCCGTCTTCACGGCCATCGGCATGAAGGCGGTGGCGGCCTGTGTCAGTTCATCGCTCGAAATCGGAGATTCGCGGTCCTTGCTCATACTCGCGTCGGCCTTACCGTTCGTCTTCACGTAGTAATGCACCGGCGATTCGTGGAAGCTGATCGTTGCGGTCTTTCCGTCAATCACCTGAATCTTTTCGTTAGGGTGCATGTTCTTGTAACTGCGGAACACGCCCGAGGTAATGAGCGACGGATCGAATTTTACAAAGACTGCCGGCATGATCATCACGCACACCATGATGTAGAACATCACGCTGTAGCGGAAGCGCTTGCGGTAAATCACCAGCAGCAAGAAACCAATTGCAAAGTCAAGCAATGCTGCCGTCACAAGAGCGCCCTTGAGCTGCAAAAGCGGCAACAGCACAAGGCCACCGCCTGCAGAACCGATGATAGAGCCCAGCGTATTCCAGCCGTAGACCTTGCCAATCGGGGCTTCGCTCTTGAAGGCGCGAGTCAGAATCAAGGTGATCAGCGGGAGCGTCATGCCGGCAAAGAAACTCGTGGGAATCATCCACAGCATCGAAAGCGCATACTTGAACAGGCTCCAGCAAACGTAACCGTCAGAGGTCGGATTGAAAATCTGGTTCGCCTCGTTCATCATGCCCCAGAAGGGCTGATGGAAGTACAGCGTGCAAAGCGCGAAGAAGGCCATGAAAATCTGCGCCATCGAAAGCACAATCAAGCTGTCTTTCTTAAGCAGCTTGCCGCTCACTGCAGAGCCCAGCGCAAGGCCCAAGATAAAGGCCGAAAGCATCTGGTCAAAGCTATGGCTCGAAGAGCCCAGCAACAGCGACAGCAAACGGATCCAGACAATTTCATAGACAAACGAAGTAAGGCCCGTAATCGCCGCAATCCAGAACCAAGTGTTCTTTGGCGGCATGGCAAGCTTGTGTTCGGCCACGTAGTCTTCGTCATGAACTTCGGGCGCATCGTCATCTTTAGGCGGCACCGGCGAAGTCGCAATACCGATAAAGCTGAACACGGCAGCCAGCAAGAAGTTGATAGAGGCCGCCACGCACAAGGTAGCATGGTTACCGATTTCAGGAATCAACAGGTAGCTTGTCGCCAGAATACCGATGGCCGAGCCCAAGCTGTTGGTAAAGTAAAGCATCGGGAGCGAAACTTCGGCGCCACTCTTGCGCATAAGTCCCGCAGCAATAAAGGGGAACGTCATGCCCACCGCAATCGCAATCGGGAGCGTAGAGCCCGTCGCAAGCGCAACCTTCGCGATTTCTGCACCGCGCGGCGTAAGCGAAGCGGTCCATGCAGAATCGTAGAATATTCCGGTAAGCCAAATGTACAGCGGGTGGTATGCAACACCGCCAATACCGATAGCCAGTTCCACCAAGCCGTATCCCAAGAGCGGTCGCTTGGTTTTCTCGACCATCCTGCCCGCAATAAAGCTGCCTATGGCAAGGCCGCCCATGTAAATGCAGAGCGTGAGCACCTGGCCGTAGCTAGAATGCCCCAAGAAGAGTTTAAGGTAACGAGCCCACGAGCCTTCGTAAATCAGGCCCGCAAACCCGGACAGGGCAAACAGGAAATAGACTAGGATATTCATACCCTAATAATAAAAAAAGTTATTAAGTTGTAAAAAACGACTCGGAACTACTGCTGTTTTTCAGCGTTTTCGACGGCGACTTCAGCTTTTTCAGCCGCTTTTTCGGCAGCAACCTCGGCAGCCTTGATTTCCGCCTTCCACGGGGTAAGGCCAACCACGTTGTCCACCGGGAGCGAAAATGCAATTCCCTGACCCATGGTGTCAAGTCCCGCCTTCTGGTAAAGGGCATGCAAAACGGCATCCTTGATCTTGGCGTCCACCAGAATCATGACGATTTCTTTTTCGGGCTGAATCGCGATATGGAAAAACGACTCGGCTTCCTTGTTCGCCGTACCGCGGGCATTCAGAATCGTACCGCCGCGGGCACCGGCATCCTTCGCCGCTTCCATCACGGTTTCAGAGAATCCGGTATTCACAATACAAAAGATGACTTCGTGATTGAATCCGCTCATTTTTCGTTTCTCCGTACCGCATCGCGGTTGTCGCTTAAAAAGTTAAAGATGGACTTGCCGATAATGCTTGCCATCGGAATCGTGTAGGCAATACCCTTGCCGCCCACAATCGTATTGAACTTTTCGGCAAGGCTATCGAGGGCTGCACGCAAATTGTTTTCGCCAATAATGCTAATAATCACGGCGCGGTCCGAATCGGCTAGGCCCATGGCTGTCGCAATTTCACGCGGGGCAGTTCCCTGCCCGAACAGAACCATCTGCATGTTCACGCCAAAAGACTGAATGTGGTCCATGTAAAAGTCCGCCTTGGCACGGCTCACCACCGTAATCAAGATCTTGAGGCGGTTCATGGAAACCTTGGCACGCGTGCTCCCGCGCAACACCCTGTTCCTTATTTTCTTTTCTACATCCATGGCGCCCCCTACATAAAGTCGATAATCTGTTCGTCGTCGGCATCCTGGATGCGACGCATCATCATGCGGTTACGGAGCGCCGTCGAAACGGTAGCCCTGAAACCGAGCACCTGTATAGTAATCAAGGGCGTCATCGCGACCATCGCGACAATACCGAAAGCATAATTCAAAATGGAATCGCCACCATCACGCAGGCCTGCGCAAGCACCAATGGCAAGCGGCAGAATAAAGCTAGAGGTCAACGGACCGCTCGCCACGCCACCGGAGTCAAAGGCAATGGCGGTATAAAGCTTAGGCACAAAGAACGAAAGTCCGAGCGAAATAAAGTAACCCGGAATCAGGTAATAAATAATCGGGAATCCGACAATAATTCGAATCATCGAAAGACCAATCGAAATTCCCACGCCCACCGAAAGTGCAATCAGCATCGAGCGCTTGGTCACCAGGCCACCCGTTACTTCTTCGACCTGCTTGTTCAACACGTGCACCGCCGGTTCTGCAAGCACCACCACCAGGCCAAGCACAAAGCCAGCGACCACAAGCGCACGCGGCATGGCGCCCAGCTGCTTGCCCAGTTCAAATCCGATCGGCATGAACCCGACCGCAACTGCCGTCAAAAACACCACCAGTCCCACAAACGTGTACACAATGCCAAATGCCATCGGAATCAACTTGGACCAAGAAAGGCGAAGCACCGTAATCTGGAGCAGCATAAAGAATACCACAATCAAGCCTAGCGCCACAAGCACTTCTTTTGCAACGCCCAAAATGACCGGCAAAAAGTTCATACCGAGACTTGCATCAATCGAATAGGCCGATTCCGAAAGCTGGTACGTCAAATCACCCTTCGAAAAGATCACGAGTCCCATGAGCGCAATAATCGGGCCCACCGAGCAAAGCGCAATCAGGCCGAAGCTGTTTTCATTCGCATTTTTACCGCCAATGGCTCCCGCCACACCCACACCGAGGGCCATGATAAAGGGAACCGTAATCGGGCCCGTAGTCACGCCCCCCGAATCAAAAGCCAGCGGAACAAAGACATCTTTTCCGAAGGTAACCATGACCATGCCAAGCATGAACAACACGAGGTAGAAAAAGATGATGATTGTCGAAAGGTCTTTCTTGAACACGATCTTGATAATCGAAAGCGCCAGGAAACAACCCACGCCAACACCAATTGTCGCGATCAAGAGAGTAGGCTCCACCGCCGCACGCACCTGCTCGGCAAGCACCGACAAATCGGGCTCCGCGACCGTAATGAGCACGCCCATCACAAAGCACACCGAAACAAGCAACTGCAAACGCCTGGATTTGGTAAGACCCGAACCCACATGTTCGCCCATCGGGGTCATGGCTAGGTCGGCACCCAGGTTAAAAAGCCCGATGCCCCCAATCAAGAAAACCGCACAAATCGAAAAAACGGCAAGTTGCTTAAAGGACAATGTCACCAACGGTGTGAACGACACCGCAAGTACAATCAGCGTCACCGGTAAAACCGAGCCAAACGCCTCTTTCAACTTGTCCAGCAAAATCTTAAACATTTGCGGGAAATATAGAAAAACGCAAGAAAACGCACATTTTTATAATTATTTTTCGTAAAAGATGCAACCGATGCAACTTTTAGGGCATCTAAAGGGTACAATGGACGAAAAAGTGATTCTTCAACACCTTAAGGGCGGTAGCCGCGAAGCGTTAAGCCTGCTTTGGCAGGCGCACAGCGCGAACGTGCTGAACTTGGCATTCCGTATGCTCAAGGACCGCGACGAGGCCGAAGACGTTCTGATGGACATTTTTGTGCAGATTCCGAAGAAAATCCAGGGTTTTCAGGGGCAATCGGCACTGGCAACGTGGCTTTACAGGCTCACCGTCAATGAATGTCTTATGAAACTTCGGGCGCAAAAGCGCCACCGCGAACTCGAAGAAGAACACTTAGACACCATCGTGGAAGAGGCTCTCGGCAAAAACGAGGACTTCGACACGAGCGGTTTCAATCCGGAACTTTTGGAAAAGGCCCTAAACACGCTCAACGCCGAAACGCGAAGCATGCTCTGGCTTAAAGACGCCGAAGACTTGGACGTGAAAGACCTGGCGGAAATCTACAGGATGCCCGAAGGAACCATCAAGGCACGCCTCAGTCGCGCAAGGAAATTGTTAAAAAAGGAGCTTAACCATGTCTAATAAAATTGACTTCTCGAAAATGGAGCGGCTCACTCCTCGGGCTGACTCGTGGGACAAAGTCTGCGCCCGCCTTGACGCCGAAAACGCGAAGAGCAAGATTATCCCTATCAAGAGCTGGTACAGCGCGATTCCGCTGGCCGCAAGCTTTGTGCTTGTGAGCCTGACCGCGATTTTGCCTTCTTTTACCAGCGATATCGAACAGGAAAATTCTGTTTCGACCGAATACGTTTCGATCAGCAATTCTGCACCGTCCGAAGTCCTGAGCTGGTACGAAAGCCTCGGGAATTCCGCCAGCGACGAATTCGAAACTTTGGAAGAAACTGTCGGCTTTAATTATTTAATCAAGGAGTAACTCTATGAACGGAAACAAACTCTTCGCGGCAAGTATCGCAATCCTTGCCCTCGCCCTGGGATTTTTCCTGGGAACACTTAAAGGCGGCTGTTGCTGTAACGGCATGGGCATGTCCTGCTGCAAAAAAGGCGCCCCTTGCGAACACAGCTCGATGAACGCCCCCTGCGACTGCACCAAGGGTCTCCCCTGTTCTTGCGAAAAGAACGGTCAACCTTGCCATTGCCCGAACTGCGCCAAGCATGGCCACAAGGGTCCGCATGGCGACTTTGACAAGGATCCCGGTCCGAAATTCAAAGGCCCGAACTTTGAAGTAATCGATTCCTTGCTGCAGGTGACGCCGGAACAGAAGGCCGCCATCGAAGCCAGCCGCGTGAAGGGCGATTCCATTTTCAAGGAACTCCGCAAGCAAAAGCACGAAGCCGAAAAGGCCCTGGGCGCCGCCCTGGAAAGCAAAGATGAAGCAAACATCGAAGCCGCCAAGGCAAAGGTTCTTGAAGCAGACAAGGCTCTGCTTGAACACCGCATTAACGGAATGGCTGCTCTCGGCAAGATCTTGACCGCCGAACAGCTTGAAAAGTTCAACGCCTTCCACAAGGAACAGATGAAGAAGTTCCGCGAGCATAAGAAAGGCCCGAAAGGCCCCGGCCCGCACGGCGAACACCACCATGACGGCCCGCATGGCAACCCGCCTCCTCCGCCTCCGGCTAACTAAAATTTGACTCCCTCAAAAAACAAAAGATCCCCGGCAACAATGCTGGGGATTTTTCGTTTACTATTTACTAATCATTTCTTCATGAACGACAGGTTCTGCGCCACACGGAAAATGCCCTCGGCACGGTGCTTGTTGCTGGCAGACACCCCGTTGAGTGTTTCCAGGAAGCGGGTCAGTTCCAGTACGCCACCGCCTTGTTTAAGCACATGGACCGCGCAAAGCGAAATGACGCCGAGCGAAGAGTTGATGATATCGAGGTCCGTATTTGCCAACTGGAATACTGCCAACTGGTAAGCATCTTCCGTATCTCTCTTAATGAGCCGATCGATATCTCCCAATGTCTTAAATCCAAAGGAAGCGAACACGCTCAGGAATCGCGTTAGCGAAGTCTCGTGAATTTCGGCCTGATTAATGGATGCGATACGCCTGTTCAACATATCGAACGGACGCAATTCCAAGTAATTCCCAAACGAGTCGCCATTGAGTTCGACTTCGTCAAAGCTGCCCGAGCTCACCAAAGACTGCACCTGACGACGATAGTCGTTGATTCCCGTACGAATCACGCAAAATTGTTCATCAACCAGTTCCAACATGCCTGCCAAGCGATTCAAGTTGCGCAGGTATTCCTTGGGAACCTCGAAGCCCGACTTGTAACCCGTATCGTGATCAAGCACCGACCACACATGCTGTAGGGCCGTGCGCATTTGCACTTCGAAACGCACTTCGTTCATTTGCGGATATTCGGGATCAAAGTATTTTTCTTTGGGCAGGCGGCAAATGTAATGCAGCGAGTTGTAGCCAAAGCTATGGATTTCATGCATCTTACGTTTATCGATGCTGTTTTCCCAGTCAATTTCGAAAAGGCGGCCCACAAGGGCGGCAACTTTATCGACCTCGTCGCTGTAGAAAGTAATGATGCGAACGCCCAGAATGTCCGTCAAATCTGAAAGAGAATTATACTTGCCCGACTTGCGCTCGAGTTTGCCCGCAAGGCTATCTTCGGCCTTGACGCGGCCTTCGATGGCGTTGATGTAGATTTTATTTTCTTCGATGCTTTCGCGAAGAATGCGCTTGACCACCCGCAAAAGCTTTTCAAAAAAAACATGCTGTTCGCGGTATTCTTCCAGAATCAAGGTTTCTTTCGGAGGAAGCCCGTAATTCTTTTTTTCTTGCTGATCCATTGCTTGGCCTACTTTCCGAATACCTTGTCGATGGTTTCGGCGAATTCATCGTAAGCGAAAGTTCCCTTGAGGCTAGCGAGGGCACGGGCAAGCCCGCGGAAATGCCATTCGTGCGAAGCCTTGTCCTTGACACAGAACAAGTCCCACACCTTGTCGCCAATCGCTTGGTAATCGCGGTAGATGGCGCGCATGTTACTTAATTTATCCGCAAGAGCAACCATCTTGACTTCGTTCGTCGCCGTCGACAGGCGTTCAATGGCTTCTTCTTTACGAAGGCGCCAGCTTTCTTGGCGGCTCTTACCTTCAAATTCAATGTCGGATTCCGCCTCGACAAGTTCCGCAATGCGCTTGCCGAATTCCCGTTCCACATCCTTGAGCGTGACCGCCGTATCTTCTACGGTATCATGCAATGCAGCGGCGGCCAGAAGCTCCTGGTCGTTTGTCATGGTAGCGGCAATCGAGACGGCTTCCATCGGGTGGACGATATACGGGAAACCCTTCCCCTTGCGTTCTGCCCCCTGGTGCGCCTTGACCGCAAAAACAATCGCTTTGTCGAGAATTGATGTATCCATGTCACTAAATGTATATAAAAATTTTTCTATTTTTACCCTCGCAACAAATAACCGCGCAGCGGAAAGGATTAATCTATGTCGAAACTGACTGATTCTCAGGAATGGAAGGCCCTTGAGGCCCACGCCGAAGTCGCAAAGACCTGGCACATGAAGGAACTCTTCGCAAAGGACCCGGCTCGTGCCGAAAAGTTCAGCGCCGAAGCCTGCGGCCTCTTCCTGGACTACTCCAAGAACATCATCACTGACGAAACCATGGCTAAGCTCCAGGACCTCCTGAAGTCCGCCGGTTTCGAAGACATGCGCAAGAAGTACTTTGCCGGCGAAAAGATTAACACCACCGAAAAGCGCGCCGTGCTCCACACCGCTCTCCGCTACAAGGGTAACGATCCGATTTGCGTCGATGGCAAGGACGTGATGCCCGAAGTTCGCGCCGTGCTCAAGCACATGGAAGAATTCACCAAGCTCGTGCGTACCGGCAAGTGGAAGGGCCACACCGGCAAGGCCATCAAGTATGTGGTGAACATCGGTATCGGCGGTTCCGACCTCGGTCCGGTGATGGTGACCGAAGCCCTCAAGCCGTATGCTGAAAAGCCGGCTGCTGGCGAATACTCTCCGGAAGTCTACTTCGTTTCCAACATCGACGGCACCCACATGGCCGAAACCCTCAAGAAGGTGAACATCGAAGAAACGCTCTTCATCGTTGCTTCCAAGACCTTCACCACTCTTGAAACCATGACCAACGCCGAAACTGCCAAGGCTGCAGTCCTCAAGGCTTTCAATGGCGACGAAAAGTCCATCGCCAAGCACTTCGTGGCTCTGTCCACCAACACCGAAGCCGTGTCTGCCTTCGGTATCGACACCGCCAACATGTTCGAATTCTGGAACTGGGTGGGTGGCCGTTACTCCCTGTGGTCTGCCATCGGTCTTTCCATTGCTCTCCGCATCGGTTTCGACAACTACATGAAGCTCCACCAGGGCGCCTACGAAATGGATCAGCATTTCAAGACTGCACCGGTCGATAAGAACCTCCCGGTGATCCTCGCCCTCATCGGCGTGTGGTATAACAACTTCTTTGGCGCTTCCAGCTACGCCATGCTCCCGTACGACCAGTACCTGCACCGCCTCGCTGCCTACTTCCAGCAGGCCGACATGGAATCCAACGGCAAGACTGTTGACCGCGATTCCAAGCGCGTGAACTACCAGACTGGTCCGATCCTTTGGGGCGAACCGGGTACGAACGGCCAGCATGCCTTCTACCAGCTGATTCACCAGGGCACTAAGATGATTCCTTGCGACTTCATCGCCCCGGCCAACAGCCACAACAAGGTCGGCGACCATCACCAGAAGCTCCTCTCTAACTTCTTTGCACAGCCCGAAGCCTTGATGAACGGCAAGACCCTCGCCCAGGCTCAGGAAGAACTCCGCAAGGACGGCAAGAGCGAAGAAGAAATCGCATTCCTCGCCCCGCACAAGGTGTTCGAAGGCAACAAGCCGACCAACTCCATCATGATGGACTACGTTTCTCCGGAAACGCTCGGCGCCCTCATCGCCATGTACGAACACAAGATCTTCACGCAGGGCGTGATTTGGAACATCAACAGCTACGACCAGTGGGGTGTTGAACTCGGCAAGCAGCTCGCGAAGAAGATCCTTCCGGAACTTGCCAAGGCCGACGCCGAACTGAACCACGACAGCTCCACCAACGGTCTTATCCGCTGGTTCAAGGCTCACCAGAAGTAATCTGAAGGGCGGGCCAACCGCTTCCCAAAATTAAAAGGCCGCGACTTAAAGGTCGCGGCTTTTTTCATATTCACTTTGTCCGAGAAAATGATTTTTTCGGATAAATGTTGTTTTACTGAGCCTTTTTCTTGTCGCGCCAAGCAAAAATATTGGCCAGCACCGTTCCGCTGATGGAATGGTAGGCACAACTCAAGGCGCAGGGCACCATGCAAAGAACCGCGGCAGGGTTCTTCGCCACGTTTTCGGGATCCGCAAAGAAAGCCATGGCAAGCACCGTCGCCATGCCGGCATTCTGCACGCCGACTTCGATAGCGATGGTACGCTTCTTGGCGGTATTGAACTTGAAGAGTTTACCCACGCTGTAGCCAAGCACATAGCCCAGCGCATTGTGGCAGAACACCACCGCAAGCACCAAGAAAATCAGGCCGAGGCCATTTGCGAACAATTGCGGGCGCACCGTCACGACTACACCACCCACAATCATCATCAGGCCAATCACGCTCACGGCAGGCATGTTCGACTGGATTTCTTTAAATACGGCGCGCTTGCCCAAGAAGTAGTTGCAAAGGAATCCGATGGTAATCGGCGCAATCGTCACATAAAGAATATTCAGGAACATTCCCTTCGCATTCACGTCAATGCTCGTGTCAGCCAGCCACAGCACAAGCAGCGGCGTCATGATAGGCGCAAGAAGCGTGCTCACCATGGTCATGCTCACCGAATAGGTCACGTCACCGCGGGCCAAGAAACTCATGACGTTACTCGAGACACCGCCCGGGCAGCATCCTACCAGAATGATACCCACAGCCAGATACGGATCCAGCCCGAACACCTTCGAAAGCCCGAAAGCGACAAACGGCATGATCGTGTACTGAGCAACCGCACCGAGCAAAATATGGAGCGGCTGTTTTAGCAGATTGCGGATATCATCTGTCGAAATGGTAAGGCCCATACTCAACATGATGACGCCGAGAATGATGGAGGATACATTCCCGTGAACCCAGCCGAAAGCGACCGGAACGAAGAATGCGACTATTGCGCTTGCGATGACAAAGGGGGAAGCGTAATTCGAAAGCAGACGGCAAAACGCCTTGATTACCTTAAACATGCTTTAAATATAAAAAGACCGCAGCGTTTTTGCTACGGTCTGAATTTCTATGGATCCTATCGCGTCCTCACGGACGCTCCAGGAAGACTCTTTGATGCAAAGGCCCTTCGGCAGGCTCAGGGACCTTTCGCGTTTATTCAGAATCTTTCACGCAACGGACTGATGACCCGAGATCTTTGAAGAAGTAATCCAAATCAGCCACATCAGAATAATTCCACAACGATACACCGTATGCGCCGACGTCATCGCCTTCTGTAGAACTCCAAAAAAGAGTTCCCACGCCATCATCACTAAATGACAATCCATAAAAAGGCGCAGAAGAAGCCTTCCCTGCCGGTAAAGCTGAGAAGCCGAAATCGTCAACGCCGTTGCCGTTTTTATCCCAGCCGGTGATGGACTTGAGACGTTTACCCGCCGACACAGCGCCCCCAAGGGTATCAATCAATGCGCTCCACTCCTCTTTTGTCGGCAAATGCCAACCGTCAAGGCAAACGCCCTGCACGGCGGCCTCCCAATAGTAGAGCCGTCCGGCCACATTACAGTTGGCAGTATCATTGTCAATGCACCAACTTCCGCCTTTCAAGCCGGGGGTTGCCACGCTGTCGGCGTAATTCAGATTTTCGGCCATCCAGACTTGGCCACCGATTTTTACCGTCTTGTAAACCCTGCCATCGCGAGAGTCTTTAACGCTGTCATATGCAACATCCGGATTCAGACGGACATCCTTCGGCACATCCCAGCTCCAATCCTTCAAGTTCGGCTCCTTGTCCTTAAGGCAACGGACTGAAAAAGCGAGTCTCTTTTTTTCAGTACCCCAATTAGCCGTTGGATCGCCGTCAATCAAGCCCATCTTATAAGCCGTTTCTTGACGGTCCTCTTCAGCCATCCAGAAGTAAGCACTGTTCTTGCCGGCATATCCCCCCACAATATTGCGATAGCCTGCAGGAAGTGCAGAAAAGCCATAATCGTCCGTACCGTTCGACCCATCATCCCACCCGGTCCGCGACTTGATTATAGCCGTCACAAGTGGATATGTACCCACTGTATAAACAAAGTCGTCCATTTCTTCATGCGACGGCAGATGCCAACCGCTAGGGCATACCCCCTGCACGTTTCTTCTGGGCAGGCCACACAAACTGCTGCCGCATTCCTTTTCTGATTTACCGACCGCCGCCGCCCAAGTGTAGAGGCGACCGTACGTTTCGCAGTACTCCGTCGAATCGTTATAGCAGAAACTACTTTCCGTTTCGTAATTCAGGTTTTCCGCCATCCAGATCTGGTCGCCGATTTTCACAATCCTATAAGTTTGGCCATCGCGTTCGTCTATCAATACCGTATCTGGCAAGGCCTCGGCACTGCTACTCGATTCAACCACATCGTTGCTACTGCTTGATTTAACCACATCGTTGCTACTGCTTGATTTAACCGTCTTGCTGCTGGACACCGGCGCAACGCTTGACGAAGAATCACTTGCTTCAGGCTTGTCAACGGAACACACGTTATCTCCACTACAGGCCGCAAAAAGAATCGCAAGACCAAACGAAACTATAAATCTTTTCATACATACTCCCCTTTGCTCCGCATGGAGCCAACCTTCATTAACGAAGATTTCTAGAATAAATATACATATCGTTTTTTCAGGAGAATCCAGAAATATCAACAAAAAATCCCCGACTAAGTCGGGGATGACACTAAGGGTGGGGCCGGGTTTACTTAACCACAATATTCACGAGCTTGCCCGGGACCACGATGGACTTCACGACGGTCTTGCCGTTCATGAACTCTTTCATTCTATCGTTTTCCATGGCGAGCTTTTCGAGGGCGGCCTTGTCCATGTCCTTGGCGACAGATGCCTTGGCGCGGACCTTGCCGTTCACCTGGAACACGACTTCCACGGTGTTTTCCACAGCCTTGGAGTGGTCGGCTTCGGGCCAGGCGACGTTCGTGAGCGATTCGTTGTGACCGAGGATGCTCCACATTTCTTCGGCGATATGCGGGGCAAACGGGTGCAAGAGCTTGACGAACGTTTCGCACGGTTCGCGGTAGCGCTTGTCCATCTTCATCATTTCGTTGTTGAAGATCATCAGCTGGCTAATTGCGGTGTTGAAGCTCATGTTTTCGATATCGCTTGTCACCTTGATAACGGTCTGGTGCATCACCTTTTCGATTGCTTCCGGAGCGGTTTCGTCAACGTAAACCGGAGCGGCATCGTCGTCGCCCACCACGGAGCGCCAAGCGCGGCCGAGGAAGCGGTTCATGCCTTCGATGCCCTTGGTCTGCCACGGCTTCACAGCATCGAGCGGGCCCATGAACATTTCGTACAAGCGAAGGCTATCGGCACCGTAGTCGCGAACAACGTCATCGGGGTTCACGACGTTCTTCAAAGACTTACTCATCTTCGCCACGATCTGCTTGAGCTCGATGTCGGTTCCCTTCTTGAAGAACTTGCCGTTCTTTTCTTCGACTTCGTCGGTCGGGACCTTGGAGCCAGCGGCATCTTCGTAAGCGAAAGCGAGAATCATACCCTGGTTGAAGAGCTTCTGGAACGGTTCGTCGGTAGAGACGAGGCCGAGGTCGAAGAGCACCTTGTGCCAGAAGCGGCTGTAGAGCAAGTGGAGCACGGCGTGTTCGGCACCGCCCACATAGAGGTCCACGGGCATCCAGTACTTTTCAAGTTCCTTTGCAACAAATGCGTCGCCGTTGCAGGCGTCGATGTAGCGCAGGTAATACCAGCAGGAACCAGCCCACTGCGGCATGGTATTCGTCTCGCGGATACCCTTACGGCCGTTCTTGTCGGTCACCTGGAGCCATTCGGTGGCGTTGGCGAGCGGGGACTGTCCGCCGTCACCCGGCTTGTAGTCCTTGAGTTCCGGCAACAGCACCGGCAGTTCAGAATCATCGACGGTAGAGATTTCGCCGTCTTCCCAGTGGATAATCGGGAACGGTTCGCCCCAGTAGCGCTGGCGGCTGAAGAGCCAGTCGCGGAGCTTGTAGTTCACGGTGGCCTTACCAATCTTGTTGGCTTCGAGCCATTCGATGACCTTCGCGATGCCCTGCTTCTTGTTGAGTCCGTTCAGGCAAAGCGTGTCGTTCTGGCTGTTGATGTAGGTGCCGTCGGCAGCCCAGCAGGCTTCCCCTGCGAGGACCTTCGGGCGAACGTCTTCGGGGCAGCTTGCATCGGGTTCCATGATGCAGATGACGGGCAGGTTAAACTTCTTCGCGAAATCGAAGTCGCGGGTATCGTGAGCGGGCACGGCCATGATGGCGCCGGTGCCGTAGCCGGTCAGAACGTAGTCGGCAACCCACACCGGAATCTTGGCGCCGGTGAGCGGGTTCACGGCATAAGAGCCAGTAAACACGCCGGTCTTTTCCTTGGCAAGTTCGGTACGGTCGAGGTCGCTCTTCAAGGCGGCGGCGTGCACGTATTCTTCCACGGCGGCCTTCTGTTCGGCGGTCGTGAGTTCCGGGACCATCGCGTGTTCCGGGGCCACAACCATGTAGGTGGCACCGAACAGCGTATCGCAACGGGTGGTATAGACGCGGAGCTTCTTTTCGGTCGGCTTGCCGTTAGCGTCGGCAATCGGGAAGTCCACTTCGGCGCCGTAGCTCTTGCCAATCCAGTTCTTCTGCATGTCCTTCACGCCCTGCGGCCAGTCGAGCTTGTCGAGGCCCTTCAGCAGGCGGTCGCCATACAGCGGAATACGCATGAGCCACTGCTTGAGGTTACGGCGTTCCACTTCCTTGGTGCCGCACTTTTCGTGAGAGCCGTCGTTCAAGACTTCTTCGTTCGCACAAACAATCTTGCAGTGCTTGCACCACCACACCTGTGCGTCGGCGTAGTAAGCGAGGCGCTTGGAATCCTTGTACTTGCGGACTTCGGCAGCACCCTTGGCTTCGACGTCGGCAGGAATCGGGAGTTCTTCGATGGGGCGGCCTTTCTGCTGGTCTTCATCGAACCAGGTGCCGTAAAGGCGCTTGAAAATCCACTGCGTCCACTTGTAATACTTCGGGTCGGTGGTGTTGACTTCCTTGTTCCAGTCGTAGCTTAAGCCAAGGCGCTTGATCTGGCGGCGGAAATTGTCGCAGTTCTTCTTGGTGGTAATGGCCGGGTGCGTACCGGTCTGAATGGCGTACTGTTCCGCGGGGAGGCCGAAAGCATCCCAACCCATGGGGTGGAGCACATTGAAACCGCGGCTGCGCTTGTAGCGGCAGATGATATCGGTAGCGGTGTAACCTTCGGGGTGGCCCACATGGAGGCCTGCGCCACTCGGGTACGGGAACATGTCCAGGCAGTAATACTTGGGCTTGGACTTATCGGTGCCCGTCTTGAAAGTCTGATGTTCTTCCCAGTAGGCTTGCCACTTGGTTTCGATCTCTTGCGGATTGTACTTAGCCATAGTTCTATCCTTTTAATTTTTTCGGGGGTAAAGATAGAAAAAAGGCGAGAGCCGCGGCAAAAGTGCGCAAGGCGACAAAGCGCAAAAACAAGTTTTTGCATTTTTTGACAGCGGGTTTAAGCATGTAATGAATATCGCCAACTCGCTTTAATAAAGTCCATATTTTAAAATCATTTTTTTTCTCGAACTCTTACACAAAATCACACAAAATTGTAAAAAAGGAAGCCCCGCCACTTGCGCAGCAGGACTTCCCGAGGTGTTTGATGGACTCCTAACCCTCAAAACAATATTATTGTAAACAAAGTTACAATAAAGGGTATTTATTGACAAGGGGTGCAACTGAATTTATTTTATACAAAAAACTTACACTCCATTTAGCTTTTTTTGTCCACAATTTTTACACAAATTAAAACACTTCTTGTGTTTATTTTTGCACATTTCTTTCGGAACTCGCTCAAAAACGTTATTTTATAAGAAACCCGAGCAAATAAAAAAATCCCTGGCATAGCCAGGGAAATTTCTACTCAGAATATCGATTACACTTTGTCGAGTGCCTGAGTCAAGTCGGCAATAATGTCTTCGACATTTTCGATACCGACGCTGAAACGGATCAAATCAGGTGCAACACCAGCTTCAATCAACTGTTCGTCGCTAAGCTGACGGTGAGTGTGGCTTGCCGGATGCAGCACGCAGCTACGAGCGTCAGCCACGTGAGTCACGATGCAAATCATCTTGAGGCTATCCATGAACTGGATGGACTTTTCACGGCCACCCTTGATGCCGAAGGTGAGAACACCGCACGGGAGACCACCCTTGAACTGCTTCTGGGCGAGTTCGTAGTACTTGTCGCCTTCGAGACCGGCGTAGTTGACCCAAGCCACCTTCGGGTGATTCTTGAGGAACCTGGCGCAAGCGAGAGCGTTTTCGCAGTGACGCGGCATGCGGAGGTGAAGCGTTTCAAGACCCACGTTCAGGAGGAACGCATTCTGCGGAGACTGGATGGAACCAAAGTCGCGCATGAGCTGTGCAGTAGCCTTCGTGATGTAGGCACCCTTGCCGAAAGCCTTCGTGTAGGCGAGACCGTGATAGCTCGGATCCGGTTCGGTGAGGCCCTTGAAACGGTCGTGGTTTGCTTCCCAGTCGAAGTTGCCGCTATCCACAATGCAGCCACCCACGGCCATCGCGTGACCGTCCATGTACTTGGTCGTGGAGTGAGTCACGATGTCCACGCCGAATTCAATCGGGCGGCAGAGAATCGGGGTCGGGAAGGTGTTGTCGACAATCATCGGAACGCCGTGCTTGTGGGCGATGTCGGCGAAGCGCTTGAGGTCAAGCACCTTGCCAGCCGGGTTAGCAACGGTTTCGCCGAAAACGCACTTGGTGTTCGGGCGGAAAGCCTTTTCGATTTCTTCGTCGGAGGCATCCTGGTCAACGAACGTGCATTCGATGCCGAGCTTCTTCATCGTCACGGAGAAGAGGTTGCTCGTACCGCCGTAAATGGCACTGGTGCTGATGAAGTGGTCGCCAGATTCGCAAATATTGAAAACGGCATAGAAGTTAGCAGCCTGACCGGAGCTCGTAAGCATGGCAGCGACACCGCCTTCGAGAGCGGCAATCTTGTTCGCGACAGCGTCGTTAGTCGGGTTCTGCAGACGGGTGTAGAAATAGCCCGAAGCCTTCAGGTCGAACAAGTCGGCCATATCGTTGGTAGTTTCGTACTTGAAAGTGGTGCTCTGGTAGATGGGGAGCACGCGCGGTTCGCCGTTTTTCGGCTGCCAGCCGCCCTGAATGCACAAAGTTTCGATTTTAGACATTTTAGCCTCTTGTTAAAAACTCGTTTAATTATAGCCAGCAGCCCATTTTGCGCCGACTTACATATTTTTTATATAGGTAAATATAGAAAATCGCTATTGCTTGTCAATGCGTTTATGCAAATACCCGCATATATAATTCCGATATCTACCTATAGTTTTTTACTATAACTAGAATTTCACTAAAAAACACCATAAAAAGCTACTTTTGTGTTCAATGATACCCTCTCGCAACAGTCTCGCCTTTTGGCATTTGCTCGCCATTATTACCATCACCTTTTGGGGCACGAGCTTCGTAAGCACGAAGGTGCTCTTGAATCATGGTTTTTCGGCAGTGCAAATCTTCTCGTTGCGTTTTGCGATTACCTACTTGATTCTTTTGGCGGCAAGCCACAAGCAATTCCGCAGCCAAAACTGGAAGCATGAACTGATTCTGTTCATCAGTGGCATTACCGGATGTACACTTTACTTTTGGACCGAAAATACGGCGCTTTCGTTTTCGCCGTCGAGCAACGTGGCGCTCATTATTTGCGCGAACCCGTTACTCATTCTGATTCTCGGAAGCATTTTCTATAAAAGCGAACGTCTCGGCAAGCGACAAGTTCTAGGCTGTCTTGTCACATTCGTCGGCATGGTGCTAGTGGTTCTGAACGGCAAGTTCGTCTTGAAGCTTTCGCCCGTGGGTGATCTGCTCGCCTGCAGCGCCGGAGTCATGTGGGCAATCTATTCGCTAGTCGTGAAGCAGTTGAACGGCAAATACAATTCACTGTTCATTACGCGCAAGATGTTTTTCTACGGCACCCTAATGTCTATTCCCGCCCTGTTTATCGAAGCGCGAGGCGATGTGTCGAAAGTGCTTGATATTCCGTGGCAGAACTTTATGGAACCCGTCGTCGCTTTTAACTTTTTGTGCCTTACAGTATGCTGCTCCCTGTTCGGATACCTTATCTGGAACAATGTGCTGAAACAGCTCGGCACAGTTCTTGCGAGCAACTACGGCTATGTAGCACCCTTGATTACCATGATTACGGCAGCAATTGCTCTTGGCGAACGCATTACGCCCATTGCCATCGTGGGCGCAGTGGCTATTGTCGCAGGCATGATTCTAGCCGAATTCAAGCGAAAATAATTCTGTACTCAGATTTCAGTAAAACGGTCTACGATAGTACCGTCGGCATGCGTCACCTTGCTTTCAAAATCTTCGCGGTCGCGCACCCATAAGGTTCCCTTCGGGTGGTCGGGCGTTTCGTATTCGCTGCGATAAACCACGAGCGGCTTGACCGATTCACAGTCGAGAGCGTCGGCGGTGACGACGGTGTAAATCATCGTTTCTTTTTTGTAGTGACGATACTTGTGACCGGCAATTGCTTTCGACATAGATAGTTTCGTTCCACTCGCAATGACGTTTATTTTTCTAGAAATTCAAGCAACTTGGGCATGAGCGCGGTCGTGTCTTTCACGCCCATGTCGTAAAGTTCCACCAGTTTAGACTTGTCTTTTTCGAGGCGCGAAATCTTGAATTCTGCGCTCGGGCGGATCATGAACGCAGAACCTTGAGCGACACGTTCTTCCAGCGTGCGCAGGCACTGGTTGTAGCGAATGTGGCGGTTCCTTGCCGCTTCGATAAACTTGGGGTACTTGCGGTAGATAATCTTGAACAGGGGAATCATGGAATTCGGCTTCTTGACAAAGCCTTCAGGCTGCGTGACGATTACGACCTGCTTTTGATAGCCCATGCCTGTGAATACTTCGAACGGAATGCTGTCGCCGACACCGCCGTCCAGAAGTTTCATGCCTTCAACTTCTACAATATGGCTCATGAGCGGGAGCGAGGCCGAGGCGCGAATCTTGTCCATGTCTTCGGGCTTGTCCAGATCGCGAGTGAGCAAATATTCGGGGCCGCCTGTTTCCAGGTTCGTAGCGACCGCATAGAATTTCGTTTCGGCTGTATTCTCGCGGAACTTTTCGAAATCGAACGGATCGACCACGCGCGGGATTTGATTGTAGCAATAATCCAGTTCGAAAAAATCGCCAGTGCGAATCAGGTTGCCCCAGCTCATGTAGCGTTTGCTTGCCGAATGAATGGTGTCGAGACGCTTGTTGCGTTCACGCTGTTCCGACAGATAGCTACAAAGGTGAGTGGCGCCCGCCGAGGTTCCGGCACATGCGCCAAACTTGATACCGTTATCTAAAAATACGTCCAGTACGCCGGCCGAATAGGCGCCGCGCATGCCGCCGCCTTCGACAGCAAGCGCAATATCCTTATACATCGCCATTAGGCATTCTCCATGAGCCACAAATAATCTTTCGGATGTTCAACGAATTTTTCAGGATGCAACTTGTGCTTTGCAAAGAATTCTTCGCGGGTCATCCAGGTAAAGCTATCGACTTCGCCCGGCTGCGGCACAAGAGAATCCGCTTCCTTGTCGCTGAGAGAAATCTTGTAGACATCGTAGTATTCGTTGTCGAGGTAAGAGCCGCCGTTAAGCACGCTTTCGTGCTTAGCCTCGAATAGATATTCGAGGTCGCGCGAACTCTTGTGCACGCCCAGTTCTTCGCGCAGTTCGCGCACGGCGGCATTCACGCTGGAATCTCCGGCCGAAATATGACCCGCGCAACTGGTGTCGAAAAGCCCAGGATTATTTTCCTTGACGCGACTGCGCAACTGGAACAGAATGCGGCCCTTGCTATCGAAAGCCCAAATATGCACCGTGCGGTGCCACAGTCCCTTGGCATGAACTTCGGTACGCCCGCGCGAATATCCGGCAGGGGTTCCATCCGCTTTCAAGATATCAATTTGCTCTTCCATCCATCACTCGTTCTTTAATCGCCCGGACAATGCGCTTGTATTCGCGCATCAAGTCTTCGTGACGTACGCGCACATAATCATAGTCGCCTTCGTTGCAGGCGAATTCCATCGACTTTGCAATACTTGCAATCTTTACCGCACCGATGTAAAGCGAAGCGCTCTTCAGCATCTGCACCATCAAGCGGTAGCTTTCAAAGTCTTCGTCCTTGAACAACTTGTTTAAAACCACATCGTACTGTTTATCGACATAGACCATCATCTTCTTGCGATAAAGGGCTTCGTTCCTTTCGCAACAGAACAGGCCCACCGAGACATCCAGCACGTCGCTAGGCAAGTTCTCGTTCGTCTTTTTCGTCTCTTGAATCAGCACCGTTTTCTTCACGGGCTTTTCTTCTACAGGTGTCGGCTCCACCACTTCTTCTTTCTTGGGAAGTTCATCGTAATGGTTAATCAATTCCTTCGGCAAGAACTTCAGAAGAATCGTGAACAGGGCATCTTCGTGAACCGGCTTCGTCAAGAAATCGGCAAAGCCAGCCGTCTCACAAATCGTCTTTGCCGTAGCGCCATCATCTGCCGTAAGCATCACAATCGGAGTATGCTGATTCGGATGATCGTCCAGCGTCTTCATAATGGTCAGAATATCCAAGCCATCGATAATCGGCATCGTGTGGTCAAGGAATATAATGTCATAATGGTTGCGCCTGAACTTTTCAATCGCCTCCATGCCGTTCGACACCGAATCAAAGCGGGCCAAGGTTTCTTTCATGAGACCGCTCATCACGCGCAAATTCATGGGCACATCGTCAATGGCCAAAATCGACGCATTCGGAGCAAAGAAATGAATGGACTGGTTCTCTGACGCATGCACGAATTCATTGTACCGCGTCTTGAAATCGCCCATCAGTTCATTTTTAACGACCTTCTGCGGGATCGCGATTTCGATGACCGGGAGCCCATCTGCAATATGGCTGCTCCGGATTGTGCCGCCGAGAGCGCCCACCAGCATCTTGACAAGCGTCAGCGAAGCACCCGTCCAGCTCACGCCGGCATCCGGCACATCGATCACCAAATCAATCTTCTGGGTGCTTTCTTCACCGTTTTCGTCTTCGACCCAGCGGTAACCAATCTGGACAATGTTTGCGCTGTTGACAATCAGGCGTTCTGCGTTGAACAAGATATTGCTTACAATCTGCCACAAGCGAGACTCATCGCCTTCGAGCAGAGTCGGAATCGAAGAATCCACCAACAGTTCGAACTCCGCCGACTTTTTGCGGTTATGGGCGGCACTGTAGCAATCGCAAAGGACCGCGAACAAGTCGTATTCCTTGATAGAAATTTCAAGGCTATTCGTGCGGATCTTGTTCATGTCCAAAATATCGTTCGAAAGCAAAAGCAGTTCCTGACCAGATGCTCGCATCTCGGCAACATATTCCTTTAGCGAGGGGTCACTCGATTCTCTCAAGACAATCGCACCCATATTCAAGACGTTCATCGCCGGGTTGCGAATATCCTGGCCCACAGACTCCATCATACGCAAGCGATCCAGTTCGTCACTCACCAAATGGTTCTTTAAGTGAGTTTCTCGATTCTTGCGAACCCAGAAGAACCGGATTCCAAGTCCCGTCAAGAACAACAGCATCAAGAATCCGACAACCCAGAACACCAAGAAAGACAATTGATCCAAGCCATCCGACACATCTGCGCCGGCGACCATTCCCGCAAGCACGAAATCGTCTTGCCAAAGTTTCGCCATGTAGAAGTAATATGTATCATCGCCAATTTGGACATTTTTCGCCGTGGCATGCCCGCCACGATCCATATCCTGACGGAGCTTTCCATAAATCTTGGCGACATCGACATCGCTCCACACGGAATCCTGGCGCCACTTTCCGGTATTGTTCTGAATCAGGACGCGTCCGTCGTTATCGATCACCTGAGCGAAGCATTTCTTGTCAAAGCAATCGACATCGAAGAAATCGTTTATCGGGATTTCGTCGTACTGCAAGTACAGCACAAATCGGACGTTATGGCCATGGAACACCGGAACGCCAAGCAAGATTCCCATCTTTTCGCTATAGCAAATCGATTGCCTGCCGCGGAACGATTCCATGACACATCGATACGTTTCGTCAGGCAACAGGAACTGCGAAGAGCCCGTGTACACCATTCCATCAAGCGCAATCAATCCGTAGCTTGAATTTTCATTCTTCACGTCCGAAAGCGCCAAGAAGTCTTCCACGCGCGAGCCATCCGCCTCTATCTTGCGCGCAATCATCGAAAGGGCGTTCAGGCGGATATGGATTTTTTCGTTCGCCAAGTCGGCAATCAAAACGGCCTGCTGCGACACCTGCTTTGTCATATAGACATTCAAAATGGCATCGAGCTTTACACGAAGCAATACGCAAACAAGGCACAGCACAAACACAACGGCGGCAAGCCACACCACCATCTTGATGTTGATTCTTGCTGTTTTAGGGGTTAATTCCATCGACTACCCCCTTGACATACCAATCAAAGCGATTCAACATCGCATCGTCGGTCATGCTTTCGCCTTCGCCCACACGGATTTTACCTTGGTTATCTTCGATCGGGCCATAGAACACGTCAAACTTTCCTTGTGTCAGGCGAATTCGTTCATCTTCAACAGCCTGGCGTATCGACGCGTCGACATTGCGAGTCATCTCGGCCAAGTCCATAATACCGCTTTCTAGCCCAAGCCAATAAGAGCGGCCTTCAAACTTATCCTGGAGCACCTCGCGAATTTTCGGAATATAGAAGTTTTCCCAATGCCAAACCGGCGCCGTCAGGAAACGTTCCGGGAACCTTTTGGAGTTGTCCCTATTGTAACCAATAATCCAGACGTCCCTTTCGTCTGCAATGTCATACGGCGACAGCGCATCCAAATGGGTCGTCAGGACATCGATATTGTGCTTTTCAAGCAACGAACGGGTCGAATCTGCCGCCCTGGATTCGTCGGTCCACGAACCGGTCCAGCTGACAAATACTTTCGCATCGGGATTCACCTTCTGAACACCAAGCGCAAACGCATTGATGCCGCGATTCACTTCAGAAATATTGAGTCCGGCCACATAACCGATTTCGTTCGTCTTCGTCTTCAATCCGGCCACAATTCCCGAAAGATAACGGAGCTGATACATACGGCCAAAGAAACTGGACAAGTTCGTCATCGACTTCAGCCCGGTCGCATAAAAGAACTTGACTTCCGGATGGTTTCTCGCCACGGCCATTTCGGCATCACCGTAACCAAACGAATTGGCAATGACAATTTTAGCGCCGTTGCTGATGGCCTCTTCCATCGCGTCCCGCGCCGTAGAATCGAAAGGGACATTCTCGTAATAGGCGATTTCCAAATCCAGAAGACTTTCCGCTTTCTGGATTGCTTCGTAATGAGTTTCGTTCCAGCTATGGTCATTACGGAGCCCCGCCATGATCATGGCGACACGGACTTTTTCCGGCTTATTCTCGAATCCCGTTTCGGGCCCGAACATGAACAACACGCCCACAATCATGGCAATCGCCAGTGCAGATGTAAGGACTATCCATCTCATCGTTCGTCAAGCCCCCTCTGGATATTTTCAATCAGTTCGGCATGCAGGGCCATTGCGAGCTCATGCGTATCCTGAACGACCTTCATTCGAGATTCACGGCTCGCCGTTTCCAGATTATGGAATATTTCCGCCATCGAAATTGCACCGATTGCAACGGACGAATCATAAAGCACATGCATGTAGAAGCGGTAGTTGTCCCAATCGGAATTCTTATAACAGGTATCCACGTTTCTACACAACGGGGAACCGACGTATTCCTGCAGCATTTCTACATAAATTTCTTCGTCATCGGCGCAGTAGTTCAAGCCGGCCTTGACATCCAAGAACTCGCTGAACGCCTTGAATCGGTCAAGCAGCGTCGGCGCCGTAACCGGGCGCAGTTCAAGTTCGTCGTCCCCATACGCCGTTTCAATCTTGTTGCTAGATGCACTTGCCACACCGTTCATCAAGTTCACCGTCGGAATCACAGGTTCCGTCAAGTCTTCGGGAGTCAGCACCAGTTGCTTGGGCAGGTACCACTTCATGGCGCGACGCAAATCGCGTTCCTTGATCGGCTTAAGCAAGTAATCGGCAAAACCTTCGGCCAGGAACAAATCCTTGGTCAACGATTCGCCTTCAGACACAAGGGCCACCACAGGCGTATTCTTGTTCGGATACTTGTCCATCATCCTCATCTTTCTAAAGACATCCACGCCGTCCATCACCGGCATCATGTGGTCCAAGAAAATCAGGTCGTAATGTCTGGATTCAACCAATTGCAGGCACTGGTGACCGCTCAGGGCTTCGTCAATCTTCACCTGCGAATTGTTCAAGAAGCCGCGGAACATCTTGATATTCAGTTCGACGTCATCGACAATCAAAATCCTTGCTTCAGGCGCCAGGAACACTTCCGCCACTTCCTTGTTCTTGCGAGAGGCATTCCTGTAGCGCATCGCGAAGTCGCCCATGGGTTCCGTATTCAGCACCAGCTGCGGGATTTCGACCAAGAACGAAGAGCCTTCGCCGTAGCGGCTGTTGATCGTCATTTGTCCGCCACACTTCGCCAAAAGCTCTTGCGTCAGGCTAAGCCCAAGGCCCATGCCTTCGATATCGCTTTCGTCCTGCGGACCCTTGGGGAGGTACCTTTTGAATATGGAATCGCGGTCTTCCTTGCGGATGCCGACACCGGTATCCTTAACGGCAATCTTCAGCATGATATAGTCATCGGTACGCAGCGAACCAATCGGCGGCAAGTTGTCAAAGCCCACCGACAAGGAGACCCCACCCACTTCGGTAAACTTGACCGCATTCGAAAGCAGGTTGTTGATAATCTGGATAATGCGGTTCTGGTCGCCCCACAGACAAGACGGAATATCGGGATCGCAGTCAATGTGGAAGGTCAGGCCCTTTCCTTTCGCCTTCGGTTCGTTCTCGTTATAGCATTCCTGCAAAACCGTAAACACATCGTATTCCATCGATTCGATGCTCAGGCGGCCCGACTCAATTTTCGAAACATCCAGGACATCGTTCACCAATGAAATAATGCTTTGCCCCGCACTCTGGATATTGTTGGAATATTCCTTCATGTTGTCATCGTGCAGTTCTTTCTGCACAATGGAATTCATACCGAGAATTCCGTTCACCGAAGAACGAATTTCGCGGCTCATACTCGTAAGGAATGCCGTCTTGGAGCGGTTCAGGCGAAGAAGCCTTAGGTACTTGGCAAATACTGCCGTGAACAGCAATACAAACAATACGTAAATCAAGAAGACGAGGATTGCATTGCGCAAAATCGAAATATTCAAGGATTTCCAGAGATTACCTTCTTCAACAAGGCGGACCACATACCATTCGCCCTGAATCAGCGACGAGAACACGCGATAGTCCCGGCCCCTCAAGTTAAAGACGAACGGTTCTCCGCTGGCAAACGAAATGGCGCGGGTCAGTTTTTCTTCATCCGTACCCCAGAAATCAGCCGACAAGTAGTTCTTTCCGTTCTGGGTAATATCGGTATGCGAAACAACCACGCCCTTCTTGTCGATAATGACTAGCATATTCGACAAGTCGCTCTTCTTGACATCGGCGAGCAAGTCCCTCAAGAACAGATCAACCGCAAGAACGCTTTTCTTATCTGAAAGGCGCAAACTGATGGTCACCACCTGTTCGCCACTACGCGGTTCCAGGTGAGTCGGAATCAAGGCAACCTTGTCCTTTTCCATAGGGGCATTCTGGTACCACGGCCTAATCGAGGGTACATAACCTGCGGCAGGAGTCCAACGGCCCCCGCTCAGGAATTCATCGCGGAGCAAACCAAACATATTGCACAAGACAATATCGTTCGAATGTCTGTAATATTCCGCTTCGGAAACCAGCAGCGATTCCATCTGCGCCAGCGTGGCCCCATGATCCAAACTCTTTTCTGCGATGCGAGTGGTTACGCGCAGCACCGATTCGCCGCGGGCCAAGATTCCATTAATCGCTTCAGCATCTTTGGCATTGGACATCTTGCCCGCGAGCAAGGTTTCTTGCTTCACGGATTCCAAATAATCTTTGAATATGTACACGCCGACTGTGGCAAAGGCTAGCCCCACCACAACAAGGATTATCCCGTAAAGAACTCTTACGCGATTCTCGTTTTCTATAGTCCTAGAGAACACAATCAAAATATAAGATATTTCGGAATAAAAATTCACTATGCTATATTTCTGTACATGAAGTTCGAAAAAGAAACATTAGAAGGCCTGCTCAAGAGGGCTGAATCCGAGGGAATTTTCAACAAAGCGGTCGCCGGGTTCATTTTGCCCGATGGCAGTCGTGAGATTTTGACGCTCAACACGCCCGAAAATACGGTTTTCGACATCGCAAGCCTCACCAAGGTGTGCCCCACCTCCACACTCGCCCTGAGTTACATTCTCGAAGGCAAGCTCTCGGTCGATACAAAGGTCATCGACTTCATTCCCGAACTCCAGACCAATTACCGCGAAGACATTCGTGTTTTCCACTTGCTGACGCACAGTCTCGATTACCGTGTGCCCATGAAGACCCTGCGCACGCTGCCCGCCGAAGGTATCTTGGATGCCCTTTACACCTACCAGTTCGAAAAGGCTCCCGGTGCCGACTTTAATTATGGCAATCCTGCCAGCGTATTGCTCGGGATTATCTTGCAGCGCCTTACCGGAAAAGACTTGCAGCTACAAGGCCGCGAACGTTTCTTCATTCCGCTCGGCATGACTCGTTCCGGCTGGGATCCGCTCACTCGCGACTGGAATCCGATTCCTAAAAATGAAATTTCGCCGACCGAAATTTGCAGTTTTAGGGGCCGCGAGATCCAAGGCGAAATTCACGACGAAAGCGCCTGGGTGCTGCGAAAGCTGTTCCCCGTTGGCAGCGCCGGCATGTTCAGCTGCGTTCCGGATTTACTGAATTTCGTACAAATGATTCTAAACGATGGCGTAGCCGCGAACGGATGTGGCGGAGAATGCGCACGGGTCGCTCCGGCGGGCATCTTGAAAATGGTCAGCGAAAACGCTTTTGCAGCGGGCTCCGCCAGCAAGTATTCTACCGCCAAGGATGCCTGCACCGCCCTCGGCTGGGAACTGAACAGCACCAAGTTCATGGGCGTAAAAATTTCGCCCCGCACCTTCGGCAAAACGGGATTCACCGGCACAAGCATTGTGGCCGACCCCGACAAGGGTGCCGCCGTCGTGCTGCTCAGCAACTTTACCTACCCGCACCGCGAAACGAACGCTGACCGCATCCACGCCTTCCGCGCATCCCTTAGCGACGCCTTCTTCGGATAATTCTATATTTGGGCGCGATGAATTTCGAGCCTACAGCACTTGCCCTCTACGCCGCCTACTTCGTCTTAGGCGCAGTGGTAAGTCTTATCAATAGCATCGCAGGCGGCGGCTCCACGCTGAGCCTTCCTATCATGATTTTCCTCGGGATGCCCGCAACTGTCGCAAACGGCACGAACCGTATCGGGCTTATTATCGGAAATTTCAGCAGCGCATTCAACCTAGCCCGCCACGGCTACTTGAACAAGCGCATTTTCTTGCAGCTGCTCACGCCTACGATTCTCGGAGCCCTTCTTGGCGCATGCTTCCTGGTACACATCGGCGACAAGCTGTTTCAGGCAATCCTCGCTGTCGTCATTTGCCTTGTGGTCGTGATGAGCAACCTGAACAAGAATGTCTTGGGAAAACCGCCTGCAAATCCGCCTGAAAAGTTGACCCTCAAGGGCGCTCTCGGATTTTTTGCCATTGCCGTTTACGGTTGCATCGTACAAGTCGGCGTGGGTTTCGTACAAATTTTCGGGCTCACCCGTTATACGGGACTTGCTCCCATCCAGATTAACGCTCTCAAAAATTCCCTCACCAACGTGTTCTTGGTGGTAAGTACCATTGCGCTCGGCGTGACCGGTAAAATCAACTGGCCCATCGCCGTGATTATGGCAGGTGGCGCCTGGGTTGGAGGCTATTTCGGTAGCTTCTTGCAGCGCAAAAAGGGCAACAAGTTCATCCAGCGATTCATTAGCGTTTGCAGCATCGGCATGGCCATCGCGCTTGTAGTCGACTTGATTGCCAAATAATCAGCTCTTGATATTCTTGTAATGTTCAACCAATTGCTTTAAGTTGAACGCTTCCTTTTTTTCTTGTACGGTTTTTAAGCCCGACATGATCTCGGCGAAATAATTAGCCAAATCCGCATCGCCTGCTAAAAAGGCTTCTTCGCAATTCTTTTTCGCCACCGCCACGACATCCGGATTGAACCCGAGCGTAACGCCAAAGCATTTTAAAGACTCCGTGACGCTCTCATCATTTGATTGATCATGTTCAATATCGACCATCTTGGCATACCCCAAAATATCATCGACGATTTCGTCTAGAACGCTGCCGGAATCCGTATAATTCAATCGCGCAAAACTGCAGTATACCGCTTCTAGGTACATCTTTTTATAAAGGAAATAATTGCGCAAGAATCTAAAACAGAGAATCAAGTCGCTCGCCCTGTAAGCGACCTTCATTGCCGCCACCGAATCTTCCACCACATTATCCCAACGCCCCTGGTCACTATGGATTCTCGCAAGCATCAGTCTGTATTTTGCCGAAACCGGATTCCACTTTGCCGCATTGGACATCGCCTTTTCTGCGTCAGGATAATTTTCCAAATACAAGTCCAAAAGACCCGCCTGCCGCCAAATAAATTCCATCGGGCAACAGGAATGAACGTTCTTCACTAACCGATTTGACAGGGGTTCAAAATAATGCCGGTAAAGGGCGCGTTCCATTCGGCTAGAAATCGAAATATATTCAACGGAATCGTCAGAAACAAACGGATGATCTTCGGCCACCTTCATCAAAGGCTTGACAAGGTCCAAAGCACCTTGATAATCCCTTTCGTTGGTTTGCACATCGAGCGATTCTTGCAGCAGGCTCATCACGCCATCGCGCCCCTCAAAAACCTGGAGCTTTTTTCCAAAGATGGCCGCCCGAACACGAAACAGAGCTTCAAGCGTATTTGTTCTGTCAGTAAAAAACATATCATCCCCTATTTTGACAGATTCGTTCTTGCAGAAATATACAATATCAATCGTCGTGAGAGGTAATGTTTTTCCGTTTTTCGCGGCGCTTGCGGGCGCGACTTTCTTCAAGCGTTTCGCCGAGGCCCGCGAGCAGTTCCGCAGCCAAGGCTTCGTCGCCGGCAGCGAGCATTTCTTTTTGCGGGCGGGGCAGTTTCTTGATGCGTGCTTCCAGGCGCAGCGCCTCTTCGTGGCTATTCAGTTCAAATTGGCGCAGAATACACTGCGGCGGGAATGCCTTGGTAAACTTGGCTCCCTTGCCGGATTTATGTTGTTCAAAACGAGCTTCGACATCGACGGCATACCCCGTATAAATGCGGTTTCCCGCACAACGGAGCATGTACACAAAGTGCGGCATTACGATTCTTCGTGATGCGCCTTCGACACCAGGTTCATGTAGATGGTGCCAAGGATTGCGGCACAGAAGCTACCCAGCAGAATACCGAGCTTGGCAGAATCCTGACGGTCGCCCACCTCGAAGGCGAGGTTCGCCACAAACAAAGCCATGGTAAAGCCGATACCGGCAAGCATACCACCGCCCCACAAAACCTTCCAGCTGTAGCTCGGTTTCACCGACACGCCCACCTTTACGGCGAGCAGGCTGAACAGGAAAATACCAATCGGCTTACCCAAAATCAAGGCCAACGCCACCGCACCCATCACAGGCACTTCCACGCCACCAAGCTTGATTTCGACACCTGCGTTGCTGAGTGCAAACAGCGGCATAATAAAGAAGTTCACCCACGGCACGAGCGGTTTGAAGAAACGTTCCTGCATCGAGATACTTTCGCGGGCACCACGCTTCAAAAGCGTAAACACTTCGTACTGTTCGTTGCGGTCCTTCGCTTCGCCCGAAAGAGCGCCACCCACGCTGCCAGCGAAATGAGCAAGCTTGCCCTTCGCAAGCACAGGCTTTGCCGGCACCGAGAGTCCGAGCAGCACGCCCGCAATAGTCGGGTGCACGCCGCTCTTCACAAAGAATGCCCAAACCGCAATACCAATCACGCCATGCAACAGCAGGTTACGCACGCCAATTCTAAACATCACGTTGATCAAGGCGAGCAAGGCAAAACCCGTACCGAGCGCAATAAAGTTCACGCCGTCGCCACTGGGGTAACCGATTGCAATCACGAGAATTGCACCGATATCGTCGGCGATAGCCAGAGTCAAAATCATCACACGCAGGGCATGCGGCACCTTCTTTCCGAGAATGGCCATGCAGCCCACGACAAAAGCAATATCCGTCGCAGTCGGAACACCCCAACCATGCGCCGCGCTATTTGCACCATGGGGGCAAAGCAGCAAATAAATCAAAGCCGGGAACAACATACCGCCAGCCGCCGCAATAATCGGCAAGCTCGCCGCCTTCGGGTTCCTGAGTTCGCCATAGGTCATTTCACCCTTGACTTCAAGCCCGATATTGAAGAAGAAAATCGTCATCATGGCGTCGTTAATGAGCCAGTGCAAATCGGCCGAACCGACCCAACTGCCAATCGTGAGCGCAAAAGGCATGTGCCAAACATGATGGTAAGATTCAGGGCTAATGTTTGCCCAGATCAAGGCTGCAATCGTCATGATAATCAAGACGATGCCACCGGTCGTCTCCACCTTCATCAGTCGTTCCATCGGCGTGATGATTTTGCGGATGGGGGTTTCCGGGAACAAATCTTCAATCTTGTCACTGCTCGTTACTTTTGCCGACATAGCTACCTGTAAATAGGGTTGTGTGATTCAGCCTTGCGCCTAACAAAATAATCATTTTTTTTGCGCGTGACCGCTCCAAGTTGCTTATTTTTCCATTTTTTGTATATGAAAGGGGGACGCCTCCCCCTCGTTCGCACCGCGCAGGCGCTGTTGCTCCCTACCCCCACTACGGGCGGACAGCACTTGGCGACTTGTCGCTTAGTGCGCATGGCCACCAGGGTGGGGAGGCCCCCGTAACGCCCCCGAACAGCGTACATAGCCTTTTTGGGGGATTTTTTGTATATTCTTAGCGTAAAAAAGAGACTTTGAGATGTTAGATAAAGAAGTTTTAAAGACCGTCAGTCGCATTGAACTTAGCGTTCGCGGCACGCTCGACACCGTGATGACCGGCGCTTACCACAGTTCCTTCAAAGGCAACGGTATGGAATTCAGCGAGGTGCGCGAATACATGCCGGGCGACGATGTGCGTACTATCGACTGGAACGTGACCGCACGAACGGGCACGCCTTATGTGAAGAAGTTTATCGAAGAACGCGAAATGACCATGCTTTTGATGGTCGACGCATCCAGCAGTTCGGAATTCGGTTCCGGCAAGCAGATGAAGGGCGAAGTCATGGCGACTTTGACTGCACTCCTCGCGTTCGCCGCCATCAAGAATAATGACAAGGTCGGCTTGCTGATTTACACCGACCAGGTTGAACTGTTTATTCCGCCGGAGAAAGGCCGCAAGCACGTGCTGCGTCTTATCCGCGAAATCCTTTACTTCAAGCCGCAGCACCACGGCACGAACACGCAGGTAGCGCTGGAATACGCCGGCAAGATTCTGAATCGTCGTGCCGTCGTCGTGGTGATGAGTGACTTCCTCGATGAAGGCTTCGAAAACGCATTCAAGATTCTCCGTAAGCGCCACGACGTGCTTGCGGTCTCTGTCGTAGACCCTCGTGAAATGGAACTCCCGCCCGCAGGCCTTGTGGAACTTGAAGACCCCGAAACCGGCGAAACCCTCCTGATCGATACTGGCGACGCTACCTTCCGCGAAGCATTCGCCCGCGAAGCCAAGCGCCAGGGCAAGGCGACCAAGGAACTATTCCAGCGCATGTCTATCGACTTCGTGCGCATCGAAACGCACGACGACTTCAAGGAAACCGTTGCCCCGCTTATCGAGCACTTCCGCCGCAGAGCCCGTGCGGCAAGAATGTAAAAAGAAACCGTGCAGGCTTTCGCCCGCACGGCCCCTTACCACAACACACCGGCAGGATGCACGGTATCTTTAGAAGCCCATGGATCGGCCCGCGTGGCTGTCCTTTGCGCTTAATTCCTTGCGGAGTTCGGCTTCGATTCGTTCGGCGCACTTGGCGCTTTCGGGCAAGAAACGCAAGCGGCCATTGACGGCGTTGAAGTCACCCGGAGTCAAGAGCGGCAGCTCGGTCACCGCCTTCGGGCATTCCACATTCGGGAAGAATACGTTCCAGATATGGCGAATGCCTTCGGGCTTCAAGTAACCAAAGCCAAGCTTCAGGGCAAAGCGGCGGCGACTTGCCGTGTCCAGCGTGCTTTCAAAGTTTGTCGCTGCAATGAAGATTCCCTTGAAGTTTTCCATTCGGGTCAAGATTTCGTTCACCTTCGAAACTTCGTGGCCTTGCATGGCGCCCGTACGGTCGCGCAAGAAGCTGTCCGCTTCGTCGAAGAACAGAATCGACTTGGTGCGTTCCGCTTCTTCGAAGGCGGCGGCAATGTTCGCCTCGGTCTGGCCGACAAACATTCCCAACAGGTCGCTTGCACGGCGCACGATCAAGTTACGGCCCAAGGTGCGCGCAATATGGCGCACGAATTCCGTCTTGCCGGTTCCCGGAGGCCCGTACAGCAAGATGTTCAGGGAGTTCGGAGCGGAATCTTCTTCGAGAGTCTTCCAGACCGAATCATAGTTCTGGACGACTTCCATGATTTCTTCGACGGAACCTTCCATATTCAGGCCGCTCAAGGTATAAGCGGGAGCATGGCATTCCACATCGCGCAGGGAACCCGTACTGATTTCCAGCAAGTTGGTGTGAGCCTTGAGCAGGCGGGCCATGGTGGGATAAGCCTTGACATCGGCCCCGCTCGCAAGCAGGTTCTGGGTAGCGCGCGTCGCAATCGTGAAGCCGCCAGCCATTGCCGGGAATTCCACCACGAGCTTCATCTTTTCTTCGGGCGTCAGCATGGTTTCCGCCCCCTGCGCCTTCAGCACCGATTCGAACATGTTCAGGCGTTCGTCCTTGGCAAGGCCCTTGAAGGCCATCGAAAAATCGAAACGGCGGCGAGAGCTCCTTTCGGTAAAGCTGATCGAGTTGGTAATCCAGATAATGGGGGTATTCACCGATTCAAAGAAATGGTTCAGGCTACCCTTTTCAAAACCGTTCAGCACCAAGTCGGCTTCGTCCATCAAGATAATGCCGTGCTCTTTTTCGCACTGCCAATCGGCGAGCATCGCCGCACGGATGCGGTAAAGCATCAGGCTCTGGGAACGCGTTTCAAAACGGCGTCCCATTTCCATGGAATTGTCGGCATCGATGCTCACTTCAAGCAAAGGGAGCCCCGCTTCGGCGGCGAGAGCCTTCGCAAGTTCTGTCTTGCCAGTACCTTCTACACCGTAAAGGAGAATGTTCAGCGGGCGATCCCAATTGTGGTGCTTGATCAGGTCAAGAGCCAAGATGGCATCGGGATTGTTTCCCTGCAACTGGGCGAAAGGAACCGTTCCCGGTTCTGCCAGATGGAAGGCCTTGAGGCCCGTGCTGTCACAGGAACCATCCAAGAAACACCCGACTTCCATGGGAATGTCCATATCTTCGCTGCACAAGCCCAGCTTGCGAAGCGTACTGTCTTTACCCATCAGCTTCATGACTCGGTCAACACTCAAGCCAGTCGTCATGGCAACTTCCGAAAACACCCTCGGGGAATCCGACGGCGGTCCAAAGCGATGGCGACGACGACCGAAAAATTCTCCATCCGGATCGCACTGCATGACATCGCGATTGCGCAACCACATGTAGAGAAGGATTTCCAACTCGTCATCGTCCAGGCGGTAAACCTCTTTTACCTTCAGCGCACGTTCATAAACCGGATCGTCGCGACGCACGCCCTTCTGGATTTTTTCAAGCGCAAAGTTCTTGAAGTTTTCGCACACGATATCCTGGACTTCCTTGTAAAGGAACGGTGCCATCGATTCCGCATCGACATCGACAATCGCCTTTACCAGGTTGTCGGTCACCCTGTCGGCGCAACCGAACTTCATTTCTTTGCGGTAACGGCAAATCTGGCGGAGCAGTCTGCCATTGCAATACTGCGTATCCAGTTCGCACTCATCCTCGTCAACATCGTCCACAATGTCATCGAGGAACGGGATATCGTCATCAGCGAATTCGCGGTCGATCGAAGCCTGCTTGCGGGCGGGCTTTACCGGCTTTTTCTTCGGCGTGATGAACGGATTGAAGATGTCAATAAAGCCTTTTACGATTTTTTCGCGGCAAGCACGCCCCATCAACTGAAAGGCGCTGGCCTTGTTCAGGCCATCCGGATTTTCGTCGATAATGCGGACCCAGTATTCCAGAATCTTGAGATCCGCGAAGCTCATCGGGGCGTTTGTCTTCGCAAATTTCTTCAATTCGGCCTTTTTGAGGTCGTTGTATACCTTTTTAAAGTAGGTGTTAGACTGCATAATTCACTCTCTTAAAATTCAACTAGGCGGCAAGGCGATAGAATTCCTTGTCGAGACCGTTTTCGACCAGAATCTTTCGAATCTGATTGAAGCGGTTGTACACCGTGGGGCGCGAGCAACCCATGCGTTCGGCGGTTTCGACTTCCTCGTAGCGGTCGCAATATTCCAGAGTTTCGCGGTGCGTCTTCATGAATTCCTTCAGAACCGGGTATTCTTCAACCATTTTCAAGGCCAAAGCCAACAACTCCTTCCAACTGGTGTCTTCATCTTCATTATCGTCACAAGGTCCGTCATTTGTCAAATCGGAATCGTCACTATAGTAATCGGCAAAAGAAAGGGTTTCGTCCTGGGTCATCAGGTCTTCGGGCGAAAGCTGGCTCGCCGGCACTTCGTGGGCGGTGCGTTCCGAGTTTTCGCACTTGTCTTCCACGAACTTCCAGTAAATCTTGGTCGTCACGAAGGTTTCAAAAGACGCTTTTTCGCTTTCGTCGTACTGCATAATGGCATCGATAAACAGCGGATAGATATCGCCGCCCAATTCCAGACGAAGAGCATCCATTTTCATCTTCATCTTGGAGAAATCCGGCTTGATGCGGTAAAAGAGGGCGACGGCACGGTCCGTCAACTTCTCGCCAAGGACTTTCCAGAGGCGATCTGCGATCTGTTCGCAAACGGAGGGGGTGGTTTGTGCAATCTTGATCATTGCAAGGACGATATTTTTGCGCATTGGCGCTCCTTTTTGTCGCGAGGCGACAGTTGAAAACCCCTTTGAGGCCGATCAAAGGACAAATGTGTAACATTAAACCAACTAGATAGTCGGATTTAAGATTTCTATTACGTCGGGAAGCTCTCCCTTAAATATAGCTTAAATTTAATGTCATTTATTGACATAACCCCTCCAAACACCTAAACCTCTTGAGCAGAGGAACTGCAATATAGTAAAAATAACTCACATTGTCTAGGGTACCAAAAGCGCATACACCACATTATCGCTTTTAGTTTTTGATTTGTCAAACGATTTTCAAAAAAAATTTAGAGGGTCGCCGGTTTATATCCGAGCAGCTTCATACTATATAATGCCGTACCCTTGCTGATGCTGCGAACGCCTGTGGCGTAACCGAAAATCTTGCGCAGCGGGACATCGGCCTTTAAAAAGTGGGTCTTACCGTCGCCGCCGATTTCTTTCACCTTGCCGTCGCGGGACTGAATGTCGCCCGTCACAAGGCCCGCAAAATTCACCGGGCATTCCAGAGAAAGTTCCATCACGGGCTCAAAAAGCTGGACATCGGCAGGTTTAATGAGTTTCGTGACCGCATCGGCGCAGGCCTTCTTGATCATGGGCGGGAGTGCCCCTTCGGTCCAGGTGAATTCATGGACTTCGAAGCAAACACCCACAAGGGGGCCCTTGCCGAGCACGCCGATTTCAGTCGATTCCAAAAGTGCAGAACGCACGCCGGCCAGAATTTCACGCGGGGCCGTTTCCAAGAATTCCGCCGACAGGCGGATGTCATGGGCATCGCCATCGAGCGGGTTTGCCGAAAGCTTAATGGAAATCTTGTGGGGACCCAGCTGGAATGTATTTTCGACAGGACCCACATTGCGGCAGAGGCGTTCCTGCCAACGTACTTCCGGGCTACCGGCTTTGACTTCGCAGCCGAATTCGCGCTTGAGTCGGGCAAGCAACACATCGAGCTGCACTTCGCCCACGGTATGCAGGTACCAGAATCCGCCATCGTCTTTTTGTACGCGGAAAGAGGGATCCATACGGGCAAGGACATTCAAGCTCTTTTCCACATGGTGGTAATCTTCGGCGCCCAAGCATTCCACGCGAGTCTGCAAAAGCGGCTGGTACTTGTCGCGAATCGAAGGTTTCGTTTCCTCTTCTTCGCAAGAAGGAATCGATCCATCCAGAGAAATCGTCTGTCCGAGTTCCGTTTCGAAGGGGCTGCGCATGGCGTAAATATCGCCCGAACGGATTTCGTCGACAGGCTGCAACAAGTTCGCCTTCAAGCGAGAAAATTCAAAACCCGCGGGCCATTCCTTGCGTTCCATGTTGGTATGGCTACGGAACAGCGAAATTTCGCCCACGCCTTTAAAATGGCGCAGTCGAATGACTTGGCCTAATTCATTGTCTGCAAATTCAGGCACATCGGGCAAGAAGAACGATAGCGCAGTTGTCAGGCTGCGTACCCCGAAGCCTTCAATGGCCGAGCCCGCATAGCACAGAGCATAATCTTTATTCTTCGCCAGTTCCTTCAGCCCGCGCAAAAGCGTCTTGGGCGGAACCGGCTTTCCTTCAAGCGCAAGCTGCAAGACTTCGTCGTCAAAGTTGCTCGCGAATTCCACCGCCTCGGCGTAATGCTTCTTTATTTTCTCGGTAGAATCGCTCACTTCGCCCGATTGCGGCCAGGAATCGTCTACAATTTCTTCGCCCGAATCCGAATGAATCAAGCGACTCTTGCTGAGCACATCAAGCACGCCCGACATGCGTCCACCCTTGTATTCGGGGAGCGTCATGAGCACCGGGCGCACGCCCAGAACTTCTTCAATATTGATTAGCGTTTCGTCAAGCGAATAATCAGGATTGTCAAGCTTATTGACAAACAAAATCGTCCGCACGCCCGCTTCGCGCAGTTTACGGAAGGCGGCTACCGTTTGCGTTTCCACTCCGCTCGCGGCACTCACCACAAGTACCGCGCCCTCGACGGCTGTCAGCGCCGTGTCGACTTCGGCACCAAAATCCACATGGCCCGGAGTATCGATAAAATTGAACCAGGTGTTTTTCCATTCGAAATGCGCCACGCCGCTTTCAATGGTAATGCCGCGTTCTTTTTCTTCGGGCATGTAGTCCATGGTGGCAAGGCCTTCTTCCACCTTGCCCGGCCGGCGAACCTCGCCCGCCGCAAAAAGAATACGCTCCGAAAGAGTCGTCTTTCCGGCATCCACGTGGGCAAGGATTGCAATGTTTCGAACAGGCTGAGTCATGATACCACTAATTTAAAAATTCTCGTCTAGCGTGAGCTCGTTCGCGACCGCCTCTTGCTTGCGTTCGGCCGTCGCACCAAGCGCCTCGGCATGCCCGCGCAACGCCGCAAACGGGTGGAAAATCTTCGCCCGGTCTTCCATGCTCATACGCGGATGCTTGATTAAGAAATTCCAATCGTTCCGCGGATACGGCAAATCGATAATATCGCTATAATCAAAATTAGGCACGGTGTCCTCCGATTTGTCCGTTGCGTTCAATGGTGGTGGCGCCCTCTTGCAAGTCCATCCCCTTCACAATGGCATTCTTGCCAAAACGCTTCTTGATAAGGAGTTCCGCCTTCAGGCGTTTCTTTTCGCGTTCCTGCTTTTTCACGTCGGTAAACAAGTCGTACTGTTCGTGGCTAGCGTCTACAATATCGGCGGCCACCAAGTTCAAGCGGCGCACCGTCAGTTTCGGGTCTACAATGCGGTCAAAAAGTTTCATGACGGCATCCGCCATCACTGACTGCGAGCTGGTATAATAACCAATGTTTGCCGTGCCGTGTGCAGGCTTCGGAATCGTGCGTCCATAAAAATCGGTCACAGTCACGCCGTGGTAAATTCCCTTGTCCACGTTTTCGCGGTCGTAACCTACCGTGAGCACCATCGCATTTGTTACTAGGTCGTGGGCAATTAAAGTCATCGAAACCGTATCCACCATTTCGCGCACCACAAGACGCGCCTTGTCAAACGGATACGGATCCTGCAACACCTGGCCTTCGCCCGTACTCCTGTTCCGCGGCTTCGCCTTCTTGATGTCTGCAATCGTGCAGGGCTCGTAACCCCAGGCGTGGTCAATCAAGATTTCTGCATTCACGCCGAACAGCTTGTAAAGCGCCTCGGGATTCTTGACACTCACGCGGGCAATGTCACCCATCGTGTAAATGCCACGCCCCGCATTCAGCCTGCAATTTTCCAAGCGCTCTGCTATACCGCGGCCCACCTGCCAAAAGCTCGTAATCGGCCTGTGCGACCAAAGCTGTTTGCGGTAACTCATCTCGTCTAGTTCCGCGATGCGCACGCCATCTGCATCCGCTTCCACATGCTTAGCCATCACATCCATCGCAATCTTGCACAGGTACAGATTCGTGCCGATGCCGCCCGTGGCCGTGATTCCCGTAGTCGTGAATACATCTTGGATAATCGTCTTTACCAGTTCGCGGGCGGTCTTCTTGTACAACTTCAGGTATTTCGTCAAGTCCAGAAAACATTCGTCAATGGAATACGCGTGAATATCTTCGGCGCTCACATATTTCAGGTAAACATTGTAGACCTTCGTGGAATATTCCACGTACTTCGCCATTTGCGGTTTCGCGATGGTGAATTCAATCTTTTCGCCCGTGCGTCGCTGTACTTCACGTACCTTCTGGTTCACCTCGAAAAGCCGCGCACGTCCCGGAATCCCGTAAGCCTTGAGCGCCGGCGTTACCGCCAAGCAAATCGTCTTTTCGGTACGGCTTTCGTCGGCCACCACCAATTTTGCCTTTAAGGGGTCAAGGCCCCGGAGAATGCATTCCACCGAGGCAAAGAACGACTTGAGGTCAATGGCCGCATAAGTGCGTCCCACGATTTTACCTGTATTTTAATTCAGGGTGTTCGGCGTAGAAAGAATTTTTATCGACATACATCCGCTCGTCAGCAATATGCATTGCCCGACGGACATCGGGATCACCATAACAAGTGCCAATGGAGAACCGCACATTTTCGGACAGCTTTGCCATCGTGCGGATTTTGGCAACACGGGTGTTCAACTCCTCTTCCGTAATGTTTGAAGCAAGCACCATGAATTCGTCGCCACCGGCACGGTACACGTCTACTTCCGGGAAAACGTACCGCAAAATTTCTGCCGCCGAGCACAGCACTTTATCGCCAGAGATGTGTCCCTGTTCGTCGTTGGTGCGCTTCAGACCGTTCAAGTCAGCGAATACAACGGCTTCAGGCGTCGGCTTGCGTCCTGCCACAATCTGATCGATAGTATGGTTCATCACATTACGATTTTTCACGCCCGTCAGCGAATCAATCGTGCTCATCGTTTGAAGCTTGTTCAAGAGCAGGTAGCTCGAAATCTCGGACGCGATAAGGAACGTCGTGACTTCAAGCGCTTCCTTAATCTTCAGAGTATCGTTGACATTAAAATTAACTGCCCACAAGTAGCCGAGCAATTCGCCGCCATGGCGCAGCGGGAAAAGTACAATCGTCTTTACGCCGGAAAGGTCAAGCATCGAGCCCCAAATCGGATTGGCCAAGCGAAGCTTTTCCATATCGCGTTCGTCTTTCGCGATAATGCAAGTACTGCCGGCAAGTGTTTCGGGCCATGTTTCTGCAATCGCGTAAAAGCCTTCGACATACCGCGACATCGGCTTTATTTTTAGGTCATCGCGAATCGATTCCGCAAAAATCGAGCACTCGCGATTTTCGGCATCGGTGAGCAAAATGCAGCAATGGTCGGAACCGCAAGATTTACGGATATCTTCGACCACTTCCTGAAAAGTCTGCTTGACATTTTCTGCGCCGCGCAGTTTGATACAGGCCTTGAGGACATTCGTGGCGGTTTCTGCAGAAAGGTCTGCCATGGCCGAAGAATCCGCCTTGGGCGCCACATCGTAACAGTAAATGCAATAACCGACATTTTCGCGGTCAGAGTCCAGCGGCATCAAGAACATGTTCAGCCAAAGACCCATCATGTACAGGTCAACGTAAGCATGGAGAGGCTTGCCCGACTGCACGCAGCGGAAACAATGGTCCTCGAAATTCAGATTCTTCGGAAAACACAGCTCATACGGACAACCCGGCACAAACGGGTGCCCCTGAGTTGATTCCATTTCTTCGCAATGAGCCTTGTTCCCCGCCACCACGCGAATGTTACCGTAAGAACCATCCGGATAGAGGTCTACGGACATTACGCAGGCATTCGCCCTATAATGCGATAGAATCTGATCAAAATCCATACAAGTTTGCCCTCCCACGGCATTCTTTTACTCTTTTCATAAATAATTTAAAAAGATTATCAAATAATCTCGCAATTATCAATAAATTAATTACATAAATATTATCTTTTAAGGTGAGTGCATCATCTGCGATGCACCCAAAAGGAGTCTATGTCCATCTTAAAAAAGTATATCGACAAGCTGCAGAGCCGTAAATACCTGCAAAAAGACCGCAATTCCATTACCGTGGACGATGTGACCATCGATTTCCCGCTCGTCTTCGAAGGCAACGGCAAAATGTATTTCTTCAAGCTTGACCGCTATGTATACGTCAAGGGTTCCCGCTACACCAAGGCCGACGGTAAAACCCGCGATTTCTTGCTGACATGCCTTTTCAAGAAGGGTTTCATGACCGACGGCGCATCCGCCCCGAAATTCGCACAATGGATCGTCCCCGATATCAAGAAGGGCAACGACGTCTACAACTCCGCACCGTTTATTCACGACGGTCTTTACATGTACAAGGGCACCATCACCGGCGCAGACCTCACTCGTGAAGAATGCGACGATATTCTCCGCGGTATCTGGAGAATCTCCGGCATGGACCGCGTGGTCGCAGGCGCCGCCGACCTCGGAATCAAAGTCTTTGCAGGCTCAACAAGCCATTGGGGCGACGACTACAACAATTGCAAGCACCTGTTTGTCGCTAAACTCGAATACCGTTAATCGCGGTGTTCGTACAAATACAGATTCGCTTCAGGCTCCGCAAGTTCGGAGCCTTTAATTTTCCATTCGTCATCGGTTCCGGTGCGGTACTTGACCACCACACGATAGCGGTTGTCGGTCTGCAGCACTGCTTTCGGAACAGTCCAAAAGTTTTCAGTGCCCACGACCATTTCAAGCTCATGGGCATCACGAGTGTCAACGCCGTAAATCGAGATGGACTTGACCATGTCTTTGGGGTTGCGTACCTGGATGATGCTCCAGAATTCGCTGGCGCCTTCCTTGACCCAAATCGAGGTGGAATCGCCCCATACGCCTTCGACGCCTTCGCAGCTCACGAATTCCCATTCGCCGGAGTAACGGCCCACTTGAATTCCCATGATATCGCTAGCAGGAGCGCCGCCCAAGTCCACGCCGCAGTTCGCATCGGGGCAACGGTCGGTAATGCGCACCGTGACTTCTTTCCAACCGTCCGGCGTTCTCGCCTTCACATGTACGCAACCGCCGCAAGCGGCGCCGCCATTCCACGGGCCCTTTTCATCGCCCGGAGAAACATTCACATGGATTGCCGCATAGTATTGAATGTTGGTCTGGCCGTAATTGCAAGCGCCACCCAAGCTCGTTTCTTTCGCCGTAATGCTTCCGTAGGTGGTCACGGAACCCTTGCCGCCATTTTCGGTGAGTTCGGGGTCTGCCGCAGTAAAGCTATCGCAATTCGTACACTTGCCATCGTCAGACGATGCAGGAGCAGAATCAGAAGAAGCCGGCGCCACACTCGACGAAGAAACCTCCAACACAACGGATGAAGAAGACTCCGGAGCCGATTCAGAAGATTTCGCGACATCCTCCGAAGAACCCGGTTCTGTACTAGACGAAGAAGGCTTTGATTCCGAAGACGTTTTCTCCGAGCTCGAAGACTTTGCTCCGGCAGAATTATCCGCCGAAGAACTAGACAAGAGCGAGCTTTCGCTTGAAGGCGTATCGGCGGCATTTGCCGACGAAGAATCGTCACCGCAAGCGACAATGCCTGCACCCACCAGGGCGCTAAAACAAAAAACAAGGGCAAGATTTCTCATACCCTTGAATATATATTATTTATGGAGAAAAAGACTACTCGGCTTACCAGTCTTTTAAAGGTCTGGCTTGGCCGCGGATAGGTTTCCAAGGTTTGCGTTCGCCATTCTGCTCGTCGAAATCTTTGAGGAGCTGGGCAGCGTCTTCAGGGCTCATTTCACCCATCTGCACCGGCTGTTCCTGCGGTTCTTCGCCGCCATTGCTGTCGCTAGATTCACCTTCAGGCTGCTGCTCTGGCTGTTGGCCTGCACCGCCTTCGTTGCTGTCAGAGCTTTCGGCCTTTGAATCGCTGGACTGACCATTTTCACCATTTTGATCTTGATTCTGGTCCTGATTCTGCTGGTCCTTATCTTGATCTTGCTGATCCTTGTTCTGATCTTGGTTTTGCTGGTCCTGATTTTGATCCTGATTCTGGTCCTTGTTTTGGTCTTGGTTCTGATCCTGGTTATTATCCTGATTCTTGTCGTTCTTCTTGTTTTCGTTCTTCTGCTCGTCCTTGGCCTCGTGAATACGATCCAAGAGCATTTGCAGTTTCTGGTCGTTCGGATAATATTGCAGACCTTCGTTACAAGTAATTTCTGCCGAGGGCAAGCGGTTTTCGATGTACTGGAAAGCCGCATCGCTGTAATAAGCGCTAGCAGACTTCGGCGCCGCAAATGCAGCCACCGCAAGGAACAAGACCGCGACTATAGACATAATCTTTTTCATTAGATTACCTCCAAGTCGTTATCGGTGTTGCTGGCGTCAATCTTTGCCTTGGGCTTGCGACCGGCCTTAATTTCAATGACGTCGTCAATGCGCTGCACATGTCCGCTGAGCTGGCCTGCCGTTTCGTCTTCGGCAATCAGGTTCTCAAGCATTTCCTTTGCTTCGGCGTACTTGCCGTCTTTGCAAAGCTGCAAGGCTCGGGCCAGAACTTCCTTGGCCTTGTCGCTTAAAGGCGGCTGCTTCTGGTCGTTATTCTGGTCCTGGTTCTGATCCTGATTTTGCTTTTGCTTGTCAAGTTCTTCCTTCAGTTTGCGCTGAACGATTTCCACGTTCTTCTTCGCATTTTCGAAACTATTGTCTAGGTCAATCGCCTTCTTCAAGTAAGCGACCGATTCGCGCCACGCGGCAATGCGTTCACTGCCTTCGGCGGCTTTTTCGCCAATACGGAAATGCGTATTCGCCAAGTTGTAGGCTGCCTTCGCCGCCATCTTTTTATCCGGCATGCGCACGGCGCTCTCAAGCTCTTTCTTGGCTTCGTCATAGTTGCCGAGCTTGTACTGGCAAGTTCCGATATTGTAGAACAAAAGCGGGTTTGCAGGCTCCGCTTCACGGGCCTTCATGTACTTTTCGAGCGCACCGGCATAGTCGCCGTTCTTAAACAATTTATTGCCGTCATTAATGGGGCGTGCCCACAGGGCCGCCGACAGCATGCACAACAATATCACAAACAATCGCATTTTCAAGCCTTCACATTGAGTTAGCTAGAATATACAAAAATGCCTGACCAATGACCAGACATTACAATCGGTAGGGTTCAAGGCGCCTTTATTATTCCGTATATATCACCGGATTTACCCAGTCGACATGGTCAAAATTCTTGGAGCCCAGTTCATCGGTTTCAAGAGAAATTTTTTTACCACCGCGAATATCCAAATCGGCCGTCGCCGTCTGGCGGCCTTCCATGCGTCCACTACGCCAAATTTCCTTATTGTCGAGCTTGATGATAAATTCTACCACGCCATTGCCCGATTCGTCGTCAACACCGCAAATCACGGTAAAGCGAGAAGCATTTTCCGGAAGTGCATAAACATGTTTCGACGGCGCGTGCGACCCGATTCCGTTCAGGTAAAGAACACCCTTCAAATGCAGCGGATTGTTGTCGACCGTCTTACCGATATTGGTATTGCCGTAGCCCTGAGACTGGTGCAGCAATTTCAAGTCATAAACAAAGCTTTCGCCCTTCTTAAGGTGGTAAGCAGTCCTTGCCTGCTGCAAATAGCTACCACCCACATCCACCAAATAAATCAAGGCAAACAGCGCATACGGCACAAGCGCGGGCAATTTCACCTTGTTACATACCAGCAAGGCCTTGTCAAGTACCGCCGGGGCAAAGGTATGCACCATGTACGCAAACATCACCACAATGCCCGCCATCGCAATCCAGAACCAGAGAGCGCTTCCGCGAACCGACGTCATCATCGAAATGTTCAAGAAAGCGACCATCGAAAGGAGCACCGCCCAAATCACAACGGGGCGATCCTTGCAAGCAACGCCCGCAATGGCAACAACAGCTGCCGCAAGCACGTAGCGCTCATGCATGCAGGGCAAAATCATAAAGAAGGCAAACGCATTCAAGGCGGCCAAGGTCATTATACGCGACACCGGCAAGCGCTTAAAGAAGGTCAGCGCCATGATTGCGACCGAGACAAGCACAAAGAAAATCTTTCCAAGCAGGCCCGGGTTCATGAATGCCGGAGCCCATTCAAAAATCGGTCTCGATTGCGGCGTCATGTTCCCCGAGAATACCATCCACAAGTTACCCGCATTCATCGATGCATAAGGATATTCGTCGATCGTACTCAGGTAAGCCTGGGCAAATTCCTTGCTAAAGTTTCCCGCGATAATAAACGGCAAGAACACCAGCAAGAACACGCCCGCCATCGAGAGGAGACCTTTCCACATCACCTTGCGGTAACGCAGAGAAAGCGCACCGAACACCGGCAAGAACATAATCATCTGGAACTTCGTCAAAAGTCCAAGCATGAACAGGGCCATGCCCAAGCCATAAGTTTTAGGCTTGCTGGCATACCAAAGGCCCCACACGCAGAACGTCACCGGCAATATGTCGACTTGTCCCCAAATGGGGCCATCCAGGTAAAATGCCGGGTTTGCCACCACTAGGAGCATCACGACGGTTTTTACTTCGGGAAGCCAGCTCTTTTTATGAATGCGCAACCACACAAAATGAGCAAGCGAAATGTGGGCCAAAATCACCGGGAAAAGGCAGAACTGCTTGAGTTCATATTCCAAATCCATGTTGAGGCCGGTCACCTGGTAAATCCAGCCGACCACGCGAAGCCACAACACATAAAGCGGCGGGTAGTTGCCGGTAAAGTTCCCGACCCCCTGCTGCAAGTCCGTTACCCAATGGCGCCAGAACGTCAAATCCGATGCAAACCCGATTCCGTGCAGCATCACGAAATTGAGCAGAATGACCAGTAGCCCCCAAAGGGCAAAAGAATCCCTAGAAAAATGGACCTTAAGCTTCGAAAAAATACGCATAGAGGAAATATAGTTATTAATATAAATTCAGACCGATACATGAACGCCCTCGCGGAATCCGTGTGAGCGTCAACATGCAAAAATGCAACTTTTATCCGGCTATTCGCTACAAGTTGTATCGCAAACGCTCACATTGTTTTCTATCCGGCAATAGACACTACATTCGCGTGCCGCCGGAGTTGGGTTTGAATCACAAATCCGCTTGTAAAGATTCGCCTCCCTCTGGAGCATTGCCCGCGGAGATCCCGCATCGGCAAGTGTAGCGCATGCGGCTTCCATCTTTCCATTTTGGGTGCAGCCTACGCCATTTTTGTAGTCCCTAAAAATGCCCAGTTCATTTTCGCATTCGCTCTTGAAAGCGACCAAATCCTCTTCGCAGGCGCCGCCCCAATAAGAGTTGTTTACCAAGCGCAGCAACACGCCGTCTTCTGGATAGTACAACGAAATTCTTGCAAAACTACCCTTCAATTCCTTACCGCTATAAATAATTCTAACACCCGATTCTTGTTCAAAAATGCTCACATAACAATCGGCTGCTTCATAGAACACTTCCTGTTCCGTTTTGAATATATATTCCGTCCGTGACGACGATGTGGCCGGCATGGGATCAACCACGGAGGAATCATGACTTTGTCCGTAGCCAGGAGTTCCCGCGCCGGCCTCGAATCTTGCAAGCACGCTGTCGCGCAAATGCTTCGGATCAAAGCCAGACAAGGTATCGTCTTGTTTGCAGCAAGTCGTATCTTCCGGCAGCACAGATTCAAAAGAACTAGAAGACGAAAGTTCCTTCAAGGTGTCTCCGGCCAACACTGCAGAAGAGATTGAAAGATCTGACGAACTAGACAACTCTGCAGAGCTCGACGAATTCAAGGCAATCCCGTTCTGCTCTGTCGTTGCGCCCGCAATATCCTTGGAATCGGAATCAGAGCATCCAACCCAAACCGCAGCCATCGCAACAGCTACGAAAAACAAAAACTTATTCATGGTCATTCTCCTTGGATTTTGTTAAGGGGAAAAATTGCAAGTTCAAACGATAAACCTGATCACCAGATTCCACACCGCTTGCAATAGATAAAATTCTCTGTCTAAAGATTTCCATTTCCGCGACAATCAAATCATATTCCTTCTGCGTCACCGAAAGCGTCACTCCGTTAAAGTTACGCTTGGATACAGGGACGGAGTCAATGGAATCCACGGCGTTTTTCGCCATTTGCCGATGCATGGAGCGAATCGCCAAGGGCATAATTTCCGTCGCCCCCGAAACAATTTTTTCCGTCTGTTCATAACGATCTTCGCCCACATTCCTGAGGATTCCTGCGTGCACCATAAAGTCAAGCGAGCGGCGGACTTCAGTGGCACTCACCTGCGGATAGCACATCTTGGAAAGCGCAAGGGGCTTTTTACCAGGGTTCATTGGAGCAAGCTCACGGAGCACCGGGTTCAACCACGATTCAAAATAAGCAAACGCATCGCCATCAAGCATCTTGATTTTGTAGACTTTCGCCATCTCCTGAATTTCAGACAAAATCTTTCGCTTCCTGGACTCATCGGTTGCATCACTTAATGCGACCAACTTTTCAAAATACAGTTTTTCGTGGTCGGCAAGTCCCATCGCATTTGCAACACGGGCAACGCCAATCTTACTCAGCCTACTTTTACCATCGCAAACAACCTTCATATAGTTTGGAGAAGTAAACCCGGCAATCTTCGAAAATTCGCGCCACGAAAATGCAGAAATACGCTTGCGTTCCTCATAAAACGCCCGCATATATTCTCGATAATCGTAGTACTCAAATATCGGCTTCATGCTCTTAAATATATGTTTTTCTTGATTCTGCTGCAATTATTCTGTGCTACAAAATACAATTATTTAAGCAAATTTAAGCATATTCATTCAATAATAAAAAAAATGTAATTTTATATACTACAGACTGTAGCATATAAAAACCCTTATCCTTCTTAGAGGGATAAGGGTCCAATCGCAACAATGTATGGTACAGACTTAACCGAAGAACGCCGTGACTAATCGAATCATGCTCTCGTGATCTGCGACATCGGTCATTTCACGAATGCTGTGCATGCTGAGCATAGGCTCGCCAATGTCTACCGTCGGGATTCCAAGCGAAGCCGAAATCGTGGGGCCAACCGTCGAACCGCAAGGCATGTCATTACGCATCACGAACGTCTGGTACGGAATGTTATTTTGTTCGCAAAGAAGCTTGAAACGGGCATTCGAGAAAACATCGCTTGCATAGCGCTTTTGCGAATTCATCTTCAGCACCACACCACCGCCCAAAACAGGCGCATGGTTGCTTTCATGCTTTTGCACAAAGTTCGGGTGTTCGGCATGCGCCATATCGATAGAAAGCGCAAGGCTTGCCGCAAGCATGGAATCCAAATCGCCTGTTCCACTCCCGCTCAGCGACGATTCCAGCACACTTCTCAGGAAGTTGCTACCAGCACCTTCGCGCGTAGTAGAGCCAACCTCTTCGTTATTGAAGAAGGCGGCCACCTGGAAATCCTTCTCCAGCTCGCCTGCCGCGGCAAACGCTTCGGCAATCGCATGGCAACTGCTCAAGTTGTCAAGGCGCCCCGAGTAAATCCACTCGTTTTCAAAGCCGCCAAACTGCGCCGGCTGCGCATCAAAGAGCTGCACGTCAAAATCAAGCAGCTTCGCACCCGCAGGGAGTTCCGCCTGCAAGGCTTCTACAAAGCGTTCCTTGCCGCCCACGGCAGTCCACAGAGCATTCAAATCGGTCTGCGGGTTCACCTTGAGGCCATCCTGGTTCACGCCGCGATTCAAGTGAACCGCCAGTTGCGGAATGCGGAACAACTTATCGCCGCGAATCAACTTGGTCTGTAATTTTCCACCCAGTTCATAGGCCAGCAATCCGGCATAGCCCAAGTCGCGGTCCAGCCAACTCGTAAAAAGCGGGCTGCCGTAAATTTCGGGGTGCAAAGTGCGCACGCCTGCCGCCGCCCCATCCGGGTTCGGCGTAATTTTCAAAGTCGGGAAGTCCGTATGGGCCAGGGCAATCCTAAACTGGGAGTCCGAACAAATTTGTTTTGGAGTCCGCACCGCAATCAAGGCGCCACCGCGTTCAAAAAAACGGGTGTTTTTTTCACATTTTGCGTCAAAAAGGACTTTTAACGCCTCCACCGTATGGTACGGAGTTACCGATTTGTTCAAAAATTCAAAGTATTCCATACCCTAAAAATAGATATTACAATGATTTACAACTATTTCGCATACTTTTTTTTACCTAATGAATTTATTGACAAGTCTTTAATCTATATTCTTGACATGGCTTTTAAACCTCGCATTAACTGGATGGAAATTTCCGGCCTCCTGGTCGGTATCTTCTCTGCCGTCGCTGTGATGGTTTTTGGTATCGTGCTTTATGCAAAGCTTTTCTCCTCCGGCATGATCGGTGTGGAAGAATATCACCTGCATAGCCGCTTCGAAAAGGCATTCGGCATTCGCCCGGGCACCCAAGTCCTGATTAGCGGCGTAAAGGTGGGCCGCGTAGACAGTATGTCTGTCGAAGGCGATGGCGTCAAAATTCAGTTTATTATCGAGAAAAAGTTTCAGAACCTGATTACAGATAGCGCCAAGGTGTTCGCCATGCGCGACCAAAACATGATTGCGGCGCGTGTGATTAACATTGACATTCGCCGTGGTAAAGGCACCGTATTGGAAGATGGCGGTTTTTTGCCGCCAGAAGAGTCGCAGGATATCGAAACCGTCTTGGAAAAAGTGGACATGGTTCTGGGCCGCGTAAACGGTTTGATCGATGCTGCCGACACCATTCTCGGTATGGCCAAGGATACGGGTACAACCATTGGTGCTCTGTTTGGTTCCAGACTTTTGTACGACAACTTGAACCGCCAGCTTGTGCGTCTTGACGATATTACTTACCAAGGCACAAAAGTTTTGCACCAAGCATCCGGTTTGTTCGATACTATCCAATATCACGTTCCGGTCTTGCTTGAAAAGGTGGATACCATTGCAACGACTGTCTCTGAAATGATGGTTGAGGTCAGGCCCTTGCCACAAAAGGTGGACAACGTGATGGGCCGCGTCGATGGCTTGATGGGTCAGGTGGACAAAACCTTCGGCCGCGTCGACGGTCTCCTGAACGAGGTAAGCCTCGTTACCTCTGGACTTTCGGACTTTATGGAAGCGACGGAGCAGACGCTCCAGAATGCAGACGACTTGATGTCAGGCGTTTCGAACATGTGGATCGTGAAGCGTTCCATGCCTAACAAGGATTCTGTGCCCTTCATGGTGGAGACGTTATGGTAAAGCTTAAGACCGCCATCGTCGCCCTCCTTGCCGCAGGCTCCATTGCAAGCGCTTCCGATTCCGGCGTTTACTCTTTCCGTGCCCAAAGGTCCTTGGACAACGGTAAATTCGCGAAGGGTTACAACCAGCTCGAACGCGCCCTGCTCGCTAGCCGCAAAGAAGCCGACTTGCTTTCTGAAGGCCGCGTGCTGGTCGCCATGGCACAGATCCGTACCATGAGCCTCGACCTGAATTTCGCAGACTCCTTGCTTTCGGTCGTCCGCAAGGAAGTTTTGGACCAGAGCACCCTCTTGCAGTACACGAAGGTGAAAATCAGCCTTCTGAACGCCCAAGAGAAATACAAGGAAGCGACAAAGACTTGCAATGCCTACGACGAAAAGTCCTTGAAAAAAGCTGAAGAAACGGCGCAGGCAGCTTTCTACGGAGAATGCGCCATTGCTTATGCGGCCGTTCGTAGCGACCGCGCCGAAGATGCTTTAAAAATGGCCGGCAAGCGTTCCGACAAGAAGGGCGGATTCTACGCCTTTACCGCTGCCCGCATGGCAGACCTTTCCGGAAGCAGCGAAGCCGATTCCCTTTACCGCGTCGCCGAAGAAAAAGCAATCAAGGCCAACAAGCCCTACAACACGGCAACCATTCTTTATTACCGCTCTAAATTGAAAAGCACTCCTAAAAAAGAAGCAGCAGACCTGAAAGCCCGCTGCAAGAATGCTTTTGAATTGATGGGGCTTCCGAACAACGCCAAGCGTTGCGCAGAATAATTTCAACTTAATTTGCTGAACTATCGACCGTTGCAACCGTATCGACCGCGGTTGTATCTGTCGTGGCAGTCGTATCCATTACCGCGGCAGAATCCGCAGCGGCTTCTTTCGCCTTGATTTCCGCGAGCTCGTCGTCACGAATCTTCTTCATGGCAAGGAGTTCGCGGTAAACGATTGCCGGGTGGATCTTTCCATCGGCCATGCCGTCTACGAGGTACTTTACCTTCTGGTAATGTTCGTCCTTTTCCACATCGTTAATCAAGCCCTTGTAGCCGATCAACCTTAAAATCTTTGAATAAAAGCTTGCGCGGAATTTCTTGAAGCGCGGTTGCATCACGTCGTTCAGTACCGTTTCGAGCGCCGTTTCCGTCTGCATTTCGTCGATTTCAAAACTACGATAAATCGTGCGAATATGGTCGGGAATGGTCGTGTCCGGGCTATCGAAATACTTGCGCATCACGTTAGCGGCTTCAGTCCTGTTCGGGTAAGGCCCGCGAGCCAAGCGAAGCGCGTAGTAAAGCGACAGGCGCCAGTTTTCGGGATACACGCGGCTGGCGCGGCGTAGTACCGAAAAGTCCGAAGTATCGGGAGCATCGACAGGTGTCACGCCACCGACAAAGTAATACGGCGTGTAGAACAAGGAGTCAAGGCTCGTCGAAAGTTCAGCCACATGACCGAGGTAGGCGTATTCCTTACCGGTCAAGTAACTTTCGCCAAGTTCCGTGAGACCTTTAATCCAGAAAAGTCCCGCGACCGATGCGTCGTGCCCTGCAGCCACATAATGCACTGTCGAGGCCTTCGGCAAGAATGACTCGTCGAAGTTTGTACCGGGCAAAGGCTTCGCAAAATGAAAAGCCGCTGCGATAACCGCGATAGCGAATATGATGACAGCAAGGAAACGCATAACTTAGAAGTTGCAGGCCTCTGCGAGTTTTTCGAGAGCGTCAACGCAATCGCTTGCGAAGTTTTCGGGCTTGCCGCTGCGCTGGTAGGCAAAGTTCAAGCCACTGGAGCTGTTGAGCACGTGGAACTTGCGCTTGCCACCGCCGTTGGCGATAGCCGTAAGCACGGTCTTCGCGTCACCGCCCTGACCGCCCGGAACACCAGGAATAGACACGCCCGGAATCAGGAACGGAATTTCGTGCTTGTGAGCCACCGTGTAAGCGGTAATCTTTTCGAGTTCTTCAGGATGCGTTGCACCGACGACGGCACCGAGGTAACCGAGGTTGGCGTCCCATTCCATAATCTTGTCGGCTACGGAATAGAAGGCTTCGGCAACATCGCGCGGATCGTCGCCACGGACCACCGGCAAATCCTGGAAATCGTGGGCGCCCTTGTTGCTCGTGCGGAGCAAGACATACGCACCGTTTTCAGAATTTTCGCGGATGAACGGGCCCACGGAATCGGCACCCATCCAAGGAGACACCGTCACGGCATCAGCCTTGTACACATCGTAAGCAGCGGTTGCATAAGCAGCGCTCGACTTACCGATGTCACCGCGCTTGGCATCCAGAATCACGGGAATACCGGCACTGCGATAGTCGGCAATCAGCTGCTGCAGCACGAGCATGGCCTGCACGCTCACGCATTCGTAGTAAGCGCTGTTCGGCTTGACTACGGCGGGCGTCACGTTACGCTTGAGGCAGCATTCCAGAATTTCGGAATAAAAACGCTTGATCTTGTCTTCGGCAGAGCCTGCGGGGCAGCACGGGTCAATCAGCTTCATGACCGGATCCATGCCGAGGCAAATCGGGTTACCGCACTTGGCAATACGTTCTTCTAAGCGAGCCTGAAAGTTCATTACTTCAAATCCTCTTGAATCTGGGCGGCTTCGTAGCTAAGGATACCGTGAGCGACAGCGACGTTCAGGGATTCGAGTTCGCTGCTCATCGGGATCTTCACCGTTTCGTCGGCGAGTTCAATGAAGTACGGATTGGTGCCGGCGCCTTCGTTACCCACGAGGAACGCCATCTTGCGAAGCTTGTTCTGCGGAATCTGGCGCAGGGACTGCTTGGCATGCAAATCGGTTGCGATAATGGTGTAACCCTTGCTGCGCAAGAAGTTAATCTGGTCAACGAGATCGACATCGAATTCGAAAGGCACGCGGAGGAAGGTGCCCGAGGAACCACGCACCACCTTCGGGTTGAACGGGCTCACGGTACCGCGGCCAAGAATCATGCCGTCAGAACCGAAACCGAGGCTCGTGCGGAAAAGCGTACCGAGGTTACCCGGATCCTGCACGGCGTCCACGAGCGTAATCACGCTGCGGCTGGATTCATACACCGGCTTCTTGCTTGCAATGCGAGCCACGGCAACAATGCCCTGCGTCGTCACCGTTGAAGAAATCTTCTTCATCTGTTCGTCGGTAAGAATGTTCAGCTTGATTTCGGCTTCGTTAATCTGTTCGATCAAGGCTTCGTCATTAAAGCCTTCGGTCATGTACACGCCGATCACGAGTTCGCGGTGGTTGCTCACGAGTTCCTGCACCACATGCACGCCTTCGCCAAGGAAACGACCTTCGCGTTCGCGGCCCTTTTCGGTCGTAAGGGCGAGCATGCGCTTGAACCAAGGCGGGTTGAAGTTGGAATCTTCGCTGGATTCCACTTCGGCCACGCGGGCTTCGAGTGCGGCTTCGTCCAATACTTCTTCGACTTCTTCCTTCTGTTCTTCAGGACGCTGGCGGTAAATCGGAGCGCCTGCAGCAAATTCGCGGCGCGGGCGACGGTCGCCACCAAAGCGACCCCTGTCACCGAACGGGCGGCGACCTTCGCGGCGACCAAAGGAGCCACGGTCATCACCGTCGCGACGCGGACGGCGTTCACGGTCAAAGCGGCCTTCGCGGTCACCAAACTTCTTGTCGCCAAACTTACGATCGCCACGGTCGAAAGAACGACCTTCACGGCCACCGCGTTCTTCGCGGTCATCGTCACGGCGCGGACGACGTTCAGGCTTTTCGCTCACTCCGAACTTACGGTCCAGAGTCACTTTTACGGTGCGGTTTTTATTTTCTTCGCTCATACTTTTTCCATGATTTGTTTGGCGACGGATTCCCCGTCAATTTTCAAAAGCTTGAACAAGGCAGGAATTTCGCCCTGTTCCACAAAATGATCCGGCAGGCCAAAGCGCAACAGGCGCTTGTCGGTGTAACCGAGATCGGCAATAAGTTCGGCCACGGCAGAACCGAAACCGCCCACCAGCGTGTTGTCTTCGAGCGTCACAATCGTCTTGTGTGCGTCAAAGAGCTTGCGGTAAGCCTCGGTATCCAGCGGCTTGATAACACGAGCATCCACGACGGTGGCGTTCTTTCCGTTTTCGCGGAGAACGGCAGCCGTCTTCTTGAGTTCGTTCGTCATGAATCCTGCACCCAGGAGCAAGATGTCCTTGCCTTCTTCCAGAACCTTCGGGAGCTTCACGTCCACGGTTTCGGGAGCGGGTTTCAGGTGTTCTTCCAGTGCGGTCCCGCGCGGATATCGAATCGCGACAGGACCCTTCATGTCGATAGACGCGCGCACCATGTCGCGCAGTTCGTTTTCGTTGCTCGGCGCCAAGATGGTGATACCCGGCACCGTGCGCAAGAACGACAAGTCGAACGCGCCATGGTGGGTCGGGCCATCGGCACCGACCAGGCCCGCACGGTCAAGCACCATCACCACATGCAAGTTCTGCAAGGCGATGTCGTGCATAATCTGGTCATAGGCGCGCTGCATAAAGCTCGAATAAATCGCGACCACAGGCACCACGCCATCGCAGGCAAGGCCCGAGGCAAACGTGAGCGCATGCTCTTCGGCAATACCCACGTCAATCACGCGGTCCGGAAGTTCCTTGGCCACAATGTCCATACCGCAACCGGTAGGCATGGCAGCCGTGATGCCGATAATGCGGTCATCCTTCTTCGCGAGTTCAAGCAAAGTGTTTCCGAACACATGCGTCAAAGACGGGTTCGGTTTTCCCGGAGCAAGCGGAAGACCGCTTTCGGGGTCGAAAGGTCCAATGCCGTGCCACTTGGTCGGGTTCTTCACCGCAGCATCCAAGCCGCGTCCCTTTTCGGTCAAGATATGCACCAGGCACGGGCCCGGCTGTTCCTTGACACGCTGCAACAGCATAATCAGTTCGTTAATGTCATGGCCATCGATCGGGCCAAAGTAACGGATGCCGAGATCTTCGAAGAATCGGCCCGGCTTCACCACCGTCTTCGCCGCATTTTCCGCCTGCAGGAACAAGTCGCGGAAACGAGATCCCAGAATGCCCGGGAGACGCTTCATCAGGCGGTCGAGGTCCGAACGCATCTTGTTGTAGACCGGGTCCGAAATCACGCGGTTCAGGTACTTGCTGAAGTTACCTACGTTCGGGGCGATGCTCATCTTGTTGTCATTCAAGATGATGGTCATGTTCTGCTTCGAAAGACCGGCGTTGTTGATGGCTTCGTAAGCCATACCGCCCGTCATGGAGCCGTCACCGATGACTGCGACCACGCTGTTCTTGCGCTTGAAGTGGTCGCGCGCCACGGCAAAGCCGAGGGCTGCAGAAATAGAGGTCGTCGCGTGTCCGGCGCCGTAGCAGTCGTACTCGCTTTCGTTCCTCTTCAAAAATCCAGAAATGCCGCCCTGCTGGCGAAGCGTCTCAAACCGGTCAAAGCGACCCGTCAAAAGCTTGTGCACGTAAGCTTGGTGCCCTACGTCCCACACGATTTTATCGTCAGGAGCATTGAACACGTAATGCAAGGCAAGCGTCAGTTCCACGACACCCAGGCTAGAAGCCAGGTGACCGCCATGCTTCGCCACTTGACCGATGATGGTCTCGCGGATCTGCGACGCCAGGTGATAAAGCTCCTCGACAGAGCAATGCTTTATGTCCTGGGGGGACTTGATATTCTTAAGGTCCATTAGTTAACCCTGGTAATGATGAATGCGGCAATGGAGCGCAGAATCGTGGTGTCGCACTTGAGGCCATCCAAAGCCTTGAGCGATTCCTCGTACAGTTCGTGCGCACGCTCGCGGGACTTGTCGAGACCCACGAGAGCCGGGTATGTCGCCTTCCCCTTTTCGATGTCGGAACCGGCATCCTTGCCCAGTTCTTCGGTCGTAGAAACGATATCCAGAATGTCGTCCACAATCTGGAATGCAAGGCCGATGGAACGGCCATAGTCGCGAATAATCTTGATGTCGTCTTCGCTTGCGCCTGCAAGGCGTGCACCCACTTCTAGAGAGGCTTCGATCAAAGCGGCCGTCTTGTGGTAATGGATATAGTCGACGATTTCCAAGTCAACCTTCTTGCCTTCGCATTCGATGTCGATCATTTCGCCACCGATCATGCCGTAGGTACCCAACAGGTGGGCTAGGACTTCAATCGCCTTGGCGTTACCGGTACGGCCCATCAGTTCAAAAGCACGAATGCAGAGGGCATCGCCAGCCATCACGGCAGTGGCTTCGCCGAACTGTTTGTGGCTTGTGGGCTTACCGCGTCTAAAGTCATCGTTATCGATGCAGGGCAGGTCATCGTGAATCAAGCTAAAGGTATGGAGCATTTCAAGAGCGCTCATGGCGTAATCTACCGATTCGCCCTTGCCGCCGAACATGTCAAATGCAGCACGCACCAGTGCCGGGCGGAGTCTCTTGCCGCCTGCAAACATCGAATAGCGCATCGCCTCGTGAAGCCTTTCCGGACGGTCGGCTACGGGCGGCAAAAATTCATCAAACTTCTTTTCCGCTTCCTTAGAGATGCGGGACAGGTAATCGAGGGCAACAGCCGCTTCTTTTTCAAGGGTTTCCATATAACCCCAAAGATACTTAATTTCGTGATTGTATACAAGACTAAACAGAGCGAAACAAGGCCTCAAGATGCGAAAAAACACATAAAAAAACCGCCCTTTTAAGGCGGCTTTTACTTGTAAGAAAATTGTATTTGTTCCCTAGAACAAGGCGCCGTAAAGCGTCACGTCGTCAATGTAGAATTCGGTGCCGTCCTGCGGGAAAATATGGAGCTGCTTGACCAAGTACTTCACCCCGCTCCAAGAAGTAAAGCAGGTTTCGGTCTTCGCATTTCCGACGCAGAGTTCAGCCGGATTCACGCTAATGCGCTGCCAGTCTTTGGAAAGCGGCAACCATTCGGTAGCGGCCTTCAGGCTCTTATCGTCGTTGATGTAGTTTTCAAGCGAGAGGCGAATGTTTCCGTCGCCCTTGGCGTAGAACACGACGGAATCGATCGCGGAGAAATTCATCTCGTGTTCGAAGGTCGTTCCGACAAGTACCCAGGCGTAATCGTCATCGGCAAGCTTGTATTCACCATGGAACACCTTGGACTTGCGAGTCGAATCGTACACAATGCCGTCAGCCACATTCTTGGCCATAGGCGTGAGCGTCGTGCCCTTGAAAAGGGCATCCGTATTCACGTACCAGCTCTTGATGCCGTCTTCAAAGTCCTGCAGCACCATCACGGGGTTCGTGAACTTGGTATTGTACGGCTCGGCAATCGCCTTCCATTCGGCATACAGGGTCTTTGCGCTATCCGGCATCACAAAGTAGATATCGAGCGAATCCCTTGCCGGCACGCTGGGCAACACATAAGAGCCCGCGTTATTTGTCTTGACCAACAGATCGAGGCCGTAAACGCCGACCCACAGGAATTCTTCGCCGGTGCGGAGCGTTACTTTGCTCGAAATAGAGGCTGTGGCTTCCAGACGGAGCGTATCCAGCTTTGCCAAATCCTTGGCGTTATAAATCTTGGAGAAGGCAAAGCCGTCCTTGGTAACCGTCAAGCGGTAGTCGCCCGAGTCAGGCCATTCCATTTCAAAACGGCCATTCTTGTCGGTACGCAGTTCAGATTCCACCATCGTGTTCTGCACGGCATAATCTTCGACCTTAGCATCGGCGGCACGCAAGGCAATCGTCGCATACGTTGCCGGAGTTCCATCCTTGAGCAAAGCCAAGACTTGCAGCAGTTTTTCAGGTTCAACCGTATCTTCCGGAGTCGTATCTTCAGGAACCACGGCTTCGCGGTAATCCTGCATAATCGATTCCATCGGGGTTACAAAGAGGTCCTTTTCGCCCAGGCTCTTGTCGAAGTCTTCGTTCACGAAGTACAGCTGCAAGGAGTCATTGGCCGGAATAGACGACAGAGCAAACCAGCCGGATTCGTCGGTTTTCACCAAGACGTCGGTACCGACAATACCGACCCAAACCGTAGACGATCCTTCAGGAACATCTACGACACCGGCAAGCACTGCCGTCGGTTCGAGACGCACGGTATCGGGCTTGAGCGAGACACCGGCTTCAGCAAATTCATTACGGGTCAAAACCCTGGAGTAAGCCACGCCATCATGGGCGACCGTCAAGCGGTACTTGCCGTCAGCCGGGATTTCAACCTTGAAGTTACCCTTTTCGTCGGCATAGGAATCCGCAATCACAAGGGCATTCACTTCGCCAGCGGACTTTTCCTTATAGTCCACCTTGCGGAGTGCCACAGTCGCATAAGAGGCGGGCTGACCATCAATAAGGGCAAGTCCGTTCGTAGTAATACTACCCGGACCACCAGCCACGTCATCCTTGTTATTGGAACAGGCCACCAAACCCGCTATCGACAGCGAGAGCAAAGGCAAAAGAAAGAGCGATTTTCTCATTTTTCTTTCTCCTTTTCCTTCAGGGGTTTGGTGAACGCCAAGGGGAACATCTGGATGTTCAACTGGAATACAGTATCGTCATCCGTCCCTTCTTGGGATAAACGTAGTAAATCTTCACGGAAAGCGTTAATCTTTTCGCGCAAGAGCTGGATATCGTCCATGCAAAAAGTCATGGTGACCGTGCTAATATCCCTCAAGAACGGCTGGTGCCTGTCCAGGGATTCGTCGGCGAGGCGGATTGTTTCGTGCTGGAATGCACGTACAGCCTGAGAACGCCAGTTTCCCCCCGTCGATACAAAGGTGTCGTTCACCTTCCAATAGCCGTCGCGGTCGGTAGAAATCATGTTGAGGTCCGCGAGCAGTTTCACGGCGTCGCGGGCTTCTTTTTCGGTAATGTTCGGGGTGCAGCTTTCGGCAAGACCCTGGTAGTCATCCTTGAACTTGCAAATGCCAATCACGGAACGTATGGCATTGTAGTACCAATGACGGTAAAATTCCAATTCCTTCTTTTGCAACAACTTAAGAGAAACGCCCTTCAGGGCCTGCATGCGTTCGTAGTGTTGCAAGGCGTCGGCGTCGGTCTTCGCGCGACCGAAATACACCATTTCAGCCCAGTAATCGGCTTCTTTACCTTCAAGTTCGAAGAATTCTGCTGCAGGCTTAATCAGACTAAGGGGCAAGTGGATCTTGCCCTGCGATACGCGAAGGAGGTTGCCAGGATCAGCGCCCATCTTCATGGCCATGTAGCGCCACGAAATGACAGTCTTACGCTGCTTAAAATCCTCAAAAGCATCCCTCAACCATTCGCGATAGTCCGTATATTCAAAAATCTTCTTCATAACTATAAAGATAAATCATTGACTATCAAAAGCCTATGCCGTAAAATCAATCTCCGTTGTGGAAGTTTACAACGATTTTACAATCGGCATCACAGGTGGCCTCCCAGCGGCACTCGGGCTTGTCCATCATGGACAAATTCCTGCAAATTCCGTCAAATTTGAGGATTTCGGGGTTTTCGGAGCTCCGGCCGTAGGTGACCTTGTAGCTCAGTTCGCCGGCGGTAGAGGCCTGCACCGGCGGTTCGGCCATCAGGCGCGCTGTGAGCAAAATCACACAGTTATCCTTGCGGGGCATTTGGGAATCGTCTTCGCCCTCGGCCAGGACCCAATGCATCTGGAGCGGCTTGAAGTCCACTTCGGGCTCCTTCTTGGCGCAACCAAACAGGATTAATGCGGCTAATAAAAAAAACGCCACTGTGGATTGCTTCGTCGCACTCGCAATGACGTTTTTCATAGTTCTAATTCTGCGAACTACCGGGTATGGCGGAAGGTCGCACTCGTGACGCGGTTACGGCCATTTTCCTTAGAGGCGTAAAGGGCCTTGTCTGCGCGTTCGAACAGGCGCTTCGGGTCTTCACCGGCAATCATTTCAGCAATACCGAAGGAGCAGGTAATCTTCTGCTGCTTGATCAGCTGCGAGTTCTCAATTGCCATACGGAGCTTTTCGGCAAGGAACTGGGCGTTCTGGATCGGCGTGTCGCCGCACAGAATCACGAATTCTTCGCCACCCCAACGCACCAGGGCGTCGGTATTACGAATCTTGCTCTGGATGAGCTTCGCGAGGTTCACCAGGACTTCGTCACCCACCATGTGGCCGTAAGTATCGTTCACATGCTTGAAGTGGTCGATATCCAGGATCACGAAGGACACCGGGCTGTCGTTCTTGCTCAGGTTTTCCTGTTCGCGCATGAGCACGCTGCTAAAGCCCGCACGGTTCAGGCAACCCGTAAGCGGGTCTTCCTTGCTGGACTTTTCGTATTCGCTCTTCTCGATTTCCAAGGCGCGCAAGTTCTTTTCGAGTTCTTCGCGCTTCTTCTTGCTGGCCGTACGTTCGCGGCTGTAGTCAAAGAAGCGGATCATCAAAATCACGAAGAAGGTAATGAACCAGAGGGCCACAAGTGCCGTCGAAAGTTCAGCCTTCGAAATCTTCTTGCCCTTGAAGCAGAGACCCTTGATTTCAAGCGTTCCGTAGCCAAGCGGAGCATTCGTACCCGTCTGGATTTCAATCAGCGGAATGTTCGAAAGGTCGACCCTTGCATTGTGGACGTTAATGCCGTTCTGTGCCACCCACCAGCTGGCCACGCGGAATTCCTGCGGGACAAACACGGCCGGGTAGGTTTCTTCCAGCGGGAAGAATTCAATTTCGTTGAACTTGAGCGAAAGTTCGTCGTCGGGGCGGGAGAACGTGCTGTCGTAGCCGCGCATGTAGAGACGTACGGTTCCTTCGCCACGGGGCTTCACCCACACAAAAATGCTGTCGAACCTGGAGAGGTCCTTACCGCGGGTCTTGCCATCACCCAAGAAAATCTTGACGCCCACATACGGGTAGGCGTAGCCTTCCTTCAGTTCGTAGTCCACGATAATGGAAGAATCTGTACGGGAAAGCTTTACAGCCGAGGCACCGCCATCTGCAGAGTCCGTCTCGGCAATGATATACGGATAGTCGTGCAGGTACAAAGGTTCAATCACATCTAGGCCATTCTGATGCGCAAAGAGTGCAATGACGGTAATTGCCAAAAGCACGAAAATCAGGATGTTCATCCTGAACAGAACGTATATCTTCTCAAGTATCCTAGACATGGGAACTATCCTACCAAAATCCTCAATTTAAATATACAAAAAAGACCCAAAATGCAATAATCTCTGTAAAAAAGTGTGCCGATACTAACACAATTATGCACGAAAAAGGGTCTTTTGTATGAAAAAAAGGACCCTTTGTACAAAAACTAGCGGGAAAGCCACCTTCCGAGGCGCCCGATCAGGGGTCGAATCGCCTTCGCCATGTCTTCGTGCGAATGTATGTCGGGGTGTCCTAGGAGTCCGACATTCGCCGTCGTAAGCGTCATGAATTCCAGGTCGGACTTGCCGGCAGCCTTCTGGGCGTCATAAATCGCCTTGACCGTCGGAGTCAAGTCATCGTTAGGCCACACCTTGGTCGACAAAAGCAGGAACTTGACACCCGGATGGGCCTTGCGGAGCTTGTCGAGAAGTTCGGCGTAGGCCTTCTTGAAGGCATCATGCTTTGCGTAGGGCGGGTTCCCCTGGAAATCGTTGATCCCGATGAAAAGGACTATGACCTGCGGATGGAAGGAGTTGAAATCGTAACGGATGGACTGCTCGGGAACGCCGTTTGCGAGATCCCCCGGAGCTTCGCCCGGAACCGTAAAGTCATACAGACGCGGAATCGGCCATTCCGGCACGATGTTGTCGTAATTGCGCACAAGGCCGCGCCCGCTAAAGGCGTTCACCTGAAAATCCGCCTTGTAGCCGTCGGCAATCAAGAAGGCGTAGCTCTTGGAAGCATTCGTCTTTTCGAACACCAGGGATTCGTCCTGACCATTCTGGCCTTCGTCGCCAAAGCCCACGGTAAACGAGTCGCCAATGAATTCAATGCGGCGGTTGCTCGGTTTGGGAGGTTCATCGAACTTGCCCGATTTGTCGGTGGCGACTCTGTATAGGTGGACGCCTCCCGGATTGCTTTCGCTGATTTTAATCAGGCGATAAAGGTGCGAACCTGCACCGGTGGTCGTTTTTACTTTATACACATTCCGTGCATTTGTTGTAAACACGGCAATTTCTTTTCCGTCTTCGTCGACACGGAATCTGGCTTCGCCCTCCAGTTCAAATTCCAGCGACTTAGCCGTAGCCTTGAACTGCACCATGGCAGCCGGGGCACTGGTACGGCTGAATTCCTTTCCATGTTCCCAGCGGCCGCTGAACAACAGGTTCTTAGAGAACTGATCCACGGAGACCTCCGCTCCAAATGAGAATGACGACATGAGGGCACAACCCACCAATGTCGAGTAAATCCAATTCAAACAACGCATAAGGGAATAGTAGTAAATGTGTGATGTTTGATGAGGAATGTGCAATGAATAATCGCACATTTCACATTCAACATTTTATTACATTGATTTGCATGAAATTCGCTCGGTTGGCATCTACAGGGATATTGGCCTTGGCAGCTTACGGTATGCTGCTCGGGGCCTCTGCATTTGCCGAAAACGGCAAGCCGGCCGAAACGAAACCGGCAGTGCAAAAACCCGAACCGGGCTCCCCCGGCGACACGCTCACGCGCGAAGACGCCCGTATGGCTCTCCTTGTGTACAAACTGCTCGATAAGGACGGAAAAATCAAGGGAGCCAACATTGAGCGCGGCAAAAAGCTATTCATGCAAAACTGCAGACCCTGCCATGGCGATGACGGCAGGCGCTTCAACTTTTCGCTCTATTACGAAAAGCCCGCCTTCATTGGCGACCGCGCACGCGAAGAAATGCCCACCTTCTGGCACCAGATCAACTTTGGCGACAAGGAACGCGGCATGGAAGCCTACATTGACGAGTTCACGTTACAGGAACTCATCGACATTGCAGGCTTTGCCCAAACGTTGCCGTAATTACTGCGGCTGGCGGCCGTTATAGACCTTGACTTCTTGAATAAACGAAAGTTCCAACAGTTCGGGGACTTCGCTTCCGTACGGCTGGATTTCGATTGTCTGCGGAGACTTCGCAAGCTTAAGCGCATGCACAAAGAAGCTTCTTTCGACTTCGTTGTCGCCGCGCTTGGTCGGGTTCTTGACCTTGGCCCCGATGAGGGCGCCCACGGTCTTCGCATAGCGCAACACCTTCACCAAGTCAAACGTACTCAGCTTCTGGTAGTTGTTGCCGTACTTCGTCGAATTGAGCGCCGTCTGCAAGGTTTCCGAATTGGCGGTATCCTTGAGTTCGTAATCCGGAGCCTTCGCTTCGGGCCATGCGACCACAAATTCCTTGCGCCATTCTTCGGTCGGAGCGCTCGAGCGGTTCACGTTCTTGCGTTCCACGAACGGGCAATAGCCGTAGTTCGTAAGAATTTCGAAGGCGCGCGATTCCATTTCGGGCTTGAGCACGAAGCCGTAGCCGGCAATGTATTCGTTGGCGCATTCCATGAACTGCGGGAAACGGGAAAGTTCGTTCAGCACTTCGGCGTTTTCGATTTTGAGCAAACGAACCGTCTGCACGCGGGCGCCGTAGTAAGACGAATTCCATTCGGCAATCGTCGATTCCACGTTGACCGGCGGCTTGATCCAGCCCTTGAAATTTTCGATTTCAGATTCGGCAATGCCGCACTTGAGGCCGCGGAGGTAGCTTTCGCGGTTCAGCGAGAAGCGCAAGTACACTTCGTCGTTTTCGACCTTCGCAAGGCAGGCAAGCATCAAGAGCACGCGTGGCGAAGTTCCGGTCGAGGCAATCAGTTCGAAGTTCGGCAAGCAAGAGATGTTCTGTTCCGGCACCGAGGCAATCGAAGATTCCAGCCAGTCGCGGCCGGCCTGTTCAAGCGAGACTGCGGCCACCTTGCCGCCCACCATGGTAAAGCGGACAAGGCCCAAGAGCCAAAGTTCGCGCAACGGACGCGGCAAGTATTCCCAAGCGATCAGGCCATCTTTTTCTTGCAGGCGGAACGTCGGGTCCAGCACCCAGAAAATAGAAGACGCAAAGAGAGCCGTACGCGGCTTGTCGAGCATGCGGAGCAAGCGCACGCAATGGCTGCGGTCGCCGCGGAAACGTTCCTTGAGCCACCAGGAAACCAAGTCCTGGTGCAGGCGGAAGCCGTTCTTGCGGATAAATTCAAGAGCCTTTTCCGTAGGGACAAGACATGCGTCTTCCTGTTCCAGCCAGCCGTTACCGGTAAGGAAACTGAAAATCAGGGAGACTTCGTTTTCGGCAGTCTTTTCGGAGATGCGCCTTGCAGAAGTAAACGCTTCGGTGCAAATTTGGTAACTGCGGCGGTGCAACGCATTGCTGTTGTTGACCTTGAGGTCGCCGGTCATGGCCAGGGCGAGCACCTCGCAAATATGCCAGTCAATCAGGTTCTGGTAGAACAGGTCTGCACCCTTTACAGCGGGAGCCTCCACAAGCGGTTCATCAAAAATTCCGAGGAAGTTCGCAAAGCCGTAATACACCGAGGTATTTGTAGACGGACTGCGCCAGAGCACGTACTCGCGGCACATTTCGAGCAAGAAAGTCTGCAGGTCGCGGCACTTGCTTACAGGAACCGTCAGTCGAAGTTCATTAAAAGTTAGACCTCTAGATGCACTATTGTAAATCAAAGTCATACAGTGGCGCTGCCACGGTTCCATCTTCTGGAACAAGGCGGCGACACGTTCTTTGTCGTTATAAAAACCGAGCGTTTCATCTTGGATGAGGGCGTTGTTCAACAGGCCCTTGTGACCGAAAGCCTTCGCATGGGCATTGCGAAGCAGAGGCTTGGACATCCCTTCAAAAAATGCATTCAAATCAAACATCAAATCAACCTTTATTGGGGAGCCAAATATAGTAAAAAATTACCTATGCGGCTTCTTACGTTTTTCAGTCCGTTTGAGCAAACCGGTCAAGAACTTGAAAAATCTTTCGGAACGCGAGTTGTCTTGCTTGTTTCGGCGAAGCGTAATCACGATATCGCGCTTGAATTCGGCATCTGTAATTTTTAATAGACGTATTCGTCGGTTGTTCACTCGGCCCCAAGAGTATTCGGGCCAGAACCCCACACCAATACCGCTGGCAATAGCGTCCTTTACAGCAAGGGCGTTGTCGCTTTCAAAAATAATGTGCGTCTTGAACCCGACGCGTTCGCAGTATTCATTACAGATATTGCGCAATTGCTTGGAACCATAAAGCCCGATAAAGTTCGTCTCTTGCAATTCCTTGAGGCTGATACTGTCGCATTTGCGGTACTGTGCCACATTGGGAACCGCCAGAAAGATGTTTTCGGAACAGACAAAACTTTCTTCGTCGTCGGAACCGTATTTTTGCGCAGACGCCTTGTAGTCTGCATACGTGCGAACGCAAATGTCGTAAAGCGTCGTTTCTTCGTTCTGCACCAGGTTGAATCGAAGATCCGGATCGTTTTGCTTATACAAGATAACGGCATTGGTCACGAACGTCGATGCGGCAAGCACATTCAAGTTCAAGGTTGCCGACTGTTCGTTTTCCATGGCGCGGAGCTGTGCCGGAAGCGCTTCGATATCTTCGTAAAGCGGTTTCACTTTCTTATAAAAATATTCCCCGATTTCTGTCAATTTGATGTTTCGGCCCTGCGTCTTGAAGAGTTTTACGCCGAGTTCGTCTTCAAGTTTATGAAGGGCGTGCGTGAGCGCAGGCTGCACAATACATAGGGTTTTCGCACTTTGCGTTACGTGTTCTGTGCGGGCGACTTCCAAGAAATATTTTAAGTGCGTGAGTTCCATACAATTTTCTTATCTAAAGCAATTCATCAAAAATATTGATGAATTAAATATAAATAATCTATTAGACAATATGAATCGCCGGTTCTAAATTTGCACGCAAAAACAACAAGGAGTACTTATGAAACCGACATTCAAGACCATCGCACTTGCCACCATTACGTTAGGCACCGCCATCACGTTTACCGCCTGCGACCAGGCAAATACCTGCAAGTACGATGAAGCCTCCAACACGCTTTCTTGTTCCGAAAAGACTTACAAGACCGCAAACCTCGGCGGCAAAGTCTGGATGGCCGAAAACATCACCGCCTACATCCCCGATTCCAGCGTCTGCTACGGCAACGAACACGTCAACTGCGAAATCATGGGGAGACTTTACACCTGGAACGCCGCAACAACGGGACTCTGCCCGAAAGGCTGGACCCTCCCCTCGCAAGAAGATTTCAAGAAGGCCTTTGGCGACGCCTCTTCGGTAACGCTCAAGGAAAACAGTTCCTTCAACATGCAATTTGCCGGATTCCGCTACTATGACGGAAAATTTGCCGACAAGGGCGCAAGCGCAAGCTTCTGGACAAGCGACAGCTACGACGATTCCAGAGCCTACCTCGTCCGCGCCACCGATTCCACTATCACTTACGAACACTTCAACAAGAACATTGCCGCCTCGGTCCGTTGCATAAAAGAGTAAATTTAAAGACGGAGGGATAAAATGACTTGGCTAATCGATTTATTCGCAAAGCCCTCGGTAGGGCAACAAGTATTAGCAATCGCGCTCACCGCCGCACTCGGCCTCATGATCGGAAAAATCAAGGTCAAGGGAATCGCGCTCGGTAGCGCAGGCGCCCTTTTCGTGGGCATTGGCCTTGGCCACCTGGGACTCCGTGTCGAGCCGAACGTCCTTCACTTTATTCAGGAATTCGGCTTGATCCTGTTTGTCTACACCATAGGCATGCAAGTGGGACCCGGATTCATGGATTCCATTCGCCGTCACGGCCTTGTACTGAACATCCTTTCGACAAGCATCGTGCTGCTCGGCGTTATCGTAACGCTCTGCCTGTACTTCTTTACAGATATGCATAACAACGTACCCGTACTCATAGGAATGCTTTGTGGCGCTGTCACGAACACGCCTTCCCTTGGAGCCGCTAACTCAGCCTTTGCCGCGGCCGGGGTGGACACGTCCCTCACGGGTATCGGGTACGCTGTTGCATATCCGTTCGGCGTCATCGGAATCATCTTGGTCATGATTCTCGTGCGCCTCATCTTTAGGCAAGACCCCGCCAAGTCAGCCGAAAAATATACAGCGGAAATCGCTGCCCACAGCAAAGAAATTGAATCTTGCAGCCTTACCGTCGAAAACCAGAACCTTTACGGAATCCAGCTCAAGGACATTCCGAACCTGATTTCGAGCGGAGTCGTCGTCACCCGCCTCTTGCGCGGAGAAAGCATTTTTACCCCGAACGGAAAGACGGTGATTGAACAAGGCGACAAGCTGCACATTGTGGGCATGCCCGAAGCCGTTTGCGCCATGGAAAAAATTATCGGCAAGCGTCTGGAAAAACCGATTACGCTTGAAACCAGCAACACTGACAAGAAGATTGTCGTCAAGACGATTCTCGTGACAAACAAGAAGATTCTCGGCCGCACCATCGGTTCCTTGGCTCTTGCGGAACGCTACGGCGTAAACATCAGCCGCGTCGTGCGCAGCGGATTCAAGTTCACTGGCCGACTCGATTTGAGAATCAAGTTCGCCGATAAGCTCCGAGTCGTCGGCACCGCCGAAGGCATCGAGGCCGCCGAGAAGGAACTGGGCAATTCGCTCACCGCTCTTGACCACCCCGAAATTCTCCCCGCCTTCTTGGGCATTTTCCTCGGAGTCATTGTCGGAAGCATTCCTATCGCTATCCCCGGAATGCCGACCCCGCTCAAGCTCGGTCTTGCCGGTGGCCCCCTGATTGTCGCCATTCTTTTGAGCCGCAAGCGTAAAATCGGTCCGCTGAACTTCTTCATGGCCAACAGCGCAAACCTCATGCTCCGTGAATTCGGCCTCACGCTCTTCTTAAGTTGCGTCGGCCTGAATGCAGGCATCAAGTTCTTTGACGTGCTCCTGAACGGTGACGGCGTTTACTACATGGGACTTGCAGCACTCATTACCTTCGTGCCGCTCGCAATCGTCGCGACTGTCGGCCACCTGGTTTTCAAAGTCAACTACCTTTCGCTCTGCGGCGTTCTCGCAGGCGCCACCACCGACCCGCCCGCTCTGGCCTTTGCCAACGGCCAAGCGAACAGCGAAGCAGTGAACATCGGCTACGCCTCCGTTTACCCGCTCACCATGTTGCTTCGAATCTTAAGCGGCCAGGTGCTCGCGATACTCCTGCTGCAAGCGATATAACATTTCATTCTAGTACTCCTCGAACACTAAACGACCCTCCTTCCGGGGGGTCGTTTTCCGAATAAAAAACTCCCCTTATGCAGGGGAGTCTTCGTTGCACACTTTTTTATTCAGCAGATTGTTCACCTGCACCCTGTTCAGCGGGTTGTTCGCCTGCACCTTGATCGGCAGGTTGTTCACCTGCGCCAGGACCGGCGGGTTCTTCACCTGCGCCAGGACCGGCGGGTTCTTCACCTGCACCCGGACCGGCGGGTTCTTCGCCTGCGCCAGGGCCGGCAGGTTCTTCGCCTGCGCCAGGGCCGGCAGGTTCTTCACCAGCGCCAGGGCCGGCGGGTTCTTCGCCTGCACCAGGGCCGGCAGGTTCTTTGCCTTCACCCGGTTCAGCACCTTCTTCACCGGCGCCACCACCCAGGTCGACAGTTTCTTCGTCGCCACCCTGATTGGCAGGTTCCTTACCGGCACCCGGATTTTCGCCAGCGGGTTGTTTTTCATCGCCAGCAGGTTCTTCTGCAGCAGGCGTCTTGTTTTCCGAATCAGCAGGAGTGTCTGCCGAAGCCTTATTCTTGCAACCATCAACCGGTTTGCCCAACATCATCGGAGTAAAGATTGTTCCATCGCACTGTACGGTATCGGCATCTTCTTCCACATATACCTTGGCGCACATATTCTCGGTCGAAGAACAAGCAAGATTGATCGCTTCTTCAAGCGTTTGAACACTTGCCGGAACATTGCTGTTATTAGCGGGATTGCTGCTAGCAGCAGTGCCAGAAGAGGAACTGTCATCACCGCAAGCAACGAACGATGCCATTGCAAAGGCGGCAATAGGAAGGATGATTTTTTTGTTAAGCATTTGGACTCCTTATAGAACTAAAAACCATAAAGAAAACATATATCCGATTCAAAAAGAATCGGATACGCGGCGCTAGTAAAAAAAATTTTCTTGCTCTATTCTGGAGCGGCAATATCGCTTTTTGGAACTTTTCGTCACGTTTTAGAAGCGTTTCCACAAAAAAAGACTCCCCTTCTGCAGGGAAGTCATTTGTTGAGCTAAAGCAACAGGCCGTCAGCCTGTTGTCAGAGCTTTATTAGTTCACCGGGCAAGCTTCAACCCATTCGCCCGCGATCGTTGCGCACTGATCCTGGGTAACCGGAATGCATTCAGCCATACCCGGAATATCGCTTGCCATGTAGCAGGTTGCACCACCAGCAGCCGGAGTTTCGGCGGCCGGGTCAGCCGGAGTTTCAGCAGCCGGATCAGCCGGAGTTTCAGCGGCCGGATCAGCCGGAGTTTCGGCAGCCGGATCAGCCGGAGTTTCGGCAGCCGGGTCAGCCGGAGTTTCGGCAGCCGGAGCAGCATTTTCGCAGCCAGTAACCGGCTTACCGAAAAGCATCATTTCCCAAGAAGTACCATTGCACTGGACAGTGTCCTTCAGATCTTCTTCGATATAAATCTTAGCACACATATTGTCCGTTGCGGAGCAAGCGACATCCTTTGTGTCAAAAAATTGCTTCAAGGTAGCCGGAGCTTCCTTAGAAGCCGGGCTAGAAGAGCTGTCGTCACCGCAACCCACGAGAGCGGTCATAGCAAGAGCAGCAACAGGAAGAATAACTTTTTTAGTAAACATTTTGTCTCCTTATAATGAATTAGGTAGTCCCTAATATACATCCATTTTTTTCAAACAGGTTGCTTTTTTTAAACAAAATATTGACATTTGTTGTATTACAAAACAACATTTTTAGCAAGCACCGCCATTTTGTAAACATTCATGTACAAAGGAGCGGTCTTTGCCTTATTCTGCAAGATCGCGAATATCTTCGCAATCGAAGAAGGCGCCCGGATAAACATAATATTGAACCCCGTCGATGACGCCGTCACACCTTGTTCCACCTGCCGGGCACTCTGCCGCAATAGAGCCACCATCATTTTCGCATTCAGAGCGATTATACTTGTCTAACGGGAACACGCCACAAACGTCCTCGCCATAGCATGCGAAAGTTTCACCGTCCTGAACATCTACAGGAACCGTTTGTTTTGGGTCACTATTTTCTTTATCGGAGTTCGTGACATCCTTTACTTCGGTGTCATCATCCCCATCTTCCAGAAGTTCGGCACAGCTCATCGTGTTAAACACAGCACCATAGTAATAAATCTTGGCCGAAACCGCCGTGTTTTTTTCCTTATCAACACAGACCTTCGTTGCACCAGACGGGCATCCGTTTCCCAAAGTGGCAGAAACAACCATCCCGTCGGCACCCTCGGCTTCCGTCGTGCACATCTTCTTCAGATATTTTTCATAGTCGACATCCGCCTGGATGCAGGAGCGCGTCCTAAAGACATCGGCCATTTGGTAATAGCACGAAATCAAGCCCGTAGAACCATCATACGTTTCTTGATTAGAATCCTGCTCGGCAGGTTCATCTTTCACCGTCGAATTGTCCGGCGTCGAAGCGGCATCCTCAAAATTCTTTACTACGGAATCGGCATCCGCAGCGTCATTGGCATACCACCTAGTATTTTCATATTTGGTATTCGCTTCGGTAGAGTTGGAATCGCTATCGCAACCGAAAAGGGTTACAAGCGCAAATGCAGCGACAGGCATTAAATATTTCAGATGTTTCATTAGAACTCCTTGTATAACTCTTCTCACCAAATATACATCAATATCAAGGAGATAGAAAAAACCCCCCGGCATTTCGCCAGGGGATTTAAAAAGTTGCTCCATTTTATCATGTTCGCCGAGCTGAGGCAACAGAACTTATTAAAAAAACTGGGGCGGCCAACGCGGGTTCTTCGAGGACATATCGATCTTGTAGAAGTCCTTTTCGAAGCGGCCATCGTCCATGCCGTACATCTGCATCACGTGGCGGGCAATCCACTTACCGAGCTTGAGCACGGTGAGCTTCTTGCGGAGCCTACCCTGGCAGTCGCGGTTCATAATATCCGGGAGCGTCGAAGTCGTGAGGATTTCGTCGATAGCCGGGCTGTTGAGCTTTTCACGGGCTTCGGCACTGGTGTGGAAGTGAGTCACGCCGAAGCACACGCGGTTCGGATGGCCCTTCTTGATGTGTTCGCAGCACTGCACGATCGTCGTACCGGTACGCACCATGTCGTCGAACACGATCACGTCCTTGCCTTCGATTTCTTCGATGCTGATGTCGGAAAGTTCCGGGTTGAAGGTCATGCTGATTTCACGTTCGCCGGTACGGACCTTGTCCATCACCACGCGCTTGCATTCGGGGAGCTGGAGAGCGTCGAACACAGCGTTCATGAACGGGCGTGCGCCCTTGTCCGGAGAGACGATCACGAGGTTGTTGCCGTCCTTACCGGTCTGAACGAAGTTGCTGCTCTTGATGTAGTGAGCGTAAACGTCGGTCGGAATCAGGTTGTGGAAGTTGCCTTCAAAAATTTCAGTAAACAGGTTCTGCACCTTGATGCTGTGGTTGTGGCAGGTCACCACAGCGTCAACGCCAGACTTCTTGAGGAGTTCGGCGTAAAGGAGGCTCGTGAAGGCCTGGCCGTCGAACTTCTTGAGGTCGACATCCGGGCGATCCTTTTCGAGCGGACCGACGCGGTGCGGACCGCGGTCCTGGGCGCTGTAGAACAAATCGGGCTCCACGAGCACCACCTGTTCGGCACCGTTGTCCTTAGCGGCGCGGGCCAAAATGCAGTTACGCATGGCGTAGTCGTTACGGCTGCGTTCATGGTTCGAAACCGAGCAAATCAAAACGATCTTGCCTTCCAAGCGACGGCCGATATGTTCCATATCGTCCACGTCGAGCATGTAGCGGGGGCAGAATTCGGAGTTTGCGAAGGTCTTCAAGGAGACCACGTCGGAAATATCTTCACGGAGGCCGATGTACTGGGCCATGTCGATGGCGAACGGATCATCGGTGAAGTTTCCGGTCACGATAAAACGATCAGACATATTTACGCCTTGATGTTGAGGTTGAACCATTGGTTATGGGCAAATATAGAATAATTCGATACCCAAATTCAAGGTCGTCATACAATAGGCTACGTATCGAAAAAGACTTTCGCCATTTCTGACGAAAGCCTAAAAATCATAACGAAGCTATGCGACGCTTATAGATCGATAATGCGGTCGTTCTGCATGAGCTGTTCAAAAGTCTGGCGTTCGCGCACGACCTTCAGTTCACCCTTGGTGTACATGGTTTCGGCGGCGTAGCGACGGCTGTTGTAGTTGCTGCTCATGGCGGCACCGTAGGCACCGGCATCATGCAGAACCAGGAGGTCGCCCACCTGGGCCTTCGGGAGCTTGCGGGTCACCACAAAGCCGCCTTCTTCCTGCGTGAACACGTCACCGGATTCGCAGAGCGGGCCAGCCACAACGGCGTCCACCGTTTCGTTCAGTTCGCGACCGTCGCGGGCAATAATCGAAATAGCATGGTAGCTACCGTAGAAACTCGGGCGAACGAGGTCGGTAAAGCCGGCGTCTACCAGGTAGAACAGGTTGTCGCCCTGCTTCTTGACGGCGCGGATTTCGGCCATCAGGTAACCGCTTTCGGCCACCAGGTAACGACCCGGTTCCACTTCCAAGTGAACCTCGTGGCCGATGCTCTGCTGAATGCGCTTGCGGGCATCGTCCCACAGCTTGTAGTAAGCGTTCACGTCGATGCGGTTGCCCTTGTCTTCTTCGTGATACGGAATCGGGAGGCCGCCCCCTGCACTGATGGTGCGCAAGTGAGAGCCCAGGCGACGGCTGGCGTCGACCATGGCGTCGCAAACCTGTGCGAGGTGTTCGAAGTCCGTGCCGGAACCGATATGCATGTGCAAACCCGTGATCCACATGCCGTTAGCCTGAGCGAGCTTGATGCAGTCCTTGATCTGTTCGTGCCAGATGCCGTGCTTGGAAAGATCGCCACCGGTGTTGGTCTTGCGGGAATGACCGTGGCCAAAGCCCGGGTTCACGCGGATGGTGAGTTCGGACTTCACGCCGAAATCAGCGAGCTGCTGGATCATGTCCGGAGAGCCCACGTTCACGGCGATATCGTACTTCTTGACGAGTTCAAGAGCATCCTTGTCGAAGATGTCTGCGGTGTAGACAATTTCGGGAGCCTTGCCCTTCTGCTGGCCGCCCTTGAATCCGGCCTTGAGGGCGCGGACGATTTCGCCGGCCGAAACGGCGTCAACGACGCAGCCAAGCTTACGGATAAGCGAAACCACGGAAAGGTTCGGGCATGCCTTCTGAGCAAAGCGAACGGTGTCAAATACCTGGACATCCTTCACGCACTTTTCAATCGTAGCGCGGTCATAAATCCAGAGCGGAGTGCCGTACTGATCGGCAGCCTTCACAAAAACGTCTTGAGGAATAGAATAGTTTGCCATACGGGGGTAAAATTTAGAAAATGGGCGTGAGGTGCAGAGCCGCACGGATGAGCTTTAACGCCACATTGCTTAGGACAAGCGAAATACGGAGTGCGAAGTTCGCGCCGGCTTTACACAAAATGAAAAACGCAGGCGTTCATACCTGCGTTCAATCTTTAAAACTTAAGCGCTAAATCCATGCCCACCGTTTTGGTCAGCGGATTGAGCAACGGAACAAAATCCACTTTTACCTGCTGCGACTTTGTCCGGAATCTTTCTGCCGAATTCTTGTACTCTTCGGACTGTTCCAGCATCCTGTTTCCTCTGATACCCTTCCCTATGCCGCCAGCGACACCGAAAACACCGCCCATCAAGAGGCACGCGCTAGGAGCCATGATAAACACGACTAAAACGCCACCACCCTCTAAGGAAGCGCCTGAAGAAGCGCTAACGCTCCATATGGTTCCGACAGCACCGAGAGTTCCCAAAAATACGCCGGCAACAATGTCGTCAACATAGTCTTCCAACAATTGTTCGCCTTCGGTTTTCAGCTTGGCAGACATTTCTTCGTAGTACAAGGCACTGTCGGAAACCGCGACAGAAAGCGTATCACTAGCGCATTCCCCAGATACTCGATCGGTCCGCTCACAGGGTTGAGAAAACGCAATCGAGCATAAAGCAAACAAAATAACGGCAATCATTTTTTTCATTTGCCATAAAGATACCTTAAAAAAATAAAAAAAGGTCCCAGTCGCCTGGAACCTTCCGATAAACTAACCAAAAAAAGGGATTAGACGTGCTTGACCTTGTTGTCGCCTTCGTCCCAGTACTGGCCATCACAAACGAACTTGTATTCGTAATCGCCAGCATCGAGGGTGATCTTGCCAGTCCAAAGACCAGTCTTCTTGTCCTTCTTGAGCATGTCCTTGTCGACAGCCCAGTTGTTGAAGGAACCTGCGACAGACACGGTCGTTGCGAGCGGGCAGTTGGCTTCGAACACAACCGTCACCTTCTTGGGAGCCTTAGCAGCGGTCTTCTTGGCAGCGCTAGCGGGAGCCTTCTTTTCGGCAGCGGGCTTAGCGGCAGCCTTCGGAGCAGCCTTCTTGGCAGCCGGCTTGGCGGCAGTCTTCTTTTCAGCGGCCGGCTTAGCAGCGGTCTTCTTGGCCGGGGCCTTCTTTTCGGCAGCCGGCTTAGCGGCGGCCTTCGGAGCAGCCTTAGCGGCAACCTTCTTGGCGGCGGCCTTGGCAACTACAGTTTTTGTTCCTTTAGACATTGTTGATCTCCTTGCTTTGTTTGGCGCCAATAATAGTAAATTTTTTTCAACCTGTCTAGTTTTGCTATATTTGGGCCATGCTCAAGCAAATTATCGCCCCTAGCGTGTTGAACGCAAATTTCCTCGAACTCGGCAACGGCCTCAAGGCTATCGAAAACGGTGGCGCCGGCCTTGTTCACCTCGACATCATGGACGGACACTTTGTCCCAAATATCAGCTTTGGCCCGGGCATCTCGGCTTGCGTGGGCAAGGGAACCAAGCTCCCGCTTGATTGCCACCTGATGATCGAAAACCCCGAGAACTACGTGGGCGAATTTGCAAAAGCCGGCGCAAGCCTCATCAGCGTGCACGCCGAAACCACGAACCACCTGGACCGTCTGCTGCACCAGATTGCCGAACTCGGCGTGAAGCCCGCCGTGGCCATCAACCCGGCAACCCCGCTCGAAAGCATCAAGTACGTGCTCGACATCGTGGACATGGTCTTGATTATGTCGGTGAACCCGGGATTCGGCGGCCAGAGCCTGATTCCCTATTGCCTTGACAAGATTCGCGAACTCCGCGCCCTCAAGCCGGAACTCAACATCCAGATTGACGGCGGCGTCAAGCTCGACAACATCCTCGCCTGCAAGGAAGCCGGCGCAAACATCTTCGTGGTAGGCTCCGCCATCTTCGGCAAGAGCGATCCCGAAGCCGTGTGCCGCGAATTCGTGAAACTCGTTAACGGCTAGTCGCACCATTGGCGCGGTAGCGCTTGTTGCCATCGCGGATAATTGCATTGAGGCGTTCCCTCTGCACGAAGGGGGCGTTCTTCTTTTGTGCCGCAGCTGGGAGGGCGCGCGGAATCGATGATTTGACATTTTCGTCATAGTAGATTTTGCCCAAATAGGCGGCAGGCTGCTCGTCGCCACATGTTCCGCCACCCACACGCTTACTGTTGGCAAATTGAACCTCGCCCACCTTCAAGAACACTTGGTAACGTCCTTTGCCTCGTATATTTAATTTGGTCAAAATTTCAATTTCGTTATTTCCGTCGAACGTCATCACAGTATCGCCACCTGCAATCAATATAGTTCGGCTATGGATATCACGGGAATCAATGTCCGGCAGGTCGTAATAAGTCGGCATAGGGCACTCCAACAAACCGGTACCTTCCAGGTCTGTTAAAATGGCAAGCCTCACCGGTGCATTCCATGTCAAATTGCCAAAGCCCACGTTCTGAATGCGGAGTTTCGCACGTAAAATTCCGTCGTCCCCTACGGTATCGCTCATCCACGATTCGCGCAGTACAAAACGATAGCCCAAGTGGTCATTGATGTACTTGAAACCCGAAAGCGAATCGACTCGCGCTGGGTCATAATCGAAATCCTTCTGCTTGAACGGAGTCTTTTTCCAACTGTCAATCAGCTTGTTGTTCCACTGAATGTTCAGGTAGCTCGTATGCGTGCGGAAGCCTTCGTATGCCAAGAACTCTGGTGTATTGATGACCTGATAATTTTCTGCTGTCGTAAGCGCCTCGCCGCCGTAAGGCGTGTTGATGCTGTACTTTTCGAGCCAGGCCACCCCTTCTTCGCGGCAGATAGACGTCGCACAATCCGCGCCCCAAGTGCCGTAATCGTACTGCGTTCCTAAATAGCCGTCGTTGAACATTCCCACACGGTACATGGTGTCGCCCTTCGCCTTCGCGATTTCTTTGAATTTATCGCCGTCGATATGGAAGTCGACGCCCCAGTTGTCAAAGCCCAGCACCTTCGCTGAATAGTTTCCCGTGCGCGTGAGAATCTTGAGTTCGGGCGGCGTACTGCGCAGCATCAGGTTCGTCGCCTCGGCAATGCGGTCGTAGGTGATGTTCGTGTCGCTGTGCATCTCGCCGTAGGCACCGTGCATTCCCATCTCGAGCGCCACGATAACGTCGGTATTCTTCGAGAGCACAGGAGCGAGCTGTTCCACATGACGCATTACCCACTTGTGTTCGGGAGTCACATTACTGCGTCCGTTGTACCACGGATCGTAACAGATGCGCACAATCACGTAGCCGTTATTTTTGCGAATGTTGTCAAACGTTGTCTGCAAAACATTCAGGGCGTCTTCGGTCAGGTCCTGGCTCACGCCGCGCACCGTATCGCGCTTTCCGCCGGTCGTGTCAATCGAAAGCCATGCGTTGCTGCTGAATTCCGAAATTTCCGCACGCAAGTGCAACAGCTTGCCATACGGCTTTTCAATTGGCTTGCTGCCCGAAGGTTTCAAATGCAACACCTGCGGTGTATAGAATCCGCGATCATAATTGCCGAGAGTCGCCATCGCATCGGTCGTATCGATTGACTGTTTTACTAGGCCCACGGCAAAAACTGGCGCATGCAAAAGTACCGCGGCAATCGCCCAAATAACAAACTTCTTCATGGAGCCCCCTTCACAAAAAACGGATACGGCATCAAGCCATATCCGTAATATATATTATTCGGGGGGCAGGTTTAAGAAATCAATGAAAAAAACTAAAACCTGTGACCTATGAAACTCAAAAACTACTTATTATAAATCGCTTCGAGGGCGGCAGCGAGGTAAGCCAGCGGAGCATTCCAGTTGATGGCCACTTCATTGGTCGCGTAGCTGCAGCGGTTATCGATATAAGCGAGAGCCGGCTTGTCGGCAGCGGCATAGTTCGGGCACTTCCAATTTTCCTTGCCGTCCAGGTTGATGTCCTGCTTGCCGAGGTGCGGACCACCCACGAGCATTCCCGGCACCGGGTCATCGACCATGTCGGATTCACTCGGGCGATGATGCGGGTTACGCGGGCTCCTGTAACCGAAACCGGTCACATAAGTCATGTCCTGCGGGTTCTTACCGAGCAAGTAGTCGAGGCACTGCTGCGCACCATCCAAGTAACTCTTGTCTTTGGTGAGCAGGTAAGCATGCACCAGCACCATACCATTGTTTGCCATGGCACTATTAGAGCCCCAGTTCCAGCTCCACGGGAATGCGGGCAGGCGGTAGGCGCTCGTGTCACCTACAGTGCGAAGGTTGTTGGCTTCGGTGAGCACAGTCTTCTTGGCGGCAGCAACAATTTCCTTGTCGAAGTCAGCAGAATCCAGTGCCACGCGGAAAGCGGCGAGCATGTTCACGTTGCCCCACCAGGCACCATCGGGTGTGAAGAGGTTGTTCTTCAAGTCATCCTGGTAATACGGCTTCTTGGTGGCGCGGAAAAGTTCTGCGGCGGCCCAGCGGAATTCATCCTTGCCGTCTTCGCCGTCGTGCATGTAGTTGCCCGTCTGCACGTCGGCAGGCTGCTTGTAGAACTGCTGCGGATGCATCTTGGCCCATGCGTAGGCATCTTCGGCAGCCTTGAGTATCTTGTCGGAATAAGCCTTGTCGATATTCTTGTAAACAACGCTTGCCTGGGCCATCACGGCCGCAAAGTCGAGCGTTGCTGTTACATTCTTGAGAATTGCATAACGGGCGTCGCGATCGTTTTCGGGCAATACGCTTCCGCCGAACTTAAGCGTAGTCACCTTGTGGTAAACGCCGCCGTCCTTGTCCTGCATGGTCAGCATCCAGTCCAGATTGTAACGGACTTCTTCCAGGATTTCAGGATATTTCGCAAATTCCCGCGGAATGTTCCAGGTCAGGGAATCCAGATACTTCGGGAAATTCTCGTAAGCCTGCAATAAGGTGAACACGGTAATGCCCGAATTCACAATGTACTTGCCGTAGTCACCGGCATCGTACCAGCCGCGGTCGGACTTGATTACCTGACCGTTGCCCTTACCGCCAGTCACTTTGTCGGTGCCGTAAACGATAACGCGATTGTCTTTGTGGCCTGCAGCGCGAGCCCACTTGCCCGCATACTGGGGTTCCAGCGACATGCTGGCGCGCTGGTAGTAGAACCACTTGAGGCTAGCCTTTACCAAATCATTATAGACGTTCTTTCCCACTACGATGGGAGTACCCACATATTCCTTGCCGCGGAAAAGGCGGTAGGTGCCGGGTTTCTTGACGGCAGAAATATCAAAAGTCTGCACTTCTTCGCCACTGTATTCCCAGTCGTAGACCATGGGGGCCTTGAGTTTCAAGACCGTCTTTCCGTTGAGATCACGAACTTCGAGCCCGTTGGCATCGCTACCGGGGTAAACGACAATCTTTTCAGCATCGGGGGCAAAACCCAGCTGGTTTACAAGGGGACCTGCAAAAGCAGACGAAAAAGACACGGCTACAGAAGCCGCACCTGCTAAAAATGCGCTTTTTGAGAAATTCATACCTAGAATATACCTAAAAACCACCCCCAAAAGTGGGCAAATCCGGTCAATTTGTGTTTTCAGGGGAAACCAAAAAGGGATTTACACGGTATTACACACTAAATACAGCAACCAAATTAACAAATACAAATAAATGAATTTTTCTAAAAAAAAATCTTCCGCTTTCGTAAACTTTTTGTTATATTTCAGTTACTAACCTTAAATCAAGAGGAAAACAAATGAAAAAGTTATCTCTCATCGTTGCTGCTGTTCTGCTTGCAACTGGCCTTTCTTTCGCTCAGGTTCATGTCGGTGGACGCATTGCTGGTACTATGAGCACCCTCAAGGGTGACAACACCGATGACGTTCCTTGGGGTGTCGGCTTCAACGCCGGTGTCGCCGCCAAGTATAACGTCAACGAAATGTTCGCAGTCGTTCCCGAAGTCGGTATCGATTTCCGCCGCATCTCCGATGACGATGGCACCCTCTCCTTCTGGGTCCTGAATATCCCGGTTCTCGCCCGCATCAGCCCGGTTGCCGGTCTCTATGTGGAAGCAGGTCCGACCATCGGCTTCATCCTCAGCGACGACGCCGACTCTGACGAAGGCGACGCTGAAGTAGACATGAGTGGCTACGACTTTAGCATGAGCGATTTTGACATGGATATGGACGCTAGCGCAGGTCCCATGATCGGCAACGAGACCAACACTCTCGAATTCGGTCTCGCTTTCGGCCTCGGCTACTCCGTGATGCCGAACCTCGACGTGAACTTCCGCTTCGCCATGGGCCTCACCAACCTCTACGACGATATCGACATGGGTCCCCTGGGCTCCGTCGAAGTCGATGTGCAGAACATGCAGGTGTCCATCGGTGCAACCTACTGGTTCATGTAATCGAGCCTAAAACGCTTTTAAAGGAGTCCGCATTCGCGGGCTCTTTTTTTATAAGAAAAACCTCTCCAACAGGAGAGGCTTTTTAATACATTAATTTTGACGATTACTCTTCTTTCTTGTCGTCACCGCCGACAGAAAGCTTCGTGTCGCCCTTGGCGATGGAGAAGCCCTTCTTGAGAGCAATCGCCGTGATAGCGATAATCAGAACAATCAGAACGGCGCAGCCGCTCGGCGAAGCAAGGGCGGCAACAGGAGACTGCTGCTTGATTGCTTCCTGCAATTCGGTCTGCAACTTGGCCACTTCGTTATTCAGCGAGTCATTTGCGCCCTGCAGGTGCTGCAAGTTCACCTGCAATTCGCCGGCCTTGGCATTGCAAATTTCCAGGTCCTTCGAGAGCGTCAAAGAATCCTTTTGCAAGTCCAAGATAGCCTTGTTCACGCTATCCCTGTGCTGCTTGAATTTCTTCATCAGCTCCATCTTGTTGAGCTTGGCGTTTGCCTTGTCGGCAGAATCCGGTGTAGCCGGCACTTGTGTTTCTGTTGCCATGTTTTCTTCTTCCTATTTGGGGGTTAACGTTTCTTGCCGCCAAGCAATTGGAGGAGCAACGAAATAATGCTTCCAAGAAGCGAAGGCGCCTTTACCGGGGTGGTTTTGGGCTTGCTCGCTTGCTGTTTTGCGGCGGGTTTAATTTCGGGAGACTTCTTGACTTCGGGAGCCTTGACTTCGGCCTTCGGGGTTTCAACAGGCATTGACGCTTCAGCGGGCTTCTGGGCGGGCTCGGCAACCTTCGTGGCTTCCGAGGGTGCTGCGGTCTTGGTCGCGTCAGCCTTAGCCTCTTCTGCCTGCGGGAGCACATTGGTGCAAGCCGCAATAATCGACTTTAGCGACGGGCCAAAGGGCCAGTCAAACTTGTCCTTTCGTACGTTGGTATGGTAGAACACGCCCTTGAATGCCAACGCCTCGGCATTATTTGCAAACGGGGCGTCGCTAGGCATAAAGTTCATAGGAATGTCATGCTTTCTGCCAAGGTACTTGATAAGGGCTGCCGTCGCAGAGATTTGAACCTCTGTCATGGAGGCAAAATAATCATAGCCCCTGTAGTTCAGCTTGTCGTAGAACTGTGTCTCGGATACTTTGCAGTACTCGTTCTTGTAGGCGTCCACGAGGTTTTCGCCGGAAAGCTTCAAGGGGCCGTAATTGGAAATCTCGATGCCAATGGACTGCTTTGACATGGCACCATTTCCGCCAACGGCGCCGCTACCCAAATGATAGCTCCATTCGGTATCCGGGAACATCTCGTAAATGCGGCCGCTGCGGTCTACCACGTAGGACACCGAAACACAATTGTCTTTTGTGGAAAGGGCTGTCGTATCTGATTTGATGTAGCCGACCGTAAAATGCAGGCAGATACTTTTCTTTGTTGTCTTGGTGTTGTAATAGTAAGACGTGAAATCCGGGCGGATAGAATAAATCTTTATCCCATGGCCAATATCGGTCGTCTGGGTCAGCTTGTACTTGACCCCAGCGGAGTTGGTCAGGTTAGAGAAAAATTCGTCTTCGCGCTTTTGGATGGTTTCCGGTCTCATAAACCCCTTCTTTTTCGCTACAAGGTAAAATAATTCTCTTTTGTATGCAACTCTACATTCAAAATAAACGATAATTTTTAGTACAAAAACGCAGAAATCTCCCAAAAAGAAAGAAACCCGGCTCCTTACGGAGTCGGGTTTTCAAAGATTGCGCTGTCGCCTTACGGCGCCTCGCAATAGCGTTTAGCCTTTCTTAGAGCGATGGCTGTTCTTGATCCATTCGGTCTTGTGGACTTCCGGGATATCGTCAAGCAGCTTTAGCGTGTGCGGTTCGGTCGTGTTGTCGAGCACTTCTTCCGGAGTACCCTGGTTCACGATCTTACCGTCGTGCATAATGAAGATACGGTCAGAAACGTAGTTTGCAAGACCGATATCGTGAGTCACGAACACCACGGTCATCTTGAGTTCGTCTTTCAACTTACGCAAGTAATCGAGGATGTTGGCACGCACGCAGGCGTCCACCATGGAGGTGGCTTCGTCAGCGATCAAGACCTTCGGACGGAGCGCGAAGATACGGGCCAAAAGCATACGCTGCATCTGACCGCCGGAAAGTTCAAACGGGTACTTGCCTTCGATATCTTCGGGCTTCACGTTCACAGCCATCAGGCCTTCGTCCACGCGGCGGCGGACTTCTTCCTTGGAGGGCTTGTCCTTGAGGATGTTCAGGGCGTCTTCCAGCTGGCTACGGATAGTAAAGAACTGGTTGAAACAGCCGAACGGATCCTGGAACACGGACTGCACTTCGTTCCAGTGAGCCTTCAGGTTCTTGATGGGCTTGTCGCGATACAGGAACTGGCCGCGAGTCGGCTTGTAAAGACCGAGCATGATCTTTGCGAGCACGGACTTGCCGCAACCCGAACCACCCACGATGGAGATGAATTCTTCGTCATAGATGTCGAAGGACACATCCTTCACGGCGGTCTTCAGGGTCTTACCGGCACCAAAGTCCTTGCTGATGCGCTTAGCGGAAAATACAATGGGTTTATCAGACAGCATAATCGCACCTCACTTGACGGTCGCCTACAATGCGGATGTTCTGGGTATTCTTCTTGCAGTCGGGGCATGCCTTCTTGCAACGCGGTGCAAAGCGGCAACCCACAATCTTGTTCTTGAGGCTCGGAGGAGCACCTTCGATAGCCACCGGATGACGGGTACGCTGAGAAGCTTCGGTAGAAAGCATAGCGCCCATCAAAGCCTGCGTATAGGGGTGACGCGGGTCCTTAACGACCTGGTCAGCCGTACCGTATTCCACGATTTCGCCGGCGTACATGATGGCGATATTGTCGGCCACGTGGTACAGGAGCGGAAGTTCGTGAGTAATGAAGATCATGGTAGAGAAGATGCCCTTGTCCAAAAGATCAAAGATCATCTTGATCACTTCCTTCTGGGTAGAAACGTCCAGAGCGGAAGTCGGTTCGTCAGCGATCACCATCTGCGGGTTGAGAAGCGTAGAAATACCGATCACGGAACGCTGGCGTTCACCGGCGGTGAGCTGAATCGGGTAGGAGTTCAGCACGCGCTTGGTGTCCATGCCGAACAAGTCAAAACGTTCGCAAAGACGGTCGTAGATTTCCTTGCTGTCGAGCTTCTTGCCCGGCTGCTGGTGGGCGGCGATCACGTCGGCTGCGATGTCCTTGATTTTACGCACCGGGTTCAGGGCGTTGAATGCACCCTGCGGAATCATGGAAACCTGCTGAGCGAGCACGTTGGCACGAACATCTTCGAGCTTGCGGTGCATCAGGGATTCCATGTGGTCACCCACACGAACACGCACGTCACCCTTTTCGGGGTAAAGCGGCGGAATGCACATGCCCATAAGGCCGGACACCAAGGTGGACTTACCGCAACCAGATTCACCTGCGATACCGAGGATTTCACCCTTCTTCATAGAGAAGGAAACATCCGTCACGGCATGGGTCTTGTCGCCGAAACGGCCAAGGTAATAGAGGCCGAGATTTTCTACTTCAAATACATTTTCAGACATTTCGTTACCTCTTATTTGCGCAGACGCGGGTTAAAGACGCCTTCCATAGAAGTATTGATGAGGTAAAGGGCAAACACCGTAAGGGTCACCACCAAGGTTGCCGGAATGAAGGCAATCCAGATGGAGTCGGCAAGAGCGCCGTTGTCCTTTGCCTGGTTCAGGATGATACCGAGGCTAGTCGTATCGACAGGGCCAAGGCCAATCATGGAGATAGAAGCTTCGGAAAGAATGCCCGAACCCACCTGCATGATGAACACCATGAACACGTAAGAGAGCAAGTACGGAAGCACATGCTTGATCACGATCGTGAGCGTGGATGCACCGTTGATGCGAGCGAGAGCGATGTGGTCGCGGCTACGCAGGGAAGATGCCTGGGCACGCACTGCACGAGCAGACCAGCTCCATGCGGTAAGACCGATGATGAGGCCGATCAAGGTGAGAGAACGACCGTCCTTCACGGCAGAGCTGATGAGCACGAGAATCACGAACTGCGGAATCACGATAAAGAGGTTCGTGAACATGTTCAGGACTTCGTCAATCCAACCGCCGCGGAAACCGCCGAACAGACCGATAAGCACACCGATCGTGGTAGCGATGATACCGGCCACAAAGCCCACATAGAGAGAGCTGCGGAGGCCAGCGATCAACAGGGACACATAGTCACGACCCAAGTGGTCAGTACCGAGCAGGTGTTCAGAAGAAGAACCTGCATACGGACCAGCGAGAATGTCACGGGCGTGAGTATCGACGCTGTAGAAGATCGGTCCAAAGAGTGCGATCAGGAGCGTGAGCACGAAGATCGAGATACCGATGACGAACATCGGAGACTTGAGAAGGTTTCTTAAGAGTTTCAACATAATTACTTACCTCCCATTTGGAGACCGGCCTTCACGCGCGGATCGAACACGGCGATGAGCACGTCAACGGCGTAGTTAGCCACGAGCACGCAGGTCGAAATCATGAGCGTACAACCCTGAATCGTTGCGTAGTCGTTCTTCTGGATGGCGTTGAGCATTGCCATACCGAGGCCCGGATAAGAGAAGATCATTTCGGTAATGAGTGCGCCACCCACCATGGCACCCAGGGACTGGGCAAGACCGGTGAGCTGCGGAAGCATAGCGTTACGGAACACGTAGCTGATAATCTTGCCTTCGCGAAGACCGAGCCACTTGGCGTACTTCATGTAGTCAGTACCGAGTTCATAAATCGACATGGAGCGCATACCCGTTGCCTGACCCGAAAGAAGAATCGGGAAGCAGCTGAAGAACGGGAGGATGTAGTACCAAGCGACGCTCTTGATGCAGGTCCAGGAGAAGGTGAGTTCCGGAATGTCGGAACTGTAAGCACCCATAGCCGGGAACCAGCCGAGCGTGATGGAGAACATGGCCACCAGGAGCATACCGAACACGAAGTACGGCACACCGTTCAGGAACATGGCGCAGGGGAAGAACACCTTGTCGAAGATGCCACGCTTGTAAGCAGCGAAGGCACCGAGCAAGTTACCGATAATCCAGCCGAGCAAAATGGTCGGAGCCTGGATGAGGAGCGTCCACGGCAGCGACTTCTTGATTACATTGGTCACCGGTTCGTTGTTCTGGTAAGAGAGACCGAGGTCACCCTTGAACACGTTGGCAATGTAACGGAGGAACTGGGAGAATGCGGAGCTGAGCTTCGGGTCGGTCTTGAGGACGACTTCGTCAACCATCACGGTGTCCTGGCGTTCAGCCTGAACCTGTTCCATGACAGCGACCTGTTCAACCTTGGCGACCTTCTTCTTGCCCTTCTTTTCCATTACGGGCTTGCCCTTGGCGTCGAGCACGGGCTTTTCTTCGAAGACCGGCTTACCTTCGGCGTCAACCTTCTGGCGATCCACCATCTTCGGGGTGCCGTCTTCGTTGACTTCCTTCACAGTCACGAGAACCGGATTGCCAGCATCGTCGAGCTTGGGCACCTTGCGGGTAACCATTTGGCCATTTTCGTCGACTTCCGGTTCATAAATCACGTTGCCCTGATCGTCGAGTTCGGCCATACCGAAGGACACCAGGAGTTCGGCTTTCTTCTTCTGGGCTTCAGTCGGAGAAAGACCCTTACCGGCCTGACCCATGATAATGTCGACCGGGTTGTTATCGCCAAGACGCGGCAAGGCGAAGTTCAATGCCACTGCAAAAACGAAGGTCAGGAGATACCAGAACCCCTTCTGCAGGACATAGCGTAGCATAGGATATTGTTTAAGCATTTGTATTCCTTTAACCTTTATTTAGCAAGCTTTAAGTTCCAGAGGATCTTGGTGCCCGAAGCCACCCACGGCAGCTGAGCCGGAGCGTACGGGTTTTCGGCGGTGGGCCAGTTCGTCCACACGCGGTCGCTGAATTCGTAGAACTGTTCAGGCAGGTAAACCAGCGGAATAGAGGGCTGGTCTTCCATGAAGATCTTGTTGAGTTCGCGGTAAGCCTTTGCGATTTCGACAGAGTCTGTCATCAGAGGTATAGCAGACAACAGTTGGTCGACTTCGGGGCGGAAGCCTTCGGTACCCGGCTGGTTGTAACGACCGATGTTCACACCGGCCCAGGCGCCAAGCGGCTGCCAGTCGCGGCTTGCCATGATTTCGTTGAAGCGGCTCCACGGAAGAGACGGAGTCACGTCAGCAACAGGCTTGTGCATCACGAGGTCAAAGTTGCCAAGACCCATAGCCGGCCAGTAAGAACCGCCGTCCACGAAGCCTTCGCGAATATCGATACCGGCCTTGCGCATACCTTCGACAGCGATCGTCACCATGGCTTCCCAGTCAGTCCAGCCGTTCGGGCTAGTGATGTAGAGAGTCGGGAGACGCTCGCCCTTGGCATTTTCCATGTGGTCCAAGGTACCGTCGTCATTAAACACGGACTTGAAGCCAGCTTCGGAAAGGATCTGCTTCACGGCAGCGAGGCGTTCGGCTTCATCGCTGATGCGGAGGTTCACGCCATACTTGTCGAGGTCTTCGTCGACAATGTACTTGCCTTCGAGGTCCGTCGGCATAATGAGGCCGGCCTTCAGGGTAGAGGTGTAGTTGGAAACAGCGAACTGGCGGAGCGCGTTGTAGTCAATTGCAGTTGCAAGAGCACGACGGAAGCGCTTGTCGTTCAGGGGTTCCTTAAGGGTGTTGATCACGAGCATGGGCATTGCACCCGGGCGGAAGTAAGGCGGTTCGTTCCACCAGGTGTGGACGCCGGCCGAAGCCTTACGGGCAATACGCGGAATGAAGCTCTGGGAGGCATCGAGGTTGCCTTCACGCATAGCAATCGTGTTGTGTTCGTTGTTCTTGTAAATCGGGTGAACAATGAACTTCGGAGCCGGGAGCTTTCCGTCATGAAGGGCGGCATTGCCCCAGTAGTCGTCGCGGCGTTCAAGAATAATCTTGTTCGGGTCGGCACTACGCAGGTTGTACGGACCGGAAACGACCGGGTTCTGATCCATCGGGAGCTTCTTCGTTTCGTCGAGGCCCTTTTCCTTGATCAGCGGTTCAAACACGTGAGACGGAGCGATACGCGTTGCCTGCAACATGTCGCGCACGGTCAACGGGTTGTTACGCTTGTCTTTAGCAACCATGAACGAAAGACGTTCGGTAATGACGCCATCGGCACCCTTCAAGGAGTCGATATGGATTGCAGAAATCTGTTCGGTAGAGTTGATGGAACCGCGCAGGAACATGAAAGTCACGTCCACGGAGGTCACCGGCTTGCCATCGCTCCACTTGGCGGCGGGGTTCAAGTCCACAACGATAGAGTCGTTATTGGAGAGTTCCTCGACCAAGGTACCCAGAAGGGGTTCAATCTTACCATTCAGGGAGTTGTACGTGATGAGCGGTTCGTACATCAGGTTGAAACGTCCGCCCACCGGCCAGGAAGCCATCCAGCTTTCGGCTAGCGGGTTAAAGGAACCCGGAGCGTCGTTCTGCTGGCCCGACAAGTATAGCGTCTGTTGACGGGGAAGCGCACCACCCAGATCACCTTCCGAAGAAGCGTCGCCGCAACCCGAAAGGAGTGCACCGGATGCCGAGAGCGCAAGCGCCGTCCTGGCAATCGATTTAAGTCCAATCATGTGTGTCCTCTTTTATGAGCTGTAATAAGCTTTATGTGAAAAAATTCTCTCGTAATATAGATTTAAAAGATTTGTTTGTTCCTTCGATTTTCAAAAATAGTGTTTACAATCGTGCTTTTAAGCGCAAGGCGGCAGTCCTTGCGGCTATTGATGTTTACGGAAATTTACACTCACTAGAAACAAACCCATTTTTTCGTATTTTGCACAAACTAACGCTCGTTACATACAAAAGAAAAACCGCCCCGGTCGTTAACCAGGAACGGTTTCTCTTAGTAAATTCTATTGGTTTAAGAAATTACTTCTTGCAGCACTTCTTGCAAGCGGCCTTCTTAGCAGGGGCCTTGCAAGCCTTGCGCGGGTCACCGGCGTACACGGCAGCCTTGCCGAGTTCTTCTTCGATGCGGAGCAAGCGGTTGTACTTGCAAACGCGGTCCGTACGGGAGAGAGAACCGGTCTTGATCTGGCCAGCGGCGGTACCGACGGCGAGGTCAGCAATGAAGGTGTCTTCGGTTTCGCCAGAGCGGTGAGAAACGATCGGAGCATAGCCTTCGTTCTGAGCGCGCTTGATAGCAGCGAGAGTTTCGGACACAGAACCCACCTGGTTCACCTTGATGAGGATAGCGTTGGCGATGCCAGCCTTGATGCCTTCGTCGAAGATGGTCGGGTTGGTAACGAACAGGTCGTCACCCACGAGGTTGATCTTGCCGCCGAGCTTGTCGGTCATGACCTTCCAGCCAGCCCAGTCAGCTTCGTCGAGACCGTCTTCAATGGAGAAGATGGAGTACTTGTCGATGAGCTTTTCGTAGAGCTTCACCATGTCGGCAGACTTTACAGTCTTCTTGGTGCTCTTCTTGAAGGTGTAGGTTTCCGGCTTGCCAGCCTTGGTGTTCTTGTCGCAGAATTCAGAGGAAGCAACGTCAAGAGCGATCTTGATGTCAGTGCCGAACTTGTAACCGGCATTGGTGGTTGCAGCCTTCAAAGCGTCGAGAGCCTTTTCGAGGGTCATCACGCCAGTGATTTCGTAACCGAACTTGTTCTTAGCCGGCTTGATAGAAACGCCAGGAGCGAAGCCACCTTCGTCACCAACGGTGGTGTCGAAGCCGGCCTTCTTCAACACAGCCTTGAGGGCGTGGAAGATTTCGGTGACCATCTGGAGGCCCTTGGAGAAAGTCTTTGCGCCAACCGGAGCGATCATGAATTCCTGGAAATCGATCGGAGCGGAGGAGTGAGCACCGCCGTTGATCACGTTGCACATCGGGCACGGGAGCGTGAGCTTCTTGGTGCCATGGAGCTTGGCGATGTACTGGTAAAGCGGAAGGCCAGCGTCCTTAGCGGCAGCAACGCAAACAGCCATGGAAACGCCGAGGATGGCGTTTGCACCGAGCTTGTTCTTGAGCATGCGGTTGCCGTCGAGAGCGATCATGGCGTCGTCAACTTCAGTCTGCTTGGACGGATCCATGCCGATGATCTTCTTAGCAATCTTGGTGTTCACATTCTTCACAGCAGTGAGAGTGCCCTTACCGCAGTAAGTCTTCTTGTCACCGTCGCGGAGTTCGCAAGCTTCGCGTTCGCCGGTGGAAGCACCACTCGGAACAGCAGCGTGACCAACGATACCGTTGTCAAGAGTAACATCGACTTCGAGAGACGGATTGCCACGGGAATCCAGGATCTGACGAGCCCAAACTTTAGCGATTTTAGCCATTTTATTAACCTTCTGTTAAAGTGAAAATTTTTGTGCCTTAAATATAAAAAAGTGGTTAGTGATTAGTGGTTAGTGGTTAGAAAAAATGTGAAGAAAAAGGGGAAAGCCTTCCCCTCGTTCGCATCCTGTTACTCACTACCCCTTCTAGCGGGCTTCAGACGCCAGCCCGTAACGCCCGGCTTATTTTTCCACGACAAGCCCCGAAAGTTCCCTAAAATCGTCTTTTTTATACAAAGTAACACCAGGGGATACCAGGTGGAATACGGATTGTTCGGCAAGGGCATCCAAGCTGAACTCGAAGGAATCCAGACGGTTGCGGTAACTGTCGTTAGAATTATCAAACGATACCATGTAAGGCGGGCGTTTGAGCTTACCCTGCTCCACAAGCGACAAAATTTCCACCCCTACCCTATCGTTAGACACGACCCACGCATCTACAGGCGGAATCTCTTTCACCAGCTTAAGCAAAATACGGCTAAAATGTTCATGCGCCCCCTTCTCCTGCATAAAATCAAAATGGCTCGCATGGCTCGCATCGGTCGCCTCGACTACATCGAGCCCCACCTTCTTGAGCCCTTTCAGGCGGTCCCTCGACCACATGCTCATGTGGTAAGGCGAAATAAAGGCGACACGTTCCATTCCCTTTTCTTTCAAGAAATGCCCCACCGCGCGCCCCGGGAAATCGCCAAAGGCCAAATTGAAGAACGCGTAGCGCTTTTCTTTTTTCAACGCGCGGGGAATGTCATACAGCGGGTGCTCCCACCACACCGAAATAGGGAACCGCGTGCAGGCAAGCAGGGCAAAGAGTTTGTTGATGTTGAACACCAGCATGGTCGAAACGACGGCACCGAAGTATTCGCCACAGTCCTCCAGCCGAACCCGGTTTCCGGCGGCATCTAGAAAAAGGCCCTCTTTTTCATAATACCCGAGCGCCTTGACTTTAAGTTTGTTGCGGCGTGCCTCGGCGTACACCTTCTGCATGAACGTCAGTTCACGTTCGCCAAGCCCGTTAAAATCCCCGTTCGGATTGCAACGCATAATCAAGAGGATTTCCTTCAAGTTGGACGCAGACGACCTTGTGTTCTTGAAGTAGTAACGCCCGCGGCCCTTGCGGTCAAGCACTCCCCTTTCACGCAGCATTTCAAGGGTACGGCTCATGGAACCCGATGTGGTCCTGTAAACTAAGCACAAGTCCTTAATCGACGGTAGCGTACTGTCTACCGAAATCTTGCCGGATTTCCAGTCTTCTAAAAGCAGGCGCTCCAGGCGTTCGGTCTCGTGCTCGCTTGCGTCTACCACGATTTCGGGCTTTTGGCCCCAAAAGTAACCATTACCGTGCTCTCCGTAGATTTTCCCTTGTTCTACCAAGCGCTTGTACGCCTGGAAGATCGTAAAGGTCGAGGCATGCAATGACGCAGCCACCTTGCGCACAGATGGAAGCCTTGCGCCGTCCTTGAATCCGGACGATTCTATCCACTTGCAAAATTCATCGACAGTCATGGAGCCTCCGTTATAACACTAGATACACTTTAATACAAATATAAACAATTAAATCGTCTTTCACAAAATCCCGAACATATCTTTAAAACGTAAAACAACATTACCGGCGTTTAACGCCTATCGGGGTTTATATGAACAAGAAACTATTCCTCTCTATGTGTGTCGCACCTGTCGCGGCCATGGCATTCCAGGTCGGCGCATGGGTCGGTGGCCCGGGTCAGTATCCGCAGCCCACGCAGCAGAACGTGCAGGCGTTCCAGGATTTGCAGGGCACGCATCTCGACCTTATCAGCTACTTTGCACTTTTCGACATCAACGACTGGAACGCAACCGAAGAATACGCCAACGTCGCCAAGGAAAACGGCTCCACACTGGTGGTCACTTGGATGGCTAACGGATACGGTGCCCAAGACTTGGTCGACGGCAGGGCCGACGAATACATCCGCGATTACGCCAAGGGCGTCAAGAATTACGGTGAAGAAATCTGGCTCAGGCCCCTCCACGAAGCAAACGGCGACTGGTACGACTGGGGCGTGGGTAAAGAAGGTGCCGGCAACACCGACGCAAACGTGGCCGAAGCATTCCGCCACATCGTGAAAATCTTCCGCGAAGAAAATGTCGAAAACGTCAAGTGGGTCTGGACCACTAACGCCTCGAACGCAGGAAAGGGTTCCACGCTTACCGGCAACTACCCCGGCGACGAATACGTCGACTACATCTCCATCGACGGCTACAACTGGGGCAAATGCCAGAGCTGGTCCAGCTGGCAGACTTTCACGCAGGTATTCAAGAAGGCCTACAACGCTCTCGCGAATATCGACAAGCCACTCTTCATCGCCGAAATCTCCAGTTCCGAACTCGGCGGGAACAAGGCCGAATGGATTACCGACATGTTCGAGCATTTTGTCACGGACTTCTCCCGCGTTTTCGCGGTGATGTGGTTCAGCCAGAGCAAAGAAGCCAACGAAGGCGACTGGGCGCTCAACACCTCGCAGGCCGCCGTTGACGCCTGGAAGGCCGGCATCGCCAAAATGAAGGCTTTGGAGAGTAACACGGCTATCAAGCCTACCGGGAGGGCTGCCGGCAACTCCTTTCGCCTGCAAGACGGCAAACTCTACATGCAAACCGACAAAGCATTAAAGGCAAGCGTCGTGCAGTTCGACTACCAGGGGCGTATTTTGTGGCAGAGCGCCGTACAGCACTTCACCCCGGGCGTACACGCTATCGATGCACCCGAGGCAAGTACACGAAGCATTTACAAACTTTCTATTAAGCAATAATCATCAATCCAACCCAAACAACAAAAAAGTCCCGGAAGATTTTCCTTCCGGGACTTTTTATATACAAGCCTTAAATAGAAGCTTTACTATTTCACAACCTTGTATGCCTTGTTGCCGACAATGACAAGCATCGGGCCCGTTTTGGCGAGGCGGACTTCCTGGGTCGAAGTTGCAATCTTCGATGCAGTCAGCACGCGACCGTTGAGGTCAGTGACCGTATACTTGGTGCCTGCCGGTGCGTTTTCAATAACGATTGCGCTGTTGGTGGACCACACGCGAACATTATTGTTCAAGGCAACCGTTGTGCGAATTGCAATCGTAGTATCCGGGTTGGTAACGGTAGAATCAGGGTTGGTAACAGTAGAATCATTACCCGGGCCAGTCTGGGCGGCAGCCTTGATGGTCGCCTTGTAGAGCTTGCAACCTTCGAAGTAATCCACCTTGTCGCCGTCGTTATAGGTCACGCCGTTGATTTCGGTTTCGTTAATGGTCTTTTCTTCAGATTCGACATTCGGCTTCGGCTTCCAAATCTTGAAGGTGCCGCTCAAGTGGAGCATGGCAAGGTAATGCACCAGGCCATCGTAGTAGCGGTACTGACCGGTCATGAACTTGGTATCCCATGCCAACTCCAAGTTTTTCTTGACGGCGGCATCGTACTTGGAATCATTAATCAAAGCCATGGCCGCAACGGCATTTGCACCAGCTTCGCCCTGCGTATACTGTTCCTGCGGATTAGAGCCATCCCAGTTAAAGCGGGCGTGCTTGTAGCCATCCTTTTCAAAGAAATCGATAATGCGGCGGGCCATTTCTTCTTGACGAGCAGAATCAACACCGAACAGATAGTAGTCCATACCGAAGTTCATGGCACAGCGCATGGCATCGTACATGTACTGTTCTGCATGGGCATTGTAGCTCACACCGTGCGGAGTACCGTCAAAGTTGTTGTAATCGCTGAACAAGCCGGACTTCGTGTTAGAGGACTTGTACAAGTGATCGCGGGTTGCCTTTGCAGCCTTGCTCCACTTGTCCTGATTGGAGGTGGACCAGCGGGCGAAAAGGTCAACGTATGCCGGCAAGTCGTAAGACGGGTCGGAGAAGTTGTTTTCGTTACCCTGCGGCTGGAATGTAATCACATAGTGTTGCGGGTTGAAAAGGCTATGCTGGCCGTTGTCCCACATCTTTTTCAAGATGTACTGGGCATCTTCCATGTACTTGCTGTCGTTCCAGCGGTTGGCTGCGAAAAGCAAAGACATCATAAAGTACATTTCGCCATCAGGTGCGCAGTTGTCATCGCCACCAGTACCGCTGTCGTTACGCTGCCATGCGAAATAGCCGTCCCAGCCGCCACTTTTGTGCCACATGTGGTTCTTCGCCCAGTTCCAGAGCTTGTCGAATTCTTCTTTGTGACCCGTCTGCACGGCAATCATCATGCCGTAAGACATGCCTTCGGAACGGACATCGTTGTTGTTGATGTCCTTGATGTAGGCTTCGCTACCCTTGTCATAATAAACCTTGGAATTATCATCACCCTTAAAGTAATGATTCCAAAGGGCATCCATCTTTTCCTGAATTTCGGCGTCAGTCTTGCCCAAAATCTTCTTGAACGGGCTTTCGTAATTACCCGTATAATAGGCACCGGAATAGTTTTTATCCTTGTCGCAATCCGGACCGTAATAGGCTCCGTTTTCGTCAAAGAAGGTTCCCGCGTAGGTTTCTGCAGCCATCGATGTGGTGGTCGCGAATGCGCCAAGGCATGCGGCAGATGCCAAAATGCCGGCAAAGGATTTCAGGTGTTTTTTCATTTTCACTCCCATTAGTGTTTTGTTTTTACCCTTTACCGCAAAGATAAATCCCGCTGTATACAAAAGCAATAAAAGTCCAACTATTTGCGTTGTTCGGTTTTAAACGCCTAATTACGCAAAATTTCGGCATTTTTGTGTTAAAATTTTAGTCTACATATTGCATTGAAGCAAAGTAAATGCGACTACGTGTATGTTCCAGTGAATCCAAACTGTACAAACGCTCCGAAGCGGAATGCCTTATTCGTCAACCGGACATTGGCGCCCACGTCAAGATAGTACACGTCACCCGTTCTACTTTTACTATAAATGAACTTGACGCCCGCCGCTTCCGAGAAGCCGAATTCCCAGGGTTTTCCAAGGCTCGTATCATAAATCAGGTAATCTACAATATGATGCGTTTCGAACAATCCGATACTAGCGTCTTCTGTCAATGGGTAGTAAGTGTTGCCGAACAAGAGGTAATCCAGCCAAATCCTAAAGTCGTGACCATTCCCTCCGAAGGCACCAATACAGAGGAAAAAACCTAATATACCTTCATCGGAAATCTTCCACCCTTCACTCCACTCGTCAAAATCGATATCCGCAGAAAGAATGGGTATTCCAACAAGAGCCTTTCCCTTTATAGAAGAAAAACGACCCCCCAGTTGTACACTCAATACTGTCGGCCCTGCATAGGCAATCTCCGCCGTAAACCCATACGGCATATAATCAGGCGGCTTGCTGTCATTGCAGCGAGGGCAATAATCCTGCAAAATGGGGCCGTCCACTTCGGCTGGCTGCGCAAAGGCATGCACCGCAGACACTGCAGTGAAAAGAAATACGAACAAATTAAATTTTCCTAACCAACCCATAAAATTCCCTTCACAACAAATTCACCCTAAAAGTAATTCCTTTTCTCCGGGAAAGGCCTCCCCTAGCCCAATCCTTTGATAAAAGGGAAAAACACAAGGATAAACGGCACAAAAAAGAAAAGGCTCGCTGTTTACAGCGAGCCGTTGATGTTTAAAAACATCTGCACTTAGGCTCAGTCATAAAATCAAGCTAGCTTGATTTTGCGACATTCGCCTTACGTGCTAATCCTCTAGGATAATTCCGTGCTAATGCAAGAATTAGAAACGGAAGTGGGCGAAAGCCTTGTTGGCTTCGGCCATCTTGTGCGTGTCGTTCTTCTTGCGGACAGCGTTGCCTTCACCGTTCTTGGCGGCAACGAGTTCTGCAGCAAGGCGGTCAGCCATGTTGGCTTCGTTGCGGTTACGGGCAGCGTCGAGCAACCAACGGAGAGCGAGAGCCTTGGCGCGGTCCGGAGCAACTTCCATCGGAACCTGGTAGTTGGCACCACCGATACGGCGGGACTTCACTTCGAGACGCGGCTTGATGTTTTCGAGGCAGATTTCGAACTTTTCAAGCGGGGATTCCGGGCCTTCGAGCTTCTGGCCGAGGGTTTCGAGAGCGGTATAGACGATCTGTTCAGCGATGGTCTTCTTGCCCTGCTTCAGCACGACACCGACGAGTTCGGTAACGAGCGTGGACTTGTAACGCGGATCCGGGAGGATGGAGCGATGGAGAGCCTTTCTTCTTCTAGACATATTCTACCTTCCTTACTTCTTGGCCGGAGCGGCACCTTTCTTCTTAACACCGTACTTGGAGCGGCCGTTCTGACGACCGTTCACAGCCTGGGTATCCAAAGTACCACGGATGATGTGGTAACGAACACCGGGGACGTCCTTCACACGACCACCGCGGATGAGCACGATGGAGTGTTCCTGGAGGTTGTGGCCTTCACCAGGAATGTATGCGGTCACTTCCATCTTGTTGGAAAGACGCACACGGGCGATCTTACGAAGAGCAGAGTTCGGCTTCTTCGGGGTGCTGGTGTACACGCGGGTGCAAACGCCGCGCTTCTGGGGGCAGGACTTCAAGGCCACGGAAGCGGTCTTGTTGCTGATCTGTTCACGTCCGTTACGGACGAGCTGTTGAATAGTTGGCACTGTTAATCTCCTAGATTTTGGAGTGCAAATATAGTTTCTTTTCCAATTTTTTTCAAGTATCTCGGGTTAATTATCCGAATCTTCCTCGTCATTGATACCGATTTCGTTATCCAGCATCTGGATGGCGCTATCGTCGGATTCGGTGTAATCGCCCTGGATACCCATAGGCCGAGCCGCGGCATCCAGTTCGGCATCGGCATCCACCACCTGGACGTTCCTCAGGTGGCGTGCGCCAGTACCGCACGGAATAAGACGACCCATAATCACGTTTTCCTTAAGACCCAGGAGCGGGTCAACGCTACCTTCGATGGAAGCGCGGGTAAGGATCTTGGTGGTCTCCTGGAACGAGCAGGCAGAAATGAAGCTGTCTGTCGCCAAGGATGCCTTCGTGATACCAAGGAGCATCGGCGTGAAGGTCGCCGGAGTCTTGCCGAGTGCGACCAAGCGGTCGTTCTCTGCGCGGAGACGGGCCTTGGAAATTTCTTCGCCCGGAAGCAGTTCGGAGTCTCCGGAATCCTTGACCTTCACCTTACGCATCATCTGGCGGACGATACATTCGATGTGCTTATCTGCGATAGCCACACCCTGCAGGCGGTACACCGCCTGGATTTCGTTCACCAAGTGACGCTGGACCTCTTCAGGACCAAGGACGTCGAGGATATCGTGGGGATCCACGCTGCCTTCACTGATCTTCTGACCAATGTGGACACGGTCACCTTCGTTGACCGCCAGATGGACGCCGCGGGGAACCAGCACTTTCTCTTCCTGGTCATCCATCTTAATATAAACTACCTGGTTGTTGCGGACTTCTTCAATCTTTTCGACGAGACCGTCGATCGGAGCGATGAATGCCTTGTTCTTCGGAACGCGAGCTTCGAAGAGTTCGGCCACGCGCGGAAGACCACCCGTAATATCGCGGGTCTTACCGGCAGCGCGCGGAAGTTTTGCAACAGTCTGACCGACGGTCACCATGTCGCCAGCCTTAACGGTAAGGATAGCGCCGTCCGGAAGCATGTAGTTACCAATCTTCGTGTTAGAAGAATCAACAATGGTAACTGCCGGGTGGAGGTCCTTCTTGCCGTGCTGCTTGTCGCTAATCACGGTCCAGGTTTCCACGCCCGTCACTTCGTCAGTTTCGGAACGGTAGGTGCGGTTTTCAACCATGTCCGTAAGAACAACCTTACCAGAAACGTTACTGATAATCGGGCTGTTATACGGATCCCATTCGAACATTACCTGGCCAGCAGTAACTGCGGCGCCGTTTTCGACATGGAGGATAGAGCCGTACGGAATCTGGTAACGACCCTTGTTGATGCCGGTCTTGTCAAAGATAACGAGTTCAGCCATGCGGCTGGTAACGACCTTCTGGCCTTCGTGTTCGACAGTTTCGACCTGTTCGAGTTCAACGCGGCCATCGACGGTTGCCTTCTTGTCGCTTTCGACAGTCAGACGGGAAGAAGCACCACCGATGTGGAAGGTACGGAGGGTAAGCTGCGTACCCGGTTCACCGATGGACTGTGCAGCGAGCACACCCACGGCTTCGCCCAGGTCAACCGGACGACCGGAAGCAAGCATACGGCCATAGCACTTGGAGCAGACACCATTGCGGGAATCGCAGGTGAGCACGGAACGCATCTTGATGTGTTCGAGACCGGTAGCGGAGATCTTCGGAAGATCGCGTTCGGTCACGAGTTCGCCGGCCTTGACGATCACTTCGCCAGTCACCGGGTGCTTGATGTCGTCCACCGGTGCGCGACCGAGGAGACGTTCTTCAAGAGCGATCACGGTATCGTCGCCGTCCTTGAAAGCGGACACTTCAATGCCGTTCGTGGTACCGCAGTCTTCTTCGGTAATCACGAGGTCCTGGCCCACGTCGACGAGACGACGGGTAAGGTAACCAGCGTCAGCCGTCTTAAGAGCGGTATCTGCCAAACCCTTACGAGCACCGTGAGACGAGATGAAGTATTCCATCACGTTCAAGCCTTCACGGAAGCAAGACTTAATCGGGTTTTCAATAACTTCCTGACCACCGAGCTGCTTGATCGGCTTCTGCATCAAACCACGCATACCGGACAGCTGCTTAATCTGTTCACGGCTACCACGAGCGCCGGAGTCGGCCATCATGTAAACCGGGTTGAAGCCGTCACGGTCGCTGGAGAGCAAATCCCACTGCTTGGCAGCAACTTCGGACGTGGTCTTGGACCACACGTCAATGGTCTGGTTATAACGTTCACCGTCGGTAATCACACCGTCTTCGTAAAGGCCGCGGATGCGGGAAACCTGTTCGGCAGCCTTGTCGAGCATTTCCTGCTTTTCCTTCGGGATCACCATTTCGGCGATAGCCACAGAAGAACCGGCGCGAGTTGCCCACTTGTAACCGTTGGCCTTCAAGTCATCCAGGTAATCCACGGTCACGCGGTTACCGGTGCGGCGGTACAGGTCGTCAATGGACTTGGCGATCACCTTCTTGCCGAAGGTTTCGTTGGCGTAGCCAAGTTCCTTCGGAACGAATTCGTTGAAGATGATACGACCGACGGTCGTCTTGATAACATTGTCTTCCTTAAGAGTAAGGAACTTGATCTTTTCACCGGCCTTCACGGCAACTTCGATGTTGCCGTTGTCGTCGGCAGATTCGCGCAAGCAGACGGCATCCTTTTCGAGGGCGCCCATGTAGATCTTCTTGCCGGCCTTAAGCTTCAGGTAAACGATAGCGTTCAGATCGACAACACCGTTTTCATAAGCGCGCACGGCTTCGGCAGAGTCGAAGAAGTGCATGCCTTCACCCTTACGAGCCGGACGCGGCTTGGTCAGGTAGTACAGACCGAGCACGATATCCTGGCCCGGCACAGCGATCGGCTGACCGGAAGCCGGGTGAAGAATGTTGTTCGAAGAGAGCATGAGAACGCGGCATTCGAGCTGCGTTTCGAAAGACAGCGGAAGGTGGCAAGCCATCTGGTCACCGTCGAAGTCTGCGTTGAATGCAGTACAGACGAGCGGGTGGAGGCGGATTGCGTTACCTTCGATCAGGCGCGGGTAGAACGCCTGGATACCCAGACGGTGAAGCGTCGGGGCGCGGTTCAACATCACCGGGTGGTCTTCGATAATTTCTTCGAGGATATCCCACACTTCCGGACGTTCGGCGTCCACGTACTTCTTAGCGGACTTAAGGGTATAAACGATACCCTCTTCTTCCAAACGGTGGATGATGAACGGCTTGTAAAGTTCGAGAGCCATGCGCTTCGGGAGACCGCACTGATGCATGCGGAGTTCCGGGCCCACCACGATCACGGAACGACCGGAGTAGTCCACGCGCTTACCGAGCAAGTTCATACGGAAGCGGCCCTGCTTACCCTTCAAGAGTTCGGCGAGGCTCTTCATCGGACGTGCAGAACCCGTACGGGCAGTGCGACGGCCGCTATCGAACAGCTGGTCAACGGCTTCCTGCAACATACGCTTTTCGTTGCAGAGAATCACGTTCGGTGCACGGAGGTCGATCAACTTCTTCAAACGGTTGTTACGGTTGATGACACGGCGATAAAGTTCGTTCAAGTCAGACGTTGCGAAACGGCCGCCTTCGAGCGGAACGAGCGGACGAAGATCAGGCGGAATCACCGGAAGCACGTCGAGGATCATCCAAGACGGCTGGTTTGCAAGAAGGCGAGCTTCGCTCGGGTACATCTTGCGGAATTCTTCGTAAGCGTCGGCAACCACAAAGTTGTCGTGCTTGGTTTCGTAGTTAGCCTTGAATTCGGCAACGGCTTCGGCGAGACCACGGAGCCAGGGCTGCTGGCTGTCGGCCTTCATGGCCTTGACCGGATCTTCGTAGTAGCCGCGGAAGCTTTCGCGCTGAGACTTGAGGAAGGAATCCACGACCTTGAGGCGCTTGAGAGCGTCTTCCTGCTTGGTCTTGGACTTGGACATAGCCTGAGTGCGAAGTTCTGCAGAAAGGGCGGTGAGGTCAACGCGGTCAAGCAGCTGCTTGATAGCGGAGGCACCCATCTTGGCGTCGAACGTACGGCCTTCGTTGGTGAGGTCCTGGTACTGGGCTTCATCGATCAAGGCATTCGGTTCGAGGTCAGCGTCACCCGGATCGATCACAACATACTTTTCGTAGTAGATGATGTTGTCGAGATCCTTGGTGGAAAGGTTCAACAGAGCGCCAATGACGCACGGCTGGTTACGAACGAACCAAGTGTGAGTCAGAGGAATAGCAAGTTCAATGTGGCCCATGTACTTACGGCGCACGTTGGAGTGAGTCACTTCCACGCCGCAACGGTCGCAAACGACACCCTTGTAACGGATACGCTTGAACTTACCGCAGTTACATTCCCAGTTCTTCACCGGTCCAAAGATCTTTTCGCAGAAAAGACCATCCTTTTCAGGCTTGAAGGAACGGTAGTTGATGGTTTCGGGCTTGGTCACTTCACCATGGGACCAGCTACGGATCATTTCCGGAGCGGCGAGGTGAATCGAAATATCGCCAGAATTGTCGCGTTCAATTTCTTCGACCATATTACTTATCTCCATTGGTCTGAATATTGAGACCCAAAGAACGAACTTCGCGGATCATAACGTTGAAGGATTCAGGAACACCCGGCTTCGGAGTGTTCTGACCATGCACGATAGCGTCGTACACCTTGGAACGGCCCTGCACGTCGTCAGACTTGACTGTGAGGAGTTCCTGCAGCGTGTAAGCGGCACCGTAAGCTTCCATAGCCCACACTTCCATTTCACCGAAGCGCTGGCCACCGAACTGGCTCTTACCGCCAAGAGGCTGCTGCGTCACGAGCGCGTAGCTACCGATAGAACGGGCGTGGATCTTGTCGTCCACCAAGTGACCGAGCTTCAGGTAGTACATGTAACCGATAGTAACCGGGTTCAAGAATGCTTCACCGGTGCGGCCGTCATAGAGCTTGGCCTTACCGATAATCTTGTTGTTGTCCGGATCCATTTCGTAGTTCACGATCGGGTTCTTCTGGTAAGCCTTTTCGAGTTCCTTGCAGATGTCTTCGAACTTGGCACCGTCGAACACCGGAGTGGAAACCTTGAAACCGAGGGTCTTGGCAGCCCAGCCCAAGTGGACTTCGAGCACCTGACCGATGTTCATACGAGAAGGCACGCCCAGCGGGTTCAGAAGAATCTGGAGCGGACGACCGTCTTCGGTGAACGGCATGTCTTCAACAGGCACGATCTTGGAGACCACACCCTTGTTACCGTGACGACCTGCCATCTTGTCACCGATAGAGAGGCAACGCTTCTTGGCGATGTAGACCTTCACGCTCTTGAGGACACCCGGCTTGAGTTCGTCACCCTTAGTGACCTTGTCGATTTCCTTTTCCATGGTACGGGTAAGCGTATCCAGGTTGTCGCGTGCAACGAGCACGAGCGAAAGAACCTTTTCCTGGAGTTCGTCGTCGCCCACCACGAAAGTGGAAGCCGGAGAAACCTTCGTCACGTCGATGACGGAGAGGTTCTGTTCAGTATAAGTCTGGCCTTCGCGGATCAGGAGTTCATGGGTTTCGTTGTCCATGACCTTACCGGCAGCCTTGCCGCCCAAGAGTTCGAACAAGTGTTCGGAGCAAGAAGCCTTGATCTTGTCAATCTGAGCCTGGAAGTTGGAACGGATTTCGTTGATCGTTTCCTGATCCTTTTCCTTGCTGTTCTTGTCGGCCTTGTCCTTCTTGCTGAAGATACGGGTTTCGAGCACGACACCCTTCATTCCCGGAGGAGCCTTCAGAGAAGAATCGCGCACGTCGCCGGCCTTTTCGCCGAAGATAGCGCGGAGCAAACGTTCTTCCGGAGAGAGTTCGGTTTCGCCCTTCGGAGTCACCTTACCGACGAGGATATCGTCAGCGGAAACTTCGGCACCCACGCGGATCACGCCGTTTTCGTCGAGGTTACGCAGGGCGTCTTCGCCGACGTTCGGGATTTCGCGAGTGAGTTCTTCCGGACCGCGCTTGGTGTCGCGGACTTCCAATTCGTATTCTTCGATATGGATAGAAGTAAAGGTATCCTTGATGGCGAGTTCTTCCGAAATGATAACGGCGTCTTCGTAGTTGTAACCGTTCCAGGGGAGGAAGCCGATCAAGATGTTCTTACCGAGAGCCAGTTCGCCGTGGTCGGTAGACACACCGTCAGCGAGCACATCGCCAGCCTTGACGAAGTCGCCCACATCCACGATAGGCTTCTGGTTGATGCAGGAATCCTGGTTGGAACGTTCGAACTTGCGCAGAACGTAGTTGTCAATCGGATCCTTGCCGAGGAATTCGTAGTCTTCGCCGAGACCGGTGAGCGGCACGAAGTTGCCGTCGACCATGTTGCCACGCTGCACGGTGATGTTGCGAGCGTCAACGAAGGTCACCTTACCGTCGTGCTTGGCGCGAACGACCGTACCCGAGTCGAGAGCTGCGCGGCGTTCGAGACCCGTACCCACGACCGGAGCTTCGGCGCGGAGCAGAGGTACCGCCTGGCGCTGCATGTTAGAACCCATCAATGCACGGTTAGCGTCATCGTGTTCGAGGAACGGAATAAGACCGGCAGCCACAGACACGATCTGCATCGGGGCCACGTCCATGAGGTCGATGCGTTCGGTTTCGGTATCGTCGAGAGCGAAGCTGTCCTGGCGCATGAGGTGCGGGTATTCGCTCTTGTCGCGAACGATCACGTAGCCGTCCATGTCGCCCTTGAAGCGGTTGTCTTCGGTGAGTTCGGTAGAAGCCGGAGCCACCTTGAAAGCGTCTTCTTCGTCAGCGGTGAGGAAGGTGATGTAGTCGGAAACGATCTGTTCGACCACAGTGCCCACCTGTTCGTAGTCGGCCTTGCCGTTGAAGTCATCAACGGTGAAACCGTTACGGTAGTAAGTCACGTTGCCTTCGGCATCCTTGAACGCAAACACCTTGTTCACGAAACCTTCGAAGAGGTCGCGCTGCTTGATGTCGAGGTTCATGCGCACGGAATCGATCTGCTTCTTGGAAAGTTCGAGTTCCAGGAAGAGGTGCGGGTCATGCACGAAAGCCTTGAAGATACCGAAGTGCCACTTGGCTTCCGGAATCTTTACGATGTTGCCCTTGGCATCCTTGAAGTCGATGAGACCCACAATACGGTACGGGGTTTCGATGAAGCCGAAGTGGTTCACCACGGCGAAAGATGCGAGGGAGTTGATAAGACCGATGTTAGGGCCTTCCGGAGTTTCGATCGGGCAGAGACGGCCGTAGTGCGTGTAGTGCACGTCACGGACTTCGAAGCCTGCGCGTTCGCGGGAAAGACCACCAGGACCGAGAGCGGAGAGACGACGCTTGTGAGTCAATTCAGAAAGCGGGTTCATCTGGTCCATGAACTGGGAAAGCTGAGAAGAACCGAAGAAGGACTGCACCGTGGAGCTGACCATACGGGTATTCACGAGGTCGCGCGGAGTGGTCTGTTCGTCTTCGCCGTGGAGGTTCAGGTTCTCGCGGATGACGCGAGACATACGGGAGAGACCCACGGAAATCTGGTTAGCAAGGAGTTCGCCCACGGAACGAGTACGACGGTTGCCCAAGTGGTCGATATCGTCGAGGGTGTAACCTTCGGTATCGCTGTAGAGGCCAACCATGTATTCGATGATGGCAAGGAAGTCTGCCTTGCTCATGGTCATCGTGGTGAGGGACGGAATCTTGAATTCGTCGCCCTGTTCTTCGAGGACCTTCAAGATTTCGGGCTTGCTGTAAATCTTAGCGTTCAAGCGATAACGGCCAACTTCGCCGAGATCGTACTTGTGCGGGTCGGAAATGAACTGGCTGTCGAAATAGAGTTCGGCAGTGCGCATGTCCGGAGCTTCGTCCTGCTGCTGGTGGGTCACGGAGTAGATAGCCTTGAGGGCGTCTTCGCGGGACTTGGACTTGTCGGCAGCGAGGGTGTAGTGGATGAGGAGGTTGTCTTCGTCCTTGGAGAGGAGCACAACCGTTTCCACCTTGTTTTCGATGAGGCATTCGAGCTTCTTTTCGTCAATCACGTCGTTGGCGTGAACGATGACTTCGCCGGAATCCTTGTCAATCACGTCTTCGAAAATGATGCGGTCGATAAGAACGCAAACGCCATTTTCGTCAAATTCCTTGGAGAGGTCGCTAACAGAAACTTCTTCGCTCTTCTTGTAGAACAGCTTCAAGATTTCCTGAGTCGTTTCGAAACCGATGCAGCGGAGCATGGTCGTAGCGGCGAGCTTCTTCTTACGGTCGATGATGAGGTAAAGGGTGTCGCCTTCGGTATTGAATTCCACCCAGGCACCACGGTGCGGAATAATACGGCTCTTGTAATCGGAGCGGCCGCTGGGCTGGAGTTCTTCGTCAAAGCTAATACCGTAGGAGCGGTGCAACTGGGAAACGACAACGCGTTCAGCGCCATTGACGATGAACGTACCGTTTTCAGTCATGATCGGGAGTTCGCAAATAAGGACATCGTTCTTGACTTCTTCCTTGAGCTTGCGGTCTTCGCCATCTTCTTCGAAAATCTGAAGAGAAAGAGTGGCGTAAAGCTCCATGGAATACGTGAGGCCACGCTCACGGCATTCGGGGATGCTGTACTTCGGGATACCGAAATAATAACCTTCATAATTAAGGGAATAAAGACCCTTGACGTCAGTGATCGGGAAAATATCCTGGAACACGCGTTCCAGCCCTACCTTGAGACGTTTTTCTGGCGAGATTTCCTTCTGGAGGAATTGCTCGTACGAAGCCTTCTGGACTTCGATCAGGTACGGGAGTTCCAACTGGAACTTGTTGGAGGAATAGCTTTTTCGCTCCGTGGTCATTTGAAATACCTCATCCGGTGAAGAGCTTTTTTATCTAAAAATAGCAAAAAATAGCGAAAAACATTATACACCAAAAGCCCGCACAGTCGTGCAGGCGATTGGCATATAAAAGTCAATGAAGTGAAAGCATTACTTCAGAGCGACCTTTGCTCCGAGATCTTCCAGGTCCTTCTTGAGCTTTTCAGCGTCAGCCTTCGGCATTGCTTCCTTGACCACGCTGTTGGCCTTTTCGACCAGGTCCTTAGCTTCCTTGAGGCCCAGACCGGTGATGGCGCGAACGGCCTTGAGGACGTCCATCTTCTTAGCGCCGCATTCGACGAGGATCACGTCGAATTCAGTCTTTTCTTCAGCAGGAGCGGCAGCAGCGGCGGCCATTACGACGGCGCCACCGGCAGCAGCTTCGATGCCGTGGGTTTCTTTAAGGTAGTCAGCCAAAGCCTTGGCTTCGAGAAGGGTAAGACCAACGATTTGATCGCCCAGTGCCTTGATATCAGTTGCCATGATGTGTTTCTCCGATTATTCCGTTTAAATTTTTTGGTTTGTGGTTTGTTGTTAAGCTTCCGCAGCGGCTTCAGGAGCAGCTTCGGAGCCCGATTCTTTTTCCAGCTTTTCCTGGAGCGTCTTGATTTGACCGGCGATCGTGGAGCCAGGTCCGAGAGCGATGGAGACGATCTGAGCGATCATGCCCTTACGATCCGGGATCTTGGAGAGGTTCACGACTTCGGAGCCAGGCATCGCCTTGCCATCAAGGTACACGCTCTTGGCAACCAAGAAATCGGGGTTTGCTTTGTGGAATGCTTCAATTTCGCGAGCAGGCAGAAGCGGATCTTCTTCGAAGCCGACCATCACAGAAGTTGCGCCGGTCAGCAAATCGTCGAGACCTTCGACCTTAAGAGCAGCGAGCACGCGCTTGAGAAGAGTGTTCTTCACAGCGTGGTACTTCACACCCTTAGATGCGAGTGCCTTGCGAAGGGCATTGTCCTTTTCTACGGTCATGCCTTGATAATTGAGCAGATAGACGGCGGTAGCGCCATTGAAGGACTCGACGAGCGAATCCACGGTCTGTTGTTTTTTAACTACAGCTTTCATGGTATCTCCTATCGCGTCAGTGCCATATCAAGTTTGATGCCCGGAGCCATCGTTGCAGACAACGTAAGGCTCTTAATGTAGGTGCCCTTAGAAGATTGAGGCTTGTTCTTGACGACGGAGTCGATCACAGCCTTGGTGTTTTCAACCAGCTGTTCGACGCCGAAGGAGAGCTTGCCTACGGGGGCATGGACGTTGGCGCCCTTGTCAACGCGGTACTGAATCTTACCAGCCTTGAGTTCCTTAACCGTCTGGGCCACGTTAACCGTAACCGTGCCGGCCTTCGGAGAAGGCATCAAACCGCGAGGACCGAGGACCTTAGCGACCTTACTAATCACCGGCATCATGTCGGGAGTAGCAACGACGGAATCAAAGTCCAGCCAGCCTTCCTGAATCTTCTGAACCAAGTCAGCACCACCAGCGTAGTCTGCGCCTGCGTTCTTTGCAACTTCAAGGTTATTGTCCTTGCAGAAAACCAAGACGCGGACCTGACGACCGGTACCATGCGGCAGCACAACAGTGCCACGAACCACTTGGTCGGAATGTTTTGGGTCCACACCGAGATTGAAGTGGATTTCGACCGTCTGGTCGAACTTCAATTCGGACTTTTTAAGGATTTGGACTGCTTCAGCAAGATCATAAGCCTTGTTACGATCGATGCTTTCAGCAATCTTCTTGTATTTTTTTCCTCTGAACATGGTGTTTCCTGTCAGATACGTAACGGTGAATTACCTGCCTCAGTCAACCACTTCAACGCCCATGGAGCGAGCAGTACCCGCGACCATGCGCATAGCGGCTTCGAGGTCGATTGTGTTTAGATCCGGCATCTTCTTTTGGGCGATATCCTGGACCTGGGCCTTGGTGAGCTTACCAACTTTCTTACGGTTGGGTTCGCCAGAGCCGCTTTCAATGCCGGCAGCCTTCTTGATGAGGGCCGGAACCGGCGATACCTTCGTGATGAAGGTAAAGCTCTTATCGGCATAGACCGTGATAACGACCGGGATAATCATGCCCTTGTCGTTCTGGGTCTTTGCGTTGAACTGCTTGCAGAATTCCATGATGTTCACACCCTTCTGACCAAGGGCGGGACCCACCGGAGGAGCCGGGTTTGCGGCGCCTGCAGGAATCTGGAGCTTAATATAACCTGTGATTTTCTTTGCCACTGTGTTATCTCCGTTTCAAAACCGTAGTCTTAAGCGATGTCGGACTCAACCTGGTTGTAGGAAAGTTCGACAGGCGTAGAACGACCGAAGACGGTGACCATGACCTTGATCTTGGTCTTGTCTTCCATAATTTCGTCTACGACGCCCACAAAGTCCTTGAAAGGACCTTCCTTGATGCGGACATTTTCGCCAATTGTATACGGATTTTGGATCTCGCCTTCCGCGGAGCCACTAGGATCAACTCCAAGAAGACGATCGACCTCGCTCTGTTGTAAAGGAATAGCCACCCTCTTGGTGGGTGTCATTCCTAAGAAATGGGTGACGCCATTGATGTTCATCACCAAATGCTGGGTGAGCTCGTCCAGCACCATTTCGATGAAAACGTAAGTGGGCATTGCGTTCTGCACCGATACATGACGACGACCGCGAACGGTGGAAACCACTTCGCGGGTCGGAACAATGATACGGCCGAACTTTTCCTGAACGCCTTCGCGTTCAATCATCTGCTCGATACGTTTCTTAATGTTATTTTCTTGACCGGAAAAGGTGTGAATGGCATACCAAAGCATACATTAACCTCTTCCCATAATTTTGTCAATGATCCAAGAGAAACCAACGTCGAGTCCGGCAATGTACAGACCCATAATGACGCTGAAAAGCATCACTACCAAAGTCGAACCCTTAAGTTCTTCCCAAGTAGGCCAAGTAACTTTCTTCAGTTCCTCGATGGATTCCTTGACATATTGCTGGATCTTGCGCATAATGACTCCAGGAAGTGAGCAGGTCGGGAGGGACTCGAACCCCCAACCAACGGTTTTGGAGACCGTGACTCTACCAATTGAGCTACCGACCTATTCGGACTTCCTTACTTGGTTTCCTTGTGAACAGTATGCTTGCGGCAGAACGGGCAGTACTTCTTGTACTCCACGCGGGAGGGGTGAAGACGCTTGTTCTTGTCGCAGTCATAGTTGCGCTGATTGCATTCGGTGCATTCGAGCGTGATGAGTTCTCTGGGCATTTTATTATCCGATTACTTGATGATTTCGGTTACGGAGCCAGCGCCAACGGTACGGCCACCTTCGCGGATTGCGAAGCGGAGCTGCTTTTCCATTGCCACCGGGGCGATCAGGTTCACGTGAATGGTCACGGTGTCACCCGGAGTCACCATTTCAACACCTTCCGGGAGCTGGATCGTGCCAGTCACGTCGGTGGTGCGGAAGTAGAACTGAGGACGGTAGCCGTTCATGAACGGAGTGTGGCGGCCACCTTCGTCCTTCGTCAGGACGTAGATTTCTGCCTTGAATTCGGCGTGCGGGGTCACGGACTTCGGAGCAGCGAGCACCTGGCCGCGGCTGATGTCCTTCTTTTCTGCACCGCGGAGGAGCAAACCGACGTTGTCGCCAGCCTGGGCGTCGTCGAGGAGCTTGCGGAACATTTCAACGCCGGTAACAACGTATTCGGCGGTTTCGCCGAGACCAACGCGTTCGACCTTGTCGTTCAGGTGAACCACGCCGCGTTCGATACGACCGGTAGCGACGGTGCCACGACCAGTGATGGTGAACACGTCTTCGATCGGCATCAGGAACGGCTTTTCGGTTTCACGGGCCGGAAGCGGGATGTAGGTGTCGCAGGCGTCCATGAGTTCCATGATCTTGTCCTGGTAGGCGGGGTCGCCTTCGAGGGCCTTGAGAGCGGAACCGCGGATGATCGGGGTGTTGTCGCCGTCAAATTCGTACTTGGACAGAAGGTCGCGAACTTCCATTTCCACGAGGTCGAGGAGTTCTTCGTCGTCCACCATGTCGACCTTGTTCATGAACACGACGATCTTCGGCACGCCCACCTGGTGAGCGAGGAGGATGTGTTCACGGGTCTGCGGCATCGGGCCGTCGGTAGCTGCAACGACGAGGATGGCGCCGTCCATCTGGGCAGCACCGGTCACCATGTTCTTGACGTAGTCGGCGTGCCCCGGGCAGTCGACGTGAGCGTAGTGACGGTTTGCAGTGGTGTATTCCACGTGGGAGGTGTTGATCGTGATGCCGCGGGCCTTTTCTTCGGGAGCGTTGTCGATTTCGTCGAAACGCTTGGCGGCGGCGAGGCCGCGTGCAGCGAGAGTCGTGCAGATTGCGGCGGTCAGAGTGGTTTTGCCGTGGTCAACGTGGCCGATGGTGCCGATGTTGCAGTGCGGCTTGCTTCTGTCAAAATGTTCTTTTGCCATGATTCTATCTCCAATTAGTGAGAGCCCAGATCGGGAGTCGGACCCGAGACCTCTTCCTTACCAAGGAAGTGCTCTACCACTGAGCTACCTGGGCTTAATAGCCTGCTGAAGCGCTCTCTGCTTCAGCAGGCGTTTTATCGTGGGCCGTCGTGGTTTCGAACCACGGTAGGCGTAAGCCAACGGATTTACAGTCCGTCCCCTTTAACCACTCGGGCAACGACCCATTATGTCTAAGCCAAAGATAGGAATCGAACCTACGACCGGCTGATTACAAATCAGCTGCTCTACCAGCTGAGCTACTTTGGCACACCCTAGTTTCATTACTGAACATAGGAGTGAGCCAAATTTAATAAGTTTTAATGGGTTTTGTCAACGAAAATCGTCAAAAAAAGCAAAAATTTTTCATTTTTTTCAAGAAATCTGTCTACATATTAGATAAAAGAGTGTGAATAGATTGTGAATAGTTTTGAAAAGCCAAAAAAGAACCCCTTTTCGGAGGAAAAGGGGCCTAAATTATTCAATAACAACTAGTTATATATTAGTCGTTAAACCACAAGTCTTCCATGCTAAGTGAACCGTCTAAAAGGCCCGGGCAAACTTCCTTTTTATAGACTACGGCCATGTCTTCGAGGGTCATGACCTCGCCATCCTGCTCTTCGGGAGCCAAGTAAGATATGGTAGAGCCCTCGCAATATACGCCAGAGAGATCGGATTCTTGACGATAGGCGCTGCAAATCATCGCAAGCGTATCCGCCGGAACTCCGGCATAGCTCTCAGCGACTCTAAACGCACCCATAGGCTCACCATTAATACTATAATGGGTCACTTCCATGGCCATAGACCTCGTCGAATAGTCTACATTCATGTGAAGGGCATCGTCAGTAAGATTCACATCGCAGAGCAGGGCCGGCTCGGCAGGCTCACCGTTGCCATAGTTCCATCTCCCCGGCAAGCCCGACATTATGTCCTTATAGTTGTCATAGAAATTATCGCACTGGCTCTTGAACTTGGGCACCATCATGCCAAGTACCAGCGATGACGAAGCTTCGCTCACGGACTCCAGTTCACTCTTACCGGTCACATGGGAACGGGAACACGACACCTTCATCCCTTCGTTGTTCGCCTTAAGACCTGCGCATGCATCGTCGGATTCGTCCTGGAACATGCCCGACAACAAAATGTCGACATACATATTGGCAGGGTCACCCACTTCGAAATAGTACACGGCATTCATCGTGGACTGGTACGCCGGCACGTCAAAAATCATTTCGAGCGACACATGGTTGTTCTGGGAATACACCTTGCATTCAAATGCAGCACTCGTCCCCTTGCCCAAATGGCGTTCGTACAGGACGTCACCGAAACTGTCGGGGCGTTCCCACGCCGAAGAAGACTCGTCTGTCGTGCAAGCCCCAAAAACAAAGGGCAGCAACATGACGCCTGTCTTGAAAAAATGGGCCTTAGAAATAGATTTCATTTATCCTCCTCAATATTATGCTCTACAATATAGTCTTTTTTTCGGCATTGGCAACAAGTTAATTTAAGGAGTTTTATATATTTTGGGCATGGAAATTTGCACCTACAAGCACACCGCACGTATTGAAGTCCGCTACGCGGAAACCGACCAGATGGGAATCGTCCACCACTCCGTTTACGCCGTATGGTTCGAGCAGGCCCGCACCGAATACTTCCGCACCGCAGGTGCAAGCTACGCCGATATGGAAGCCGAAGGTTTCGGAGCGCCGGTCCTGGAACTGAACGTCAAGTTCAAGCAGCCCACCCGCTACGGCGATTTCGTAGACGTCGAAACTTCGATGATCCGCGAAGGCCTCAAGGTCCGTTTTGAATACAAAGTATACGTGAACGGAAACCTGTGCACCTTAGGTTCTACTCTGCATTGCATGACCAAGGGCGGCCGCCCCACTCGCGAACTGCCGAGCGGATTCTCTAAGTTTGAATTTGTGAACGGGTAATCCTAATACTTTGGACATAACGAAGAGATCTTATGACATTCACTAAACTTGCATGGATTTCTATTCCGTTGGCCTTCTGGGCATGCACCGATTCAACCTCGAGCGAAGACTCTTGGAACAGCGCCATCCACGACATAAACGAAGGCAACTACGGGACCCTGATTTATGAGCGCCAAGCCCTTATCGACGACATTATAACTCAGGAATGCAAAGTTTACACGACCGATTCGAAAGTCGTCTTTTCGGCCGTAACCAGCTCCGATATCACAGATCCCTTAACCACCTTTTCCGAGTTCGATATCTCGGAAAGAATGAAATTTAGGGAGGAGTTATACTCAACAGACCCCCTATACGAAGACGTGCTGCAAGAGTTGTGTAGCATCATAAAAGAGTCTTATTCCAGCCTGAAGAATCCACACGTTATCTGTTCGGACACCGCAGTAGTCTATGCTGCCGAAAGCGATATTGTTAAGACTCTTGACGAAATCAAAGAGTACATGAACGGCGCATGCGACAACTACGTAAAACAGGTATTAGAAGGTTCCTACGAAAAAGCCCAGTCCTGCACAGTCGACTATGAAGGAAACATCGCACACGTAAATGCGACCTATCCAAATAAGGGAGCCTCCGTCAAGGCTACATTTTTAGAAGGCGGAACGGTCCTTTGGGAAGAAACCTATACGGGAATTGATTCGGACCTGTTCCTTCAGGGCTGCGAAAGCCATAAGGACAAGGAAAATATTTCTGACGTTCTCTGCGAAGAAGGAACTCTTTCGTATAGGGAAACCGGCATAGACCTACCCTTCGATAAATTCATATCGGCATTGAAATTCACCTGTTACACACTCCATCGCGGACTTGTACCTTTTGAAGATATGCTTTTCGAGGAATAAGTTAAAACCCGCGAAAAAAAAATCCACGCCCCATATCAGAACGGCTTGACAGGATTCTTGAAATAGTATACATTTGTACACAGAAATAAAGAATTTGACTTATGGACCAGCCGCTCGCCGAAAGATTACGCCCCAGGAACCTCGATGAGTTCTTAGGCCAGAACAAGATTCTGGGCGAGCAGAGCCTATTGCGCAAGAGTCTTGAAAACGACAGCGTGCCAAGCATGATCTTTTGGGGCCCTCCGGGCTGCGGAAAGACAAGCCTTGCCCACGTAATTCGCCAGCACACCAAGAAGGCGTTCGTGGCGCTCTCGGCGGTAGCAAGCGGCGTGAAAGAAGTCAAGGAAGTCCTAGCTGACGCCCGCAAGATGAAGGCGATGTTCAAGGACACGATTCTCTTTATCGACGAAATCCACCGCTTTAACAAGGGCCAGCAGGATGCGCTGTTGGGTGCCGTCGAGGACGGCACGGTGACGCTCATTGGCGCCACCACCGAAAACCCGGGGTTTGAGGTCAACAGCGCTTTGCTTAGCCGCTGCCAGCTGATTCTTTTTGCACCCTTGAGCAAGGACGACTTGCGTACGCTGATTTTTAGCGCCTTGCGCGACCACCCCCGCGGTTTGCAGCTGAAGGATGTTGAAGTCGAAGACGCCGTCGTCGATAAACTCATCGCGCAGTCCGATGGCGACGCACGATTCCTGCTGAATCAGATTGAATGGATTGGCAAGAATCTGGGCGACAAGAAAGTCATCGACGAAAAGCTCCTGGAAGAATTCCAGTACAAGAAGCCCCTGCGTTACGACAAGGGCGGCGAAGAGCATTACAACCTGATTTCGGCTTTGCACAAGTCCGTGCGCGGAAGCGACCCCGATGCCGCCCTCTACTGGCTGCACCGCATGCTGCAAGGTGGCGAAGACCCGCGATTCATTCTGCGCAGACTCATGCGCATGAGCATGGAAGACATCGGCCTTGCCGACCCAAACGCACTTTTGCTTGCCACAAGCGCCCGCGAAGCCTATGACTTTATGGGAATTCCCGAAGGTCTGATTGCCCTCGACGAACTTGCGATTTACCTTTCGCTTGCGCCCAAGAGCAACAGCGTGGAACTCGCAGGAATGAAGGCCGACTCAATCGTGAAGCAGACAGGCACTCTCCCTGTACCACGCGCCTTCCGCAATTCGGTCACGAAGGTCGGCGAAAAATTGGGCTACGGAATCGACTACCAGTACGATCACGACAGCCCCGGCGCTTACTCCGCTCAAGAACACCTGCCTAAGCAACTCGAAGGCACCGAGATTTACCAGCCCAAACCCTACGGCAAGGAAAAGCAACTCGGCGAAAGACTTGCGCAGCTGAAGCAGATTAAACGAGAGAAGAAGAACGTTCAGTAAGCGACAATATTGTTACTTAACATCTTGCAATATATAAGATGTTAAGTCAAAATTCTATAGGATAAAATATATTCTATAAAAAGGCATCAACAAGTTCCAGTTACACTAAACAAGTACTTTCTCTTGCGCAATTTCGCAAGCATTTGAAGTTCTTTTTTACAATTCCGTTTCAATTGTCTATTACGCTCAATTGATTTGTTTAATAATTCAATATACATCTTGTTATCAATGAAGTAAAACCCATCATCAAGCGCACCATTCTGCAAATGCCATAAACTCCAATAAATCGGAGCAAATACATAAAATAAACCCTTATTGGTAAATTTTTCCGCCATTATCCCTTGACCAATAATAAGTCTTCTTAATTTCTCAAACGACGCGCGATACACTGAAGGTGATAAAAGTGATTCTTTGTTTTTTTCAAGAGTTTCTTCTATCAAAAGATTAAACAGAGTACTCTCCATCGACTTATAACAAAATACAAATCGTGGAGTATGAAGAACTGTTTCCTTAAATTTTAATAGAATCTCGTTTGATTTGTCGCTTGCCAGATTCTTAAAATACCTCCCCGCAGCCTTTTTCAAGATCTCATTTGAAGTATATACTGACGGTGAAATGACTTCTTTTATGTAGCGTTCTGATTTTAGTGCTTGTTCAATAGCATTATCTTTGAGTATATTTATGAAGTAAGATAAATTGACAGAATTGTTATCTGCATTGGACAACATTTTCTTAAAATAATCCCATGGTTTTCCTAATTGATTGACGTATTTTCCAAAAAAAACTTGAACTAGTTGTTCCAACGATGCTCTAGAGAGACATTTTAGCTGCCTTTGGGGAATTAAGAAATCATTCTTTAAAGCATCTATATTGTTAAAATCAATTCCTTGTTTAATCGCCATACTTCGAAACGCCTTGCTCGCACATTCATCCGAAAAAATGATTTTAAATAGGAGTCCAAATGTTTCTTCAATGCTCCATTCAATATTAATAATGTTGCCAGAAAAACGATTGTTTTCTTTACCTTTTGCTTGAGCAAGCGTACCTGCACAAATAAAAAACTTTGGCAAAATATTGCTATACCGCATACTTTTTACTGAATAAGATTTAATAAGGCAATTCGCAATGTATTTCCAATAAGGGAGCTTTGAATCAATTTGATCATAAAGCAAAATGATCTTTTTGCTTTGCTGTTTGAGCTCTTTATTAAAATTCTTTATATCTTCCTTAATATAATAAAGTGCATCCTTCTTAACGATTTCATTTAAATAATGGATATATTTGTTTTTATCAACTTTTCCTCCAAATGGTTCGATCCCTATGTTCGTAAGCACGCTATTAGTGATAACCTTGTGACGAATTGCAGCAAGATTTTCATTTCCATCGTCGTACAATAATTTATTCCAAGTAAAAATATGCCAAAAATGATTAAAATAATGTTCATAGTTGGACATATTATTTGGGGAGTATTTATCTAGCGTTTCCCCCAATAAACCGCTAAAAATGATTTTATCATTTCCATCCATAACACAAATACTTGTATACTGAACGTCCTGTTCGCCGTCAGCACATTCTTTAATTTTATTTAAAATATTCTTATTCTGTAACGCTTTGCACAAGTATGTTTTTCCGGAGCCTTTCATCCCCTCAATGATGAAATAGTTCTTGTTAAATACTTTTTTCATGCATTCACGATAAAGAAACCCTCTTTCTATAAGCTCGTCTTTTCCTGATTGCTTTCCCGTATGTTCTAGTTCATTTTTCAAATGATAAAGAATAATATTTTTTAGATCTATTTTCGAAGTGAGATCAGAAATCTCTTCAGCAGAAATAATGAGCTTTTTTGTTGAACATTCAGAAACTCCTTCATCATAATCATCTTGACTTTCTGAGAAACAATAATCATCAATTCCTTCAAACAATTTTGTATAGTCTACAAACCTATCTTTATCAAATTCGGACGTATTCATTTTTATAAATTGATCATCAATTTCAGCGTCTCCCGTACCAATACTTTCTAAAATAGGATTTCTATGAATAAAATATTGTGCCGGAAATATATTCTCATAAGAACGATTTATAAAATCACTCATTTGTGGAGGAATACGATCCTTTTCATTGTTTGGCAAAATCGAATATGCGAGTATCAGTTTGAAACTTTGTCCATTATGTTTATCATTTTTATTTTCATCCGCCTTCAAAAGCGCCGAGTGAATATTTACAAGATTCATGAATCCGGGCTCTGTTTGTCGACTATATCCAAATAGACCTACAACACACGTAGATAGATATAGAATCGCATTTCCGAATATATCATTAAATCCAGTTCTAGAATCGACTAAGATTACATCAATATTTAAATTTTTTAGATACCCAAAAAGGTTATTAAATCCTTGCACAACATTCTTTGTATTGCCTAAATTTAACTTAGCAAGCCCTTCTAGATAATCGCGCCTACTTTGGCTAAATACACCATCATTAGTTCCGTCATTCAAATTACCAGCCGGCATTAACCAAATGTTTTCTAATTCAGGATGTTGCTTACTAAGTTTTCTATCAACCCCAATATTTAAAATATAATTATTTATATCAATCGATTTATCAACAAATTGCGTATCGCATAAAAATTCTACAAGACCATTTTTTTTCCCATCTTTTAATTCAGGATGCTCCGATAGATTGAAAAAATTTAAATATCCCGGCGCTTCAAGATCGCAATCAATAATGGCAACCTTTTTCCCCTTATCCGCAGCTAGGTGCAATGCATAAGAAATCATTGCCGTTGTACGTCCTACGCCACCTTTATAGCTATAAAAAGTTATTACAGGAGGAAATTCGCTTGCATCTGCTATTTCATATTGCTTTTTTCCTAAAAAGGAATCAAATCTATAGCGAGGACCATAGTCTATAGATTCCGAACCTTCAACCATTTTAGAATAGTATGAATCGTCTAATTCAGAAAGAGGTAAAATATTAAAGTATATTCTTAATTTGTTCTGATTAACCGCATAGCCAGTTTTTGAAATGTAATCAAAAAATTCCGCTTCAATATTCTGCAGGGATTCGCAGTCTTCTGTAAAAACATATACATCCAATTGGAAACCAATTCGTACAAAAATTTTAAATTTCCGAACTTCTCTAGAATCCTGTTTTTTAGTCAGAAATTTTTCAAGCTCTTTTGCATACGTTGTTATGAGTATCATACTATCTCCTGACCATAATCAAGTCTTTTTTTGATATGAGTAAAAAACGATTTCTTGACAAACATCAAGAAGATCTTTCAAAGACGATTCGTTAAGATCCTTTTCAATTTTTTCCCACAAAAAGGCATCAGAATATCGAAGTCCTGAAGACCATCCTCTTATAAGAGCTTCAACCTCAATAGTAACTGGAGTGACAAAAAAGGGAACGTTTTCTGATGGCGGGAAAATGACGTCAAACAATTCTTTATCATTTTTTATGTTTTCTATTAGATTTACAAAATGATGTTGTTCTATGGCATTAAGACCATTAAATTCATTTAAAAACTTTTTATCATCATCGCTTATTTTCAACCTTTTTTTAGTTATAGGATCTCTTATTCTACTCCCCAAATAAATTCTTTTTGTGATTCCATTATAAACTGGATAATAATCGACTTTTGTAAATTGCGTAAATTCTTTGATAAATTCATCAACATCATGTTTGTCCGGCTCAAACACTTTGCCTTGCATCTTATAAAGATCTCTTACATGAGAGTATCCTGTCTTATAAATAATGAATACCGTGACGGCTTCAAAAATGTAACCCGACAAATAATAAATATCCTTTAGCAGGTTCTTCTTATCTGAAATTTCACTTTCATTAATAGTTTTTACAAATTTTTTGCATGTTGCCAAGTGCCTCTGCGCAGTATCTAGATACTCTCTGTACTTCATAACGTGAAATATATCACTTTTTTGAAAAAAAAACTTGCCGAACCCACAAGATTTTTATATAATTGAAGTAGGTTTTTTAGCCTCCTGTTCTTCGGAGCGGGAATCTTATATGAATACATAGTGCCTTTGTGCCGCTTTTTTAATTCTGTAACCGCAGGTTACAGCTCGCCTTTGTAACCTAGGCGGGAGTAAGTTTGGGTTGAATGAAGCGGTGTCGGGGCCTAGAAGGATAGGATTCCCATGAAGAACACGACTCTTCCCCTCGTCATCAATTTCCACGCATGCGCTGTATGTAACTTCAGCTGCCAAGGGTGCTATTCCAAGTGGCATAACCACCAAAACGAGGTCTGGAACGACCCCTCGAATGTACGCCAGATTATCGAGAACATCGCCAAGTTCCATAGGGACCATTTTGGCGAATCCGGTACACCTTGGCGTTTGAGCATTGTCGGTGGAGAGCCGTCCCTTTTCAAAGACAAAATTCAGTTTGTCGCCAAAACGGCGCGCGCTTACGGCGCCGAGGTTTCCGTCATCTCCAACGGGAGCCATTTAGAAAATATCTTTCCATTTGCCCGCCTGTTTTCGCAGGTTGGGGTTTCTCTTGATTCCTTCTCGCATGAAACCAATCTCAAGATTGGTCGCCATTGCCACGGCAAGACATTGAGCTATGAAGAAATAGCTTCCAAGTTGGTCACTCTCCGCGCCATCAACCCGAAAATCCGCATCAAGGTAAACACTGTTGTCAATCAGAACAATTACAACGAGCTCCTGGTTGACAAGGTCGCCGCTCTTGGCGCAACAAAATACAAGATTCTTCGCCAAATTCCCTTTGACTGTTGCAAGGGGGTTACTGACGAGCAATTTTTCTCGTTCCTGCGCAACAACTACCGTGAAGATCTTTTCGCATCAGATGGCGCACCCAGCCAGCATATTTTCGTAGAAGACAATGCTGCTATGCTGGGCAGCTACCTGATGATAGCTCCAGACGGGCGGCTTTTCCAAAATGGTCAAGCTGAGTACCGCTACAGCCACCCTCTCATGAGCACACCCTTTGAAGTGGCTATGAAAGAAGTCGGCTTTGCGGAGGGCAAATTCTTCAATCGCTACACATCGGTCGCCACAGACGCAACCATCGCCAAGATGAAGCTCGCTTCTGCGGCGTAACCCTTGACATCATCATCATTACTTGGATTCACTCTAACACGGAGGTCTGAAATGCTATTGATCGCAGCATTCATTCTTAGCAAGATTCTTTAGGAATCCCATGCCTCGCTCGAAGGCATTAAACTCGAGTCCGTTCGCCTACGGCAAAAAGGCGCTTCTATCTGATTGGTTTGCCTGATACCAAAAATCGGGCGCTATACGGCTCTTTACCGCTTTCGCTCTAAAGAGCCGAACCTATCACGAAATCAGGATGTCCCTGATGTCGTTTTCTTGCCATTGTGCAAAAGGAGATAGAAGAATGAAACTCGATAAAGAAGCACGCCTTGCCCTCATTGCAAAAGTCCAGAATGACGGCGACATTGCCTCCATCCACACCCTCTATGATTTCTATAGAGAAAAATTTGAGGCGGCGGCCATGTACCATTTCAACAGACATCCCTTTGATTACGAAATTGCAAAGTTACGAAACGATGACGCACGGAAACAATGGTTTGTTTTTGGTGCCGCCTATGAAGCATTTGACAAAACGTGCCGAAACTACAAGCCCGTATGTTCTTTTGCAACCTGGATGAATCGAGAGATTGAATGGTCGTTTGAGGAGAAAAACGAAATCGCTAAAGCGCAATACAAGGCCGAGGCTGGAACATGGCGCTGCAACAACGGGCATAATGTTTCGCTTGGCAAGTACGTTGATTACGGGAACGCAACGGTATGGCGCCAATTTGACACCGATAATCACGAGTCTGATTCTTCGGAAACAGACAATCATAATCTGATAAAGGCCATATTGGAAGCTGTCCCCTCTGAAAGTCGCACGCATGACATATTGACAACATGGATTGAAGGGGAGGCTGAAAGTGAAAGTGCCGTCGCACAACTGTTAGGCATCTCGCAACCAGCCGTCAGCAAAAATCTCAAGTCTCTCAGAAAACGGCTGAATACCAAGCTTCTGCAAGAATATCTTGAAAATCAGAATGGGTAGCGCCAAGGTTCCCTGCGCATAGTAAAGCGGGAACCTCTTCACTTTTTTCAGAATACTGGTTATAGAATCGGGATTAACGGCCGATATAATAGATAGAACCGGTGCAGGAGCGCCAAAGGAAACACACAATGATTGAAATCATCGCTAAAACAATCGGAACACAGGTCGGCACAACCATCGCTAACGAAGTTGCGAAGCATTCTGACGAAATCCTCTACGAAACACTTGAACTTGCAGGGGATGCCGTTGAATTTGCGGGAGAATGCGTATGCGATATTCTCAACGGTATCGGCAATCTGTTTGATCCGTGAACTTAACCCGTATTACGTGTAATAGCGCCAAGGTTCCCTGCGCATGGTAAAACGGGAACCACTTCACTTTTTTTTCAAAATACTGGTTATAGAATCGGAAACAACAGCTGATATAATAGACAGAAACAGAAAGAAATTTCCCAAAAGGAGTAACGACATGAACATCCTGAACTATCGTGAAAACGACATCTACCACCGTGTAGGTGACGACCTGCCTCTCGATGTGCTTATTGTGGGCGCTACGGGAGCCGGCAAGTCTACGCTCGTGAACGCTCTTATGAGCAAACCCGTTGCCAAAGTAGGTACGGGAGTTGATCCCGAAACGATGGAAGTGAGTCAACACTCGCTTAGCAATCGTTTCCGCGTTTGGGACACGCCGGGTCTTGGCGACAGTACTGCCGCTGATGCGAGACACAAGCGCAAGCTCGTTGATTCGCTGCTAAAAACGTACAAGAAGGGTAACAAACTCTGCCTCTTCATGGACCTTGTCCTGGTGGTACTTGAAGGCGGCATTCGCGATATGGGTTCGTGCTATTCGCTCTTGAACGAGGTGGTTGTTCCCAATATCGAACGCGACCGTATCTTGGTGGCAATCAATCAAGCCGATGTCGCCATGAAAGGGATGCATTGGGATTATGCGAACAACAGGCCCGATGCGGAGCTCAATTCGTTCCTACGCGACAAGGCGGAGTCTGTCAAGCGTCGTGTTTACGAGGCGACGGGCGTTTCTATCCGTACGCCGGTGTGCTTCTCAGCGGAGACGGGCTACAACGTGCAAGCAGTCATCGATGCTGTAGTAGCACAGATCCCCTGCTATCGACCGCCCGCTAACTGTGCATGAAAATGAGAGAGTCTTTACGGGAAAACTTAAACGATCACAAACTAACACTAAACTCAATAGGAGTAAAAAAATGAAGAACAACCAAGAATTCATCGAAAAAATGCAGCGCGATATCGAAGCTTCCGGCCTTCCTGAAGCCATCAAGCGCAAGCTGATTGCCAACCTGCTCCTGCTCAAGGGCAGAAAAGTGAATTTGCTCGTTACGGGTGCCACGGGGTGTGGCAAGAGCTCCACGATTAATGCACTCTTCGACGCTGACGTGTCAAAGGTGGGCGTAGGTGTGGATCCCGAGACAATGGATATCGAAAAGTACGAACTCGGCAACCTGATTCTGTGGGATAGCCCGGGTCTTGGCGACGGCAAGGAAGCAGACAACCGCCATGCGAAAAACCTGACGGCAAAGCTCCTCGAACGCGACAGCGAAGGCAATCCGCTTATTGACCTCGTGCTGGTAATTCTCGACGGCAGTTCCCGCGACATGGGAACATCCTTCGAACTCATCAGCAACGTGATCGTGCCAAACTTGGGCGAGGACAAGGGGCGCATCCTGGTGGCAATCAACCAGGCCGACATGGCCATGAAGGGTCGCGGCTGGGATCGCGAGAACAACAAGCCCGAACCCGAGCTGGAACGTTTCCTTGAAGAAAAGGTGGAATCGGTCAAAAGACGCATCATGGAAAGTACCGGCGTTGATGTGGAACCCATCTACTATAGCGCAGGCTATAAGGATGGCGACAAGCCGCAGCGTCCCTATAACCTGACGAAGCTTCTATACCAGATTGTCCACTACACGCCCAAGGAAAAACGCACAATTTTCGTAAACAACATCAACCGCAAGCGTGAAATGTGGACGGATGATGACGAGCTCAAAGATTATCGCAAGAGCATCATGGACGACATCGCCGAATCTATTTCGGAATGCGCCGACATCGGTGCCGACGTGGGAGAAAGCCTTGGCAGCTGCTTCGGTAGCGCAGGTCGTGTGGTAGGTCGTATCGGCGGTCGCATCATCGGCGGCGCTTTCGGTGCGGTCAAGAGTTGCGTTAGTTCATTCTTCGGCAGCTTCTTTGGTTGGTAACAAAAGATTGACCAAACCGTCTCTTGCGCGAATGCTCTCGGCGCACGGTAAACTGGGAGCATCAATCTTCTCTAGGAGAAACAACAATGAAACAAGTTCTCACGGTTCTTGAAATCGTTGCTGCAGCTATCGCCATCTACGAAAAGATGACTAAGAAAGACAGCGAACGTACTTAGTGCAAGCATTGCACTTTGTGAACATGCGTGTGCCCCCGCGCCGGAGAGGGGCGAAACAACCATAGGAAGAAAACAATGCAAGTCAAAGAAGTGATTGAAGTGGCGAAGACCCTTATTGATGCGGCAAAGCCGATCATTGAGGCAATTCAGGAAGCTGCAGAAAAACTCGGTAAATAGTGTTGTGGATCACCGAGAAAAGCGCCAAGGTTCCCTGCGCATGGTAAAATGGGAACCACCCTTTATTTTTCTTAACGCCACTTATTCCAAAGGAGCCTTAATTCATGGAATCTAAACAATTGATCGACATGTTTCCCTTCGGTTACACATGTCTAAACAACCAAAACGGCAGCATAACATTGTCACTTGATACAAAAAGCACCGATGGCTATGTTGTCGCGAAAAAGGTGCCCTTAAACGACAGGATGCCTCCAATTACACAAAAAGACATAGACCTCGTTCAATTGGATTGGCGCAATACAGGCACTATTGTAGACTGGTTTAATGACGATGCGTGCCGCTATTTCATTGCAGTGAACCTCCAAGATGGCTTAGCCGATTATAACCTGATACTGCACGCATTTTTTGGTGACGAAACGTTTGAGATTCGAGGGTATTTTACAGAAAAAGAAGGCGAGAATCACCGTAAAAGAGTCTGTAATGAACGCTTTCTGAAGCAAGTTTCGCCTGACGCCGTAACTACGGAAATGGATTTCACTAATGAGCGGTATGACATCATTTTCCCAGATGATGCCTTGTCGCACTGCAGAAGACTTGGCGAAATCATCGCCATGAATGCCATCTGTCCGCCAAATGTACATGCGAGTCTGCCTAGAAAGGCGACTTCCCATGACAATGAATCCATGGAGAACAACGATGAACCCGATTTTGAATAAGCCTATGCAAAAAATTGCCCCTGATCGAAGGCTCCCTGTGACCAAGTCTGTCAAACCAGGCGATGTTCTGCATACGCAAAACCAACAGTCTGTGACGCTTGGCTCTGTATTGGGTGAAGGTGGTGAGGGTTCGGTTTTCAAGACAAACACACCCTACGTGGCTAAAGTTTACAAGCCTGAAAAGACCACGTCCCATAGGCTCGCGAAGCTCCAGGCGTTGCTGCGCATGGGCCTCTCTTGCCCCGGAATCTGCCTTCCTAAGGCACTACTTTACAACTCGAAAAACGAATTTGTAGGCTACCTGATGGAGAAGGCAGATGGCGTAAAGCTCCGCAACCTTTACATCAAGCCGCTTCTTAAGAAGACATTTCCTCACTGGCGGAAACGCGACCTGACTGAGCTTTGCGTCAACATCTTACGAAGAATCGGCTACCTACATTCAAAGGGGATCGTTCTTGGAGACATCAACCCGGATAACATTCTGGTTAGAACACCCAAGGAAGTGTACTTCGTAGACTGCGACTCTTACCAAGTAGATGGATATCCCTGCGCTGTAGGAACCATTCCGTTTACCGCACCCGAACTGCAAAACAAGGGTGCATACAACAGCTTCCTTCGCACTATAGGCAACGAAAATTTTGCCGTGGCAGTCCTTCTGTTCTCTTTGATGGTAACAGGGCAAATGCCATACAACCAGAAAGGAGGCGAAACTTCCCAGGGAAACATCATCAACATGGATTTTTCGTACCCCCTTGGAGAGAAATCTAACAAGAAGACTCCCAACGGTCCCTGGAGATTCCTGTGGAGCCACCTGCCCAAATACCTAAAAGAGGCTTTCTATGAGACTTTCAGCAAGGGGGGTAAATATTCTACTGAGAACACTCGATTAGGCGCCTTTGAATGGTACAAAAAACTCAACTACTACCTAGGCTTACTTGATACGGGGAAATTAGGCGAGCAGGACAAAATGTCAGAAGAACTTTACCCGACTCGTTTCAAGAAGCAAAAAGGGGTTACCTACGTTGTGTGCCCACGCTGCAACGAAGACACTGATCAATCTCATTTTACCAAAGAGGGAATCTGCATGGAGTGCCAACGAAAGATATGGCTTAGCCGTCAATTGAGAAATCGCACTTCACGAGCCCCTGTAAGGAAGACCGTTCAAAGTAAATCTCGCAGTTTTTTCAACTGCTTATTCCATTAACTCTAACACCAACAATCAAAACATAAGGAAAAACATCATGGAAAAAGAAACTCTCCTCAACCTCGAAGACCTCGAAAACAACCCCTCCACCCGCGTGCCGGTGTGTCTCGTTCTGGATACTAGCGGTTCGATGAGCGGAGATCCCATCAACGAACTCAGTGAAGGAGTACGTCTGTTTTACGACGCGGTGCGCAGCGATGAAACCGCCCTGTACTCCGCCGAGATTTCGGTCGTGACATTCGGTGGAACAGTCACTCGCAAAACAGACTTCAACACCCTTGAGCACCAGTCCGAAACACCTGAGTTTTACGCCAATGGAGGTACACCCATGGGCGAAGCCATGAACATGGCGCTCGACATGCTGGAACAGCGCAAGTCCGAATACAAGAGCAGCGGTGTGGATTATTACCAGCCGTGGATCGTCTTGATGACGGACGGCAGGCCCAATGGCGACAACTCGGAACTCTCAAGGGCAATCCAGCGTACCTGCGACATGGTCAACGAACGCAAGCTGACCGTCTTCCCCATCGGTATCGGCGAAGAAGCCGATATGGATGTGCTGGCAAGGTTCTCTCCAAAGCGCCCGCCCCTCAAGCTGCAGGGATTGAACTTCAAGGAATTTTTCGCCTGGCTCAGTAAGAGCGTGTCGAAAGTGACGCAGTCCTCTCCGGGCGACAAAATCAAGCTGGATACAGACGGTATCAATGGCTGGGCGGAGCTGTAGCATGTGGTATACACAGCAATGCGCCGTGCAAGGCAAGGGTCACCTGAAAACCGACACCCCCTGCCAAGACAAGACCTACTCCATCGTCAAAGGTTCATGCACCGTGTGCGCCCTTGCCGACGGGGCGGGCTCCGCCTTTCTCTCGCACTTTGGAGCCGAAACCGTTGCGAAAACGATTTGCGACTACATGGCAGACAACTTTGACGCCATAATCAACGAAGACGGAGTCGTTGTAAAGCAGAATATTCTCGCAGTCGTAGGCAACAGCCTCAACGCACTCTGTCTTGAAAAAAAATGTACCATCAAAGATCTTGCCTCTACCTTGCTATTCGTTGCAGAAAAGGCTGGAAAATTCATCATTTGCCACATCGGAGATGGAGTCATCGGCTATGTCAAAGATGACAAGGTGCTTGTAGCCTCCCACCCAGAAAACGGTGAGTTTGCAAATACCACAGTCTTTACGACATCAAGCGACGCCATCGCAAGCATGAAGATTATCAAGGGGAACTTGAATCAAATTTCGGGATTCATCTTGATGTCCGACGGCACGGAGACTGGTTTTTATAACAAACGGGATAAAGTCCTTTCTCCTTCCCTTACCCGCTTAGTAAAGCTAGCTTCCGCTTGCGACGCCGATTACATGTCGCGAATGTTGAACAGCACTTTCGAAAATCTTGTAAAGCAAAAAACCTCTGACGACTGCAGCATCGTGCTGATGTCGCGTTGCGCTGAGGGAGCTGGCTACAGAGATTTTTCAGAGAAAGATAAATGCTGCATTCTTGGACTGCCCAATACGCGTGCATCGCGTAAAAGACTGCAAGGCTTTGATGCAGTTCTTGAAATTCTGCAGACATGGAAAGCCTACGGCGCAATAAAAGGTAGGCTGCACTGGCGAGGCAAGAAACTGGACAGAGTTTTCAAGCGACTTGTCAACGCAAAAATTCTGGAAGTTCGCGAGGACGGACATTACAAATCCGCCCTCCGGGCTTTTTAATAGCACGATCTACTTTGGAGGATTCGAACAGTTTAGACGTAAAGCATCTCTTTTCATATAATTATTAGTCTTTTCTAGAAAAAAGAGATATATTTCGTGATATGAACACAATGAAACATAGGGAGTATCTATATACAGCAAAAAGACATTTGGCAGCATGTCAAATGTTTTTCAAAAATACAGAATGGGAAATAACACCAAAAAAAAGCGATTTGTTAAAAGAAAAAGCCATTCAATTAATAAGTAAAGAAGATTATATTGCAAAAAAATATGCACTCCTAAAAAAATGGATTTCCTTGCTGCAGAAACAAACTGCATCTATAGATAAACATCGAGAATGGTTGCAAGAAACAAATGCCTTTTACCAAGAAAAAACGGAACCATTAGCAAACATCTCGAACCAATTACAAAATAGCACGATGTGGTTAATCCAGCAGAATGATTTGTTAAATGAATCCGATAATTCTACATGCCAACCAACTACGCTCTTAGAAACAATTAATGCTCAATTAAAAGAAGATTTTATTCGGCAAAGGGAACAAAAACTTAAAATTAAAGAAAATAGTATTTTTCTAGAACAACTATCTTCCAAATTGAAAGATTGTGTACATCAGCTAGAATCTATTGCAAACGAAATTGACCAAGAATTTCCGCAAAGGATACATAGCGAATCTTTGAAGCGAGAGGAATTGCAAGAAAATGAAAATGCACATCTATTAGAAGAATTTTCAATTAAACTAAATAATCAAGAGCACCAAACAAAAGCATTAAGCAATAAATTGAAATCGTATGATTCAAATTTGAACGCAATTTTCCAAGAATTAAATGACGACATCAATAAATTAGAAGAAATTGATGCATTTATAAAAGATGTAGAAAAAACAATTAATGAACAAAAAACTTATTTAGAAGAAAATATAGATAAATTAAAAAAGCAACTGGACGAAACAGAGTATATAACATACTTAGACAAACAAGAATCTCAATTAAGAAAAAATAAGATTTTCCGCAAGCAACATAAATCATATACAAAAAAAGATGTATACCAATCTAAAGAATACAAAATCTTGTTAAGGGATAGGAAGGTTTTATCAAATCTTGAAGCGGAACTGGATAAAAATGATGTTTTGCTTAAGAAGAAATTCAAGCATTTCAATGATGAATTAGAGAAAAAAAATTACTTACTAAAAGATATCTACTATTTAACAGGATATATATTAGAAGCATTGACAATTTATGCTGCATACGAAGGAGGACGATTTAAAGGAGAAAGAATAACAGATTTAGATATAGAATTCACTCAAAATACTCATATAGATTATTATAAAGTCAATTGGAACAACATCAAAAAATGCTGGCGCTCTAATCGACAATATCCCCAAAAAAATGACGAAAAGTATTCTAATGAGAAAGGTATCGAACAATATGAAAAAGATTCAAAAGCACTAATAGAGCTAAATAAGCTCATAGATGAATGGAAACAAAAAGAATTTGAAGAATGGAAACAAAAAAATTTTGTAGGGAAATGGAATCGTACTTGTTTTCATTCTGTAGAAGATCATCACTTCTATGAAATTATAACCAATGTCTTAAACAATAGAAACATTGAAAACACTCTTATCACAAATGATGTACCATATCTATCTTCTACCGAAGATATTCCTATTGAGAATGCTGCTATAAAAAACAAAGTTATCACCTTAATTCAAAATTGGGACACAAGCCTTCGATACACAGAGAACGAAAGTGAAAAATGGATATGCATTGAAAAAGAAAATGCCTTGCAACAGGAGACTTTAGAACAACTGATAAAACTGTGTGAAACCATCTTCGCTGCTATAAACCATGCATAAAAAAGGAGTTCATTATGACATTTATTTCAAAATACGCCCAAGCATTAAAACTTTTCCTCCTAAAAGAACTTAAAAACGACGAAACAGAAAAATTTAAAATCTTTATCCGAACAGGATTTCAAATAGATGTATATATATTCGTTCATGATTGCCAATATTATACAGATATCAAACAAAAATTTGATAATTTCTGCAAAGAAACGAAATCTTTTTCTGATTTAGAGCCAATTAAAGGAAATGATTATATAAAAATCTTCTTCAAGGTCCTTCCTTTTGCAGATTTAGAAGATTCATTTTATTCCAATATCGTCAACAATCCGAATAACATTGATTACGGTCCTCGTTATAGATTTGACTCATTTTATAGCACATCAAAAATCAACCTCACTAAAGATGACGAAACAGAGATTCCCATCATCACATTTTATAGCCACAAGGGAGGCGTTGGCAGAACCACTGCAATGGCTTCATATGCATTGCATTTAGCAGCACAAGGAAAGAACGTCGCAATTATTGATTGTGATTTAGAGGCTCCCGGATACCTCAATTTCTTTGATCTATCCGAACACGAGGAACTAATAGAAGGCAAAAAAAACGGACTTGTTGAATTTTTATGTGATTCCCAATTTATGGGAAAAGATGTCAACATAAATGATTATATATTAAATGTTGGAGCTCGTAATCAAAGCAACGACTATAATCCAGCACTTGATCGTATCTGGCTCGTCCCTGCAGGGAATCTAAACGAAGGTGTTACAGAAGATAATGCGCTAAAAAGTCCAAATAGGCAAGACTACTTAGAGGGCTTGGCTAAGTTGAACTTAGGCAACACCCAAAAAGTGATCAAAAGTTTCAACGCTCTATTTGAACAGTTAAAGACCTTAAATGTGGACGCAATCCTGATCGATTCCAGAACCGGATTCAATGATATCTTTGGAACTGCAACATTACATTTATCATCATGCGTTGTAGGTTTCTTTGGATTAAGCAGGCAAAACGAACCAGGATTAATAAATCTTTTAGCTCAACATGTTAAAAACGAAAATCTATTCGAGCTAATCCTAGCATATTCAATTTTACCGAAAAATTATAAAGAAGACAACGTTTTAATGGAAGCCTATAATCGAATGGAAGCGTTCATTATGGGTGTTTATGACAAAAAAAATGTTCCGGCAAGAATTCCGATTCATCGAAATGATAATCTAGAAAGGATTGGAATAGGCGATTATGCTGCAAATGAAAAATTCATTGACATGAACACCTCAACAGATAGGGACAACCAATTCTCGGACTACACTCTCCTATTTAATGAAATTGATAGAAAATGTTTCCCAAGCGGGATACTTGGCACAGTATTTGGTTCTATAGCACATGCATTACGCGAATACTACAATGAAATTGATAAAAAAGCTTTCTCAAATGAGCAAGCGCATCTAATAGCTAAAGATGCAAATTCTAATTTATTTGATTTAAGAAGCATCATCCTTCAGCATTTAAGAAAAGTTTTGAAAGAGTCCGCAAATAGCGCAGAAGACAGCGCTATAAACGAAAGTACATTCTTCTATAGAACATGCATGAACAATTTCTTCGATAGAGACAAATTCATCATTTGCGGACGCATGGGAACGGGGAAAACATATTTATATAAAGCTCTCCAAAACAACCAGATTTCCAACAATATCAAAAGATCATCCAGTCAAAAAGACGATAATGACGATTACATTTTTATAAATGCAACACCCCAAAAAAGGGAAGAGAAGCTTCTCTTAACTGATATAGCTAAACATAGTTTTGATAAAGATTTTATATTCTCCAATTTTTGGCGAATATACATTTGGACAAAATTGTTACATGACGACGGAAATGAAAGTCTAGCAAAAATTCGCAAGATGGTCAAACAACAAAGGCATGCAATGAATGCCGACAAGCCTGAATTTTTTGTTGAAATGCCTTATGACAAAGAATTTTCAGGAATAGATTATATCAAGTACACGGAAAGCGTAGATGTTCTTCTAGGAATCGTAGGTGATTTACAAATTTTTAACGAACTTCTGAAAGTATCACATAAAAAAGTTTTCATTCTCTTTGATGGATTAGAGTCCTACATCCATCCTTTATACTGGAATAACACAATATCATCTCTTTATGATTATTGCAGCTACCCAGAAGTTACTTCCAGCAACATCATTCCTAAAATTTTCGTCCGTACAGATCTATTGCCACAAATAGAGTCCCTAAATACTGACCTACAATCCAACAACATCATCAATATGGAATGGTCTATCGAAGAAGTTTTCGGATATTTCTTCAAACTAATTTTTTCAGACCCAACAACAGGTTCAGCTTATTGGAATATTGCAAGAAAACTCGGCATAGATCCACAATACATTGCAAATACTGAAAAAATTTTTGAGACCAACAATAATCAATTCAAGGACCTTTCACAAGCAGAAATGATTCCTCTTTTACAAGTGTTCTTTGGCAAAGACACACTCGGTTTAGGAAGACCGTGGGATTATTTCAAAAAGGAATTATCTAACGCTGATAACACGGCCAATCTACAATTATTCATTAACATCTACAGATATGCTATAGGTACGGCTATAGCAACTGCAGAATCAAATATAACTGAAATTATAAGTCCAACTATTTATGCATCAAAAAGAGTTCGTACCAATGCTGCAACAACGTTATTTTATGAGCTAGTCAACGATAAATTCTGTAAAAGCTTGCAAACCTTTCAAAGTGCTATTTTGTTTGGTGGTAAAGGAATGTATCTCTACAAATCACTGGACGAAAACAAATTTGAAAATTTAATCAACGAAACAACCATTCGAATAGACGCTTCCGAATACGGTCATAAAAAAGAAGATCTGATAAATATGATCTTTGCAAATGGCATTATGGCCATTAATCAAACAACAAAAGGAAAATCTTTCGTATTTGCTCCTCTCTATTGGTTCCCATGGGGACTTAAAGATGTAGACGAAAAAAGTAACGACAATTTAAAAATTAGGAATAAAAATTCTGAATTTGATCAAATTGCAAACATAAGCAAATTTATCGAAGGTGTAGGCAATGTCGCCACTGGCGCTGGACTTAAAGAATTTGGAACTGCAGCTACAGCCGTCGGTTCAGCAGTAAGTATGGCGTCAGAAATTGCAAAAATGATATCCAAATTAAGCAACAAAAAATAAATCTTTCAACAACCCTAGAACTGCTTCAACAGCTTGATTCTCTCGGGAGTATCGGGGTGGGTGCAGAACATGATGTTCGCCTTCGCGATGATGCCCTTGAGTTTCATATCATTGTCGAATTCTTCGTCGGGGTGGATGATGTAGAGTTGCGCCACATCGCTACGGCGCACGGTATCGAGACCCGGATAGTCCGAAATTTTTTGCAGGGCAGAAGCGAGCGCCCAGGGGTCGCCACAGAGTTCGGCGCCGCCCGCATCGGCCACGTACTCGCGGGAGCGCGAAATGGCAAGGCGCGTGAGCCAGCTGAACAAGTAGCCGATGGTGCTCCAGATCAAAACAAGAATCAGCGCAAAGATGATGATAACTCCACCACTTCCCCCGCCGCGCCTGCTGCGGGAATGGTTGCGGGGGCCGCGTAGCATTGCCGAAAGCAGCTTCATCGATACCATCTGAATGGTCGAAAAAATTCCCACGAATACGATACACACCACCATGAGTCGCGTGTCACGGTTCTTGATATGCGTGAGTTCATGCCCCACAACGGCGGCGAGCTCCGCGTCATTTAATTTGTCTATAAGCCCGGTCGTGAGCGTAATCGTGAACGAGGGAATGTCGATTCCGCTCGCAAACGCGTTCAGACCGTTATCCTCGACGATGTTGATTTGCGGCATCTCGATTCCGCCTGCAATGCAGAGGTTCTCGACAATATTGTAGACGCGCAGGTTATCTTTGCGTTCAAGGGGTTTCGCATGCGTCGCATGCCGTATAATGGCGGTATTCGCGCAATAGGCGATAATGAACCACACGCCGACAATCTGCAAAGTGTAAGGAAGCACCTCCCAAAAACTATGCCGCACTTCGGGCCAGTGCAGAATGCCGTATTTCATGTAGGTGGCGTGGCCTTCGGGGCACCCGCCTTCGACAATCGGGCAAAGCACACCGAAATAGTCAAGACTCAAAATGACTACGAACACCATCGCCAGGATAATAACGGGAAACAGGCACAGCAGCAAGATGCTGTTGCGGTTGTTCCGCCAAATCTGGGTTTGGAGTCCGACGTATTTCATGAGGGAAGGCTAAAACTTCACCTCGGGTGCTTTGTTCAGGTCTTCGCGGCTTTCGGTGGCCTCGTACATCGTGGCACGCTTGAAGCCGAACATACCGGCCACAATGTTGCTCGGGAATACTTCGCAGGCGTTGTTCAATTCGCGAGTGGTAGAATTGAAGAAGCGGCGGGCGGCAGAGAGCTTGTTTTCGATATCGGCAAGTTCGTTCTGCAGCTGCAAGAAGTTCTGGTTGGCCTTGAGTTCAGGGTAAGCTTCCAGCGAAATGCGGAGTCCTGCGAGTGCACCAGAAAGCGCCTTGTCAGCCTGAACCTTTTCGTCGACGGTTGTTGCGTTCATGGCCGCGGCACGAGCAGAAGTCACCTTGTCGAGAGTTTCTTTTTCGTGAGTGGCGTAGCCCTTGACAGTGCTCACCAGCTGCGGCACCAAATCAAAACGCTGCTTGAGTTGCACATCGATATTTGCGAATGCATTTTCACGGTTATTGCGGAGTTTTACAAGTCCATTATACATCGAAATGAACCAGGCGATTAGCACCACCACGACAATGCCGGCAACAATTCCAATAGTCATATTTTACTCCTTTCTGTTTCTTAGTAAGAAATCTATATAAAAAAAAGATCCCGGGTCAAACCCGGGATGACATTTTTACGCCCCAAAAGAGCGTCTTTTGACTCTAGACAGGATCATTGACCGGTTTACTGTAGTCGCGTTCGCCAAAGAGGGCCGTTCCCACGCGAATCATGGTAGAGCCTTCTTCAATAGCGACTTCAAGGTCACCCGTCATGCCCATCGAAAGCTGGTCAAAGTGGGCGAATACACCGCCCTTGGCCAAGAACTTTTGTTGCAGATTACGGAGGAATGCAAAGCATTCGCGGCTATCTTCGGCGACACCGGTATTCTTGCCGATGGTCATGAGCCCGCGGAATCGCAGGTGCGGGAAATTCGCGCTCTTGCCGTCGGCAGTGGCTGCGCCCGCACGATTTTCTAGATCAGCAAGGAACGCCTCGGCTTCGTGCACATCGAGGCCGCTCTTGGTTTCTTCTTCGCCGGCGTTAATCTGAAAGAGAATATCCAGCACCTTATTTTGCGCGGCACAAACCTTTTCGAGCTTTTCTACCGCTTCAATACTTGCGATGGAATGGATGCAGTCAGCGACAATCGCCGCCTTCTTGAGCTTGTTACTTTGTACAGGACCGATTACATGGCAACGCACGCGGTTTCCGTCTTTTGCAATACGCGGTTCGGAGAACTTGAGTTCGGCTTCTTGCACGCGGTTTTCACCGAAATCGGTAGCACCCAGCGCAATCGCATTTTCTACAGCTTCTGCCGGGTGGAACTTGCTCACCCAAACGAGTTTTACCGATTCACGGCTACGGCCCGCAACCTTGCAGGCTTCGCTAATCCTTGCTTCGAGAGCTGCAAGGTGCTCGCGCATTTCATCTAAAGTAAATTCCATAATATTCCTAGATTGCCACGCTTCACTCGCAATGACGTTTACTTCTTATTTTCCTTGAACAGCACCTTGATAATTTCGTCGATGTGCTTGTGCGTGTAAATCTTGAGGCCCTTCTTTGCAGGCGCCGGAAGTTCGTTTACATCCTTCTGGTTCTGCGCCGGGAGTCGCAAGGTTTTTACGCCGGCCTGAAGTGCGGCAAGCGCCTTCTCGTTCAAGCCGCCAATCGCAAGGCATGCGCCCGTGAGGCTCACTTCGCCAGTGAACGCAATTTCGGGCGAAACCGGCTGCTTGGTAAACGCACTGAGCAAGCAAAGCGTGAGGGCAATACCTGCAGAAGGACCATCTTTGGGCACAGCGCCTTCGGGCACGTGAATATGGATATCCGTCTTTTTCACAATATTCGGATCGATACCGAAGCGGCTCAGGCGTTCGCGCACAAGGCTCAAAGCAATCTGCGCCGATTCCTTCATCACGTCGCCAAGCTTACCCGTCATCAAGAGCGTTCCCTTGCCAGGCAAGAGCATGCATTCGATGGGCAGAATTTCGCCACCGACGCTTGTCCACGCAAGGCCCACGATAACGCCCGGGCGGCCTGCAGCAGGCAGCTGGTTGTCGAGGTAACGCGGAGCGCCCAAGTAATCTTGCAAGGTCTTTTCCGTCACTTCGGTCTTGTACTTCTTGCCCATCACCTTGTCTTTGGCACGGTGACGCACCACGTTTTCAAGAGTACGTTCCAGTTCGCGCACGCCCGCTTCACGCGTCCATTCGCGAATCACCTTCGAAATGATGCCGTCGTCAAAAGCGACATCCTTGCCGTTTTCGATGCCCGTGCGTTCGCAAATGCGCGGCACCAGGTACTTGCTTGCAATCTGCAACTTTTCGTGCGGATAGTAACCGGGTAGGCGTACCATTTCCAAACGGTCGCGCAAGGCTTCGGGGATTTCGGCTTCGCTGTTCGCCGTCGCAATAAAGAGCACGCGGCTTAAGTCAAGCCCCACTTCCATAAAGTGGTCAGTAAAGTCGTGGTTCTGCTCGGGGTCCAAAACTTCGAGCATGGCACTGGCGGGGTCACCGCGGAAGTCGCTTGCCATCTTGTCGATTTCATCGAGCAGGATAATCGGGTTCATGCACTTGGCACGGCGAAGCGCCTGGATAAAGCGGCCCGGCATGGCACCGATGTAGGTACGGCGGTGGCCACGGATTTCGGCTTCGTCACGCACGCCACCCAGGGTAATGCGCACAAAGTTACGCTGCATGGCATGGGCAATCGATTCCACGAGCGTCGTCTTGCCCACGCCCGGAGGACCAACCAAGCAAAGAATCGGAGCGCGGCGTTCGGTACCCGTCAGTTTCAGCACGGCCACGTATTCCATAATGCGTTCCTTGACCTTGTCCAGGCCAAAGTGCTTGGCGTCCAGTTCACTCTTCACCTTCTTCATGTTGAGAACGGTGTCGGTGTATTCGCCATACGGGAGCGTCAGGAACCAGTCCAAATAATTGCGGCTCACGGCGTATTCCGGAGACGTCGGCTGCATCAGGCGCATGCGGCCAATTTCATCTTCAAGCTTTTCTTGAATGGCGGCCGAGAACTTTTTCGCCTTGATTTTCTTGAGCAGCTGATCGGGCTCAGAAGAATTCCCGTTTTCGCCATCGAGTTCATCTTGCAGCTGGCGAATCTGTTCGCTAATGAACCATTCCTTTTGCTGCTGGGCCATTTTCTGGCGTACGTTCTGCTGTACCTTGACCATCATGGTGTCGGTATCGGCAGCCACCTGCATGATTTCGACCAGACGTTCCGCAAGTTCATCGATTTCACCGATTTCGAGCAAGCGCTGGCGTTCGTCCATCGAAATCTGCAAGAACGGAATCATGCCATAAAAAGCGTTAATCTGGCTGTCCATGGTAAACAGGGCATCTACCATGCCTTCCGAAATATTCCTGTGCAGGGAATATTCCTTGAACTGGGTCAGAACCGTTTCAAAGCGCGGGCTCTTGTCGGCATCCGTAATCGCGGGCTTGTGAGCCGAAACAGTCACCATCAAGAAGTTGTCCTTAGTCGTGATGGAACGCAAATCCACCACGCAGTCCCCTTCGAGCACCACCTTCACGCAACCATTCGGGAAGGGCGTTACATTGCTTACGTGTGCGAGAATGCCCACCGAGTAAAGGTCGAGCATCGGGTTTTCAAGTTCTTCTTGCTCGATATTCTTCTGAGCCGAAAGAATGATTTGTCCATCGTGCGATTCAGCATATTCAAGAGCGCGCAAAGAAATATCCCTGCCGACCAAAATGCGGCGGGTCGTGTGCGGAAATACAACAGCGTCCCTCAGAGGGAGCAACGGATACGTTTTTGAAGTGTCTAAAGCCATACATTACAAAGATAGTATCTTTAAAAAAAAGCCAGTCTGCATTTAGTTGCAAACTGGCTTTTGGTTTGGTTAGGAGGTCACTATCGAATTCGAACAGTGTGGCTCTCGGAGCCCACGCGCACCAGGTAGCCACCCGCGCCAGGGAGCGTTACCGCATGTTGATTGCTGGTGGCGAAATTCCTGTAGACCAAGCGGCCCTGCATATCGAAGACGGTAATCGGCTTTGCCATGGCACCCATAATCGAAAGTTCGTGGCCAGAGACCGAGAGGCTTACGCGAGTCTGTGCGACAGCCTGAATGCCCTGCGCCGTTTCAGAAGAGCTAGACGATTCCGCCACTTCGCTGCTGCTCAATTTTTCGGAGCTACTGGACTTTGCTTCGCTGGAACTGGATTTAACCTGCGAAGAGCTTGAAGCCACGCTTGAACTGGATTTCGTTTCGGAACTTCCATTGCCCGCAACCACGGTAATCGTTCCACTCTTGGACACATTTGTCGTAGCACCCGTCGTGGTGACGGTGAATTTGTATGCACCCGCCGCGGCAGTAGATGCCACCGTGCCCGAAATGTAGTAGTCAAGGCCCTTGAGCGTGCCCGTTACACCCTGCGGAAGGCCCGTTACCGTTGCACCGGTAGCACCGTCAATCGTGTAGTAAAATTCCACGATGGAGGCGCCTTGGGCCACTTCCTGATTTGCGCTGCCCGAGCCGTGCTTGGTGAGGCTAGCCTCGCCCGCGACAGGCGTCTGCGACGAGCTGGACTTGGCAGAAGAACTCGATGCAGGCACAACGCTGCTGCTGGACTTCGCCTGCGAAGAACTCGATGCCACCACAATACTTGAAGAAGAAACCGGTGTCACCTGCGAGCTACCCGGAGCCGGGAGCGTTGGGCCAGCGTAAGCCTGGATGGAATCGCGGAGCGCGTAAGCTTTTGCCTGATTACTCACATCGGTAACGCTCATTTGGTATGGCGGCGTGAACGCAGTTCCTTGGCCTGTTGTGTTGCCGGAGGTCTTTTCGTAATAGTTGTTAATCATCGAAACTTTGGCATCTTCTTTGGACTGATTGTTGTAATCCAAAGGATTTTTTACGCCGATGAACACATTGCTTTCGACACGGATGTTTGCCTTCATGCCGGCACGAACACAATAGCTTGCGGCAGAGCTTGTGTAGAGGTTGTTGACCACATGAACCTGGCCAAATCTCACGCGGGGCATACGTTCCTTTACACCATCACCCCACCAGTTGTGGTGTGCGGTAATCTTCAAGGCGTTAGCATCTGCAGTTTTTGAATCACTATTGCCGAAAAGATTGGAAAATTGATGGTTCTTAGATTTGGACGTATAGGTGAACTTGCTCCACGAGACTGTAATATAATCAGACTGGTTTACAATGTCCATGTTACCGTCGTGCCCGTCGTAGACATGAACATGGTCAATCCAAATGTTTTTTGCTTCATGGTTTATTTGTAAGCAGTCTTCATCATCTTCATCGACCGCACCAACACCTTGCACAGAAATGTTTCGAACAATCACGTTCTTGGAGCCGGAAATCTTGATACCGCTTCCTTTGGACGGCTGAGTGATTGTGACTCCAGGATAGCCGTAAAGGGTAACGTTGCTACCGACTTCCACGGTACCTGCATAAGTACCAGGCTTGATGTAGATTGTTTTGTTGCCCGCTTTGGCGTAGCTTTTAAGATCGCTTACGTTGTCAACGGTGACTGTGCCGTAATTGGCTCCGCCAGTGGTGCTGCCGTTTTGGGTCGCCCAGCCCGTCAGCGGAAAATCAGGTGACGTGGCCGCAATCGCGGAAGTTGCGAGGGCTGCGCCCAATGCTGCGCCTACGACAAGAGTTCTAGACCAGTTTTTTTGTGATTTAACCATATCAACCATCCCTTATTTTGACATTTCAAGCCACCACGCTCGAAAATGTTCTCAAATTTCTTCTCAAAATTTATAATCAAAACAACCAAAAGTCAATAGGCATTTCAAAAATAAAATGCACTTTTTTCGTTATTCTAGCGCATAAAACAAGAAAATGGCGATTTTAAGTAAAAATCGCCATTTCTAAAATGTTCTCAAAAATATATTTTACAATTAGCTACGAAGCCTTTTTTCGGGTTTTCTTTGCCGTTTCGGCACCGGCATCGAGAGCGACCGTCTTGTCGGCAGTCTTCTTTTCGGGGGCATTGAGACCGTTCTTCACGATTTCGGCGGTCACCACGAATTCCTTGTTGCCAGAACCCGGCATATCGAACATGGCCTTCTGCAAGGTCTTTTCCATCACAGAGCGGAGCCCGCGGGCACCTGTCTTGCGGACCATCGTTTCGCGGACAATTTCCCTGAGGGCATCGTCTTCGAACTTGAGCTCAATTCCGTCCATTTCGAACAAGCTCTTGTACTGCTTTACGAGGGCGTTCTTCGGCTGGGTCAGAATATTCAGAAGCGCAGCTTCGTCGAGTTCTTCGAGGGCGACAGCCACAGGCAAGCGGCCCACGATTTCAGGAATCAAACCGAACTGGATCAGGTCATCGGGTTCCAAGAGCTTGAAAAGTTCGCTGAGCGAGTTTTCTTCGGCGCTGCGGATGTCGGCACCGAAGCCCATGCCGCCTGTATTCACTCGGCGGGAAATAATCTTGTCGAGCGTTTCGAAGGCACCACCGCAAATGAACAGAATGTTCTTGGTATTCACCTGCACCAGCGGCTGTTCGGGGTGCTTACGGCCACCCTTCGGCGGCACGGCAGCAACAGTACCTTCCAAAAGCTTCAAAAGCCCCTGCTGCACGCCTTCGCCACTCACGTCGCGAGTAATGGAGGGGTTGGCAGTCTTACGGGCAATCTTGTCGATTTCATCGATAAAGATGATACCGCGTTCAGCGCGGGCCACATCGTAATCGGCAGCCTGCAACAGGCGCACAATGATGCTGTCCACGTCTTCGCCCACGTAACCGGCTTCAGTCAGCACGGTCGCATCGGCAATAGTAAAGGGCACATCCAAGAAACGCGCCATAGTCTGGGCCAAGAGCGTCTTGCCCGAACCGGTCGGACCCACCAACAGCAAGTTCGACTTTTCGACTTCTTGCGCATCGGGGTGAGCCTGCTTGTAGCGCAGGCGCTTGTAGTGGTTGTACACCGCCACAGAAAGGGCGGTCTTCGCCTGGTCCTGGCCGATCACGTATTCGTCCAGGTGCGCCTTGATTTCGGTCGGGAGCGGGAGCGGTTTCGAGGAAGCTTCGGCAGCGGCAGATTCCTGCTTGGCACGCACGCGGTCTTCTTCGATAATGCGGTGGCACATCGCAACGCAGTCGCTACAAATCTGCACGCCTGCGCCCGTAATCATCTTCTCGACGCGTTCTGCGGGCTTGCCGCAAAAACTACACGTAACCGTCGGGTGATTTTTCCCGCTACGATACATTAAATGCCCTCTTTACGCGGAACAAAGATTTCGTCGATGACACCGAAGGCCTTTGCTTCTTCGGGGCCCATATAGAAATCGCGGTCAGTCTTTTCGCGGACTTCGTCAATGGACTTGCCGGTATGCTTGGCAACGATTTCAGCCAAGGTTTCCTTGGTGCGCACGATTTCTTTCGCGGTAATCTGGATATCGGTCGACTGACCGGTAGCAGCACCAGACGGCTGGTGAAGCATAATGCGGGAATGCGGGAGCGCGTAACGCTTGCCCTTGGTACCTGCCGCAAGCAACACTGCAGCCATCGAAGCGCAGTTACCAATGCAGATGGTCGCGATGTTCGGGCGAACATGCTGCATGGTGTCGTAAATGGCAAGCCCTGCCGACACGTAACCACCCGGGCTGTTAATGTACAGCGTGATATCCTTTTCCGGATTCTCGTATTCAAGGAAAATCAACTGGGCCATGACGTTGTTCGCCACTTCGTCGTTAATCGGCGTGCCCAGGAAGATAATGCGTTCCTTGAGGAGACGGGAATAGATATCGTAGGCGCGTTCACCGCGTCCGGTGGTCTCAATGACGGTAGGGATGATCATTCAATTTACCTCTTACTTGGTTTCTTCAGCAGCCGGGCGGATACCGACGATGAAGTCGGCAGCCATCTGAACGCGGAGTTCATCACGGAGCTGGTTGATACGGCCGCTCTGACGGAAGTGGCCCTTGAGGGTTTCAAAGTCCACGTGGTAGGCGGCAGCCATCTGCTTCAGGCGTTCGTCGACGTCAGCCTGAGCCGGCTTAATCTTTTCCTTGGTGGCGATGAAGTCGAGAATGCGGTGCTTCTTGATTTCGCGGATAGCTTCCGGAGTGAGGCCGTTCAGCTGTTCTTCAGTCGGTTCCACCACGTCCTTTTCGCTCTGGGCGTTGCGGTTCAGCGTCCACTTGATGAGGTCATAGACGCGAGCCTTCGGCACTTCGAACGGGTTGGCTTCGATAATCTTGTCGATAGCTTCGTTGATAGCCTTGTTCTTGGCAGCATCCTGCTTCTGGTTAGCGAGGCCTTCGGCGAGGTTGTTCTTCAAGTCTTCGACGTCCTTCACGCCAATCTGCTTGCAGAATTCTTCGTCCATGGTCGGCGGAACAATTTCGCGCACGTCGGTAACTTCGACCTTGAACTGGGCGGTCTTGCCGCGATAGCGTTCGTCCTTGTGGTCATCCGGGTACTTGAAGTTGATTTCCTTGGTTTCGCCAGCGGTTGCGCCGGTGAGGCCTTCGTCGAATCCCGGAGAGGCGGATTCGCCGAGGAGAGAACGGAATTCCTTGTTTTCCGGGAGTTCCTGCTTTTCGCCGTCGATCACCACTTCGATGTAGTTGCCAACGACCACGTCACCCTTCTTGGCAGCGCGGTCAACATGTTCGTCCTTGCTCCACATCTGAACCAGGCGGTCGTATTCGGCCTGGACTTCTTCTTCATGAACGGCGGTTTCCGGAACGGTGATGCCCGTGTCAGCGTAGCCCTTGATGTCGATTTCCGGGTCCATTTCGACTTCGACCTTCAGTGCGATGTCGTTTTCCTTGTCGTCCTTGAAGTCGACGACCTTCATCTGGCCAACCGGGATGATATTTGCGTTCTTGAGCGCTTCCTGAACGAGCTTGTTCACGACTTCATCCACAGCTTCCTGACGGATAGCGCCGCCAAACTGCTTGAGGATCATGGCCTTCGGCACCATGCCCTGGCGGAAACCCTTCATGGACACCTGCTTCTTGTACTGAGCAAGCTTATGATCGAAGGGGGCAGTGAGGTCTGCCTGCGGGATGGTGATTTCGAGGGTGCGCACGGTTGCGCTTGTTTCTTTGATTTCTACGCTCATATGAACTCCGAGAGTCGGTTAAAAAGTATTGAAAAACATGCGAGAGGAGGGAGTCGAACCCTCACACCGAAGTGCCAGATCCTAAGTCTGGTGCGTCTGCCAATTCCGCCACTCTCGCGATTTTGCACCCAAAGATACAAAATTTTTCATTTACCGATACCTGCATTCACCTTATTTATCGTTGCGAAGGGCGATTTTGTAAAAGAAAGATGCTAATTTTTAGTCATGGAAATCACACCGACCAAAAGACAACTCTACCCCGATATCGCCTGCGGTTTTCTGATTATCCATATGGTATTCGGCCACATCACGCAACATGCGGGACTATGGCAAGGGCAACAATCCCTGTACACTTTTTGGTGCAGCCTGATATTTTTCATGATGCCCTGGTTCTTCTTCAAGGCCGGAATGTTCTTTCGCGAAAAACCGACCCTCGTCGAAATCAAGGCTTCGGCCAAAAGGCTCCTGATTCCTTTTGCCCTATTTTCATTCTTCGGCGCCTGCCTCGAATACGCCGCCAAAATGAGTCACGAAGGCTTTACGGCCGCAGGCTTCATTCGAGACAACCTGCACGCCCTCCTTATGGGCGGCGCCCTCGAAAGTAACCCGCCGCTTTGGTTCCTGTTCAGCCTTTTCTTCGCAAGAATCATTTTCAACATTCTCTTCAAGAAACTGCCCGACTACATCATCGCCATCATCGGGCTCCTTGCCGCCTGTGCCTTTATGTACGCGCCCCTGGGCCTGCCCCATTATTTCGGAAACATCTCTGCAGGTCTATGCTTCCTTGCTGCCGGGCATTTCTTAAAAGACAAGCAATTCATACGTCCCGTCCTTATAGCCGCCATCGTAACGTTCATTGCCATCTTTGCCGCCAACGCCCCACAAGTAGACATGCGACTCCACCATGTCTCTAGCGGTTTATATTTCTTATGGTTCCCCGCATCGCTTGCAGGCATCGTCATCCTCGACCATATTGCCAGAATCCGCCTACTCGAAAAAATAAGGTTGCAAGCTATCGGCAAGGATTCCATGACCTATTACGTTTTGCACTGGCTCGTTATCGTGTGCGCTTCGATAGTCATCAAAAGAGTCCTGCCCGACGCCTCCACTGAATTAAAGATTGCGCTCTATACAATCGCTTGCGGAATCATCCTCCCCCTCACCGTCTTTATCCAGAAACGCATCAAATCATGCAAGCACTCAGAAACATCAAGATAGGCGTTTTCATATCTCTGGTCAATATCCTTATCCAGGGCGTTTCTGTCCTTGTCCAGAACCTTATCGCAAACAATTTGGGAATTGTCAAGTTCGGTTCCTTCGGAATCCTGCAAAGCGATTACACCATCTTCTGCGCCCTCGCCGACTTTGGCATGGCAACGCTGATTCTAGCCTTTTTCGGCAAGCGCGCGACAAACGGCACCCTGTTCACCAACGTCTTGCAACTGAGACTCTTCATGACGGCGTTAACGGCCATTGCCATGGTCGTCTTCGCATTCACTGTCCGAAGAGGGAGCGATATCTTTGAAGGCGAACTGGTTCTTGCACTTGGCCTACTCTTCCAGCATGCGTTTTTTGACTGGTACTTCATTTGCGGAAACTTCTGGAAAAAGCTCCTGATTTCAAAAGTTCTCCACACGCTGTCTTACTGCACCGTCATGGGAATCGCCCTCTGGGTACTCAAACTCGATTCCATTCCCCTGATTGCGCTTGCCATGGTGATTGCGGCCCTGCCCGCGTTCGGGTTCGGTGTCGGCCAGGCGTTTACCTTCAAGATTTTCCGCATCGGTTTGCACACGGCCAAGTTCTTCAAGCTCATGTTCAAGTCGGCATGTCCCTATGCGCTTTCGAGCATTGCAAGCTTCGCCTACTTGCCGGTCGGCCTTTACACGGTAGCGCACTTTACAACGCCCGAATTTCTGGGCGCCTACAATTTCTCGCACAAACTCGTCATTCTCGCCTCTAGCCTCATGGTGCACTTTATTTCGTCAAGCCTCATTACCTTGCACCAGACCGATACACGCGTTCTCCACTTGCGCGACCAGGCCGTATTCACGCTTTTCATCGCGGCGGTCACGACCCCCTTCTGGCTGTTCCCGCAATACACGCTCCGCATCGTTTTCTTTGCCGCCCCCTGGACGCCCGATGTCCTGGAAACCAGCTGCTACTGCCTGCGCATTCTCGCCTGCTCCCTGATTCTGCAAGCGACCCGCATGGGAATGATTTCGACCTTGCTCAAGGAAAAACGCACATGGCTCTACGGAACCATGATTACCGTTGGCGGCGTGATAAATATTGCAGTCTGTATCGGTGGCGCAAGCTTGCTCAAGGCGCCCTACATTCCGATGCTCACCCTTTCGGGCGATTTATGCCTGAGCCTGTTCCTGCTCGCTTACTTTGTCAAGAACCGCAGGTTCCGTTGGTAATTCTTTTACCGTGCCGCGCTTCTGCCACATGCACACGGTAGAAACGAAATAGATAATCGCACCCCAGATGCAGAAAATGCCCTGCTTGTAACCCGCCGTAAAGAACCACCATCCCACAAAGTAGATGAAGTAGGTATACATCAGAATCTGCCGCGGGGTAAAGGGCTTGCACAAGCGCAAATGAAGCACCGTGAGGCCGATTCCGCATAAGAGCGGAAACAGGAGCACGCCGAGCAAGTGGAAGTCCTTATAAACTTCCCAAAGATAGTTCACCGTGTTGAACCCTTCCACCTTCTGGATTCTGTCGTTAAAGGCGTCATCCCAGCGGAAACTGGTCCTGAACGAACCCGTGAGCCTTGCGTATTCGAATATGCCGTTAAAGAAGTCGATACCGTAAGTATGCGGGTGTATTTCGCGATCGGTCGGCGGGTTCAGCGCATAATCCAGGTTCCAGTAGTTATTCGCCAAGTACTTGTAGGGCAGTTCAAGCACCACGTCCATCGCCTTGCCCTCGGCGGAACTGCCACCATACTGGTCACGAAGACTGCTTATCGATACGAACACCGCAATGGCAACCACCAAAAGCGTCGTAATGACAATCGGCGAAATCCGCTTGTACAGGTAGTTCACAAAAATCAAGAAGAAACCCGCATTAAAGAACAGAGTCGTTCTGTTCGGGTATGTCATCAGGTTTACGGCAATCGTCACAAACACCATGACAAAGGCCACATGGCGTACCCACTGCACATCGTTGAACTTCTTAAAAGACGCTACGCCGAAAAGCAGTACGCACAACGGACCGCTATTGAACAGGAGTGTGTAATAGCCGTAGTTGATATCTTTCGTCATCCACTTGGCCGGGCTATCCGTGAATATGATCAGGTTGCCCACCACCGAGTATACGCCATAAACGCCCACAAGAAACAGGCAGAACACGCAGAACGAAAGTACCAGGTGAATAGTCCAGTTATAACGCTTGGGAGCCACAGGCTCTGAAACGTTGACCGGCAATCCCTTCGACTTCGCGTGAAGCCTCGCAATAATACAGCCGCCTGCAAACGACAAGAATCCAAGGAGCCACACGCCCCAGGTATAAAGTTTAAAATCACTCATCGCCCTGTTTATCTGCAGATACGAGATAGCGAGGGTAATGCACTGCGCAAAGCAATAGACATTGAGCGGACTAAAGAAATCCTTCTTGAACCACCAAGACTGGAATAGGCAAAAAATGACTACCAGAAGAAGGGCGGCGCTGACCGGATATTCTACTATCCACGAAAACACGGGCTAGCCCTTGTTCTTTTTAAAGAATCCCTTGAAGGCGTTCCATTCCGCAGCCACCGAGGACCCGCGCTTCGATTCGCTGGCCAGGTAGCCAAGCAAGTTGCTGACAATAGTCGCAATAATGCAGGCCACAGAGAACACGAACACCAGGGTAACGCCTCTCAGAGGGTAAATCTTCTTGTCGTTTTCCCAAGGCGGTTCAAGCACATGCAAGTTCGTAAGCATCTTCGCTTCTTCCATGCGCATCTGTTCGCTCTGCTGGCGAAGCAACTTGTACATGGCCTCTTGCACGCGAATCTCTGTTTCGCGGCGCATGTATTCGGCGGCAAGTTCCGGAGACTTCTTGAGGGCGACCATGCCCATGTTCTCGTGACGGCCCTTCAAGGCACCGTGCAAGGCCGAATTCACGCCCTGGTAACGCTTGGTGAGTTCGTCATAGCGCTTGCTCTTTTCACCGCGGTCAGCCTTTTCGAAAGCCATTTCAATCGACACCTCTTCGCGCTTGGCCTGCAAGGCACCCAAGTACTTGATTGTCGATTCAAGCTGAACATCAGGGTCATAGAAATTGTTGTCCACCTGGAACTTCACAAATTCCTTGATCAAGGAATCCAGAGTCATTTCACAGGAATCGAGCCTGCTCTGGAAATAAATTCTTGACTGCCTTGCCTGCGCTGTCTTGAAAGCGTTAAAGGCGGAGTCCGCCTTTTCAAGCATGAAGGCCACAATCTTTGCGGCAAGCCTAAAGTCTTCGTCTTCCATGGAGACGGCGAACATGTCTTCCTTGTTGACTTCTACCGCAAAATTCTTGCGGAATTCCTTCAACAAGTCCGCATGGAAATCGCCATCGAATTCATAATGCTCCGCCAGGTTGAATTCCCTAATCACCTGGTCATGCAATTCCCACGAATTGAAAATCGTCCAGACAGCGTTCTCATCTTCGTCGCTACTGGAAAGCCCAAGGAGCGCGCCCATGCCAGAGGCGCCACCGAGCATTGAACTCAAACCGTTCAACGAAGTCTGAGACGAAGACGGCGGAGTCACCACAGCCGTCGCCGCATACACAGGCTTAATGACCCACATGACAAGCACAAAGGCTACGATCGTGGGAATAAGGACAATCGCTAGGCACAACTTGAAATGCTTCAAGTCGTTATTCAGCAAGCGAAGGCAGACTTCGATAAAACCGACAGATTCCTGCTTTTCCATACAAAACTACTTATAATTGACGTAAATGATGAATGCCGAAGAAATCACCGTAAGGAGCGACGCCAAGAACAACGTGAAATCCTTGAAAGATTCATAATGGCTCTTCGGGATTTCGATATAGTCGCCCGGCATAATCTGGTCTTCGGTCACGCTCAGTTTCAAAGGTTCAGGGCTCTTGCCACGCCATACCTTGACCTGGCTCCACGATCCCGTAATCGTGTTGATGCCAGACGCCGCCACATAATCAATGGCATGCCACGAAGGATCGTAAGGATAGCGACCCAAGTAGTTCACGGCACCGCCCACGTACACAAGCATTTCCTGTACGGAGAATTCCACTTCGGTATTCGGTGCAACAGTCGTCTTGCTCATTTCAGAAATATCGATCCAGCGCGGGGCCTTGCCCGGTTCACGAACGCAAGCGGCCTTGTAGCCGTAGTTATGCAGGCGGTAGCCTCCGACCAGGTCGAAGTATTCCTGCAAGGTACGACCTTCCTGGTATGCGGCACTGGTCCTGTAGCCCGGGAAAATCAACGAAACGTTTTCGCCCATCTTCACGAACGGCACATAAACCTTGTCGCCCTGTTCCAGCATGATGTCGTTATCGAATTCGCCCTTCGTCGCCATGGCACTGTAATCCACGTGAATCGTATCCTTACCACGAATCACCTGCACATCTTCGATGTCGGCGCTCAAAAGGGTTCCGCCCACCTTGCGCAAAAACATGCTAAGTCTCGTCTGCGGTTCCACCAACTGCTGGCCCACTTCCGAAATGGCACCCATGGCGTTCACCTTGAATTTCTTGAGCACGGAAAGCTGCACAAAGCACTGGTCACGCTTGTAACGCTTGGCTGCAAGATCCAGAATCAGTTCTCGCGCCTCGGCAAGCGTCTTGCCACCCACGATAACGCCACCGCATTCTTCAATGGCGACAGATCCATCCGGATACACCTGCACAGTCAAATAATTGTCTTCGAGCATCAAGTCCAAAAAGTCGCCGGGGCCAAGCACGTAGCTCGAATCAACAGGGGCTTCTGCAGAAGCTGGCTGCATCACGGCCGAACTGCGCGACGAGATTCCACTCCTCTTCGTAGACATCAGTCCCGAGCCAAAAAGGTCGTCATCGGCAAAAAGGCTAACGCAAAGTAAAGCTATGAATAGTATAAAGTTACGCATGTCTCTATAAAATACAAAATTAAAGAGTAAAGATACTAGTCAATAGTTAATAGTTGCTAGGATTTTTTATCCAAGGTCAATTACCAAAAAAGAGGGAGCCGACATGCATCGGCCCCCATCTCCAATCTTTTTGCAAAGATCAATTATGCCTTGCTTTCGCCTTCGACCATGCTCACAGCTTCGGACTTGGCAGGTTCGCTAGCCTTCTTGGCCTTCACGACGATTTCGTCTTCGACGAGACCGACGAGAGCCATTTCGGAAGCGTCACCAGCGCGGTTCGGGCCGAGCTTGATGATGCGGGTATAGCCGCCGTTACGGCCGGCATAGCGCGGACCGATCGTTGCGAACAGGTCCTGCACAGCCTTCGGGCTCATCACGAAGCGAGAAGCTTCACGACGTGCAGAAAGGTCACCCTTCTTTGCATAAGTGATCATGCGATCCACGCAGCTGCGGACGAGCTTAGCCTTGTGGAGAGTAGTGCGCACGTAGCGGTTGCTCTGCTCGGCTTCCATGCCCTTCTCAAGAATAGAAGTGGTAAGAGCGCGGAGGATGGCACGCTTGTGCTGAGCGTTAACGCCCAATTTCTTGTTTTTTACACCGTGTCTCATGTTTAATCCTTCAAGTAGTCATCGACGTCCATGCCAAAAGAGAGGCCCATGGAGGTCAACACCTCGTTAAGTTCCACCAAGGACTTCCTGCCGAAGTTCTTGTATTTAAGCATATCGTTTTCCTTGTTGCGCACAAGTTCGCCGACGGTATGGATGTTAGCCATACGGAGGCAGTTGCTGGAGCGAACGGAGAGTTCCAGATCGTCCACGCGGGTGCGCAGGAGCTGGGCGATACGCTGACGTTCTTCATCCATTTCAAGTTCTTCGGGGCTTTCGAGATCGCCTTCGAAGTTGATGAAGATTTCCAAGTGGTCCATGAGGAGCTTTGCAGCGTATGCAAGAGCGTCTTCCGGATCGATGGAACCGTCAGTCGTGATTTCCAGTTCCAGACGGTTATAGTCCGTCTTCTGGCCAACGCGGGTATCGCTGATGTGCATCGCGACTTTCTGCACCGGGTTGAAGTTGGCGTCCATGGCGATCACGCCAATCGGAGCGTCCTTGTCCTTCAATTCGTCTGCAGTGACGTAGCCGCGACCGCTGGAAATCTTCACTTCCAGGGAGAGCGATGCGTTACCGTTCAAAGTAGCGATATGGACGTCCGGAGTCAAGATGGCGACATTCGGATTGTCCATGAAGTCCTTGGCCGTGACTTCGCCTTCGCCGGACATGTCCAAGCGGAGCGTTTCGTCGTGGTCGGACAGGAGCTTCACGCGGATGCTCTTGAGATTCAGGATAATGTCAGTGACATCTTCCTTCACACCCGGAATCGTCGAGAATTCCTTATCGACGCCTTCAATTTTCACGGAGACAATAGCCGCACCCTGCAGAGAGGAAAGGAGCGAGCGACGGAGGGCGTTACCGAGGGTAATACCCCAGCCACGTTCCAAAGCCTCTACGACAAACTTGGCGTAGCGACCATCTTCGCCGGTTTCCACTTTCTGGAAGCTGCGCGGCATCTGAAGTGATTTCCACATCATTGGCGATACCTCTTTTAATTAGACTCTTCTCTTCTTTTTAGGACGGCAACCATTGTGCGGAACGCCCGTCACGTCTCGAATAGAGAGAACTTCGAGGCCCGCATTCTTGATAGCACGGACAGCGGATTCACGACCGCCACCTGCGCCCTTGACGCGGACATCTACCTTGCGCATACCGAGGTCGAAAGCCTTGTGGGCAGCGACTTCAGCGGCGAGCTGGGCAGCAAACGGAGTGCTCTTGCGAGAGCCCTTGAAACCGGAGTTACCCGGAGAGCCCCAAGCGACCACGTTGCCGCGAGCATCGGTGATAGAAACGATTGTATTGTTGAAGGAAGCGAACACGCAGGCGATACCCTGAACGTCAATACGCTTCTTGCCCTTCTTGACCTTTTCTTCTGTAGCAGCAGCGACCGGAGCTTCGGCAGCGGCAGCAGTTTCCTTAATTTCTTCTTCAGCCACGATGAATCTCCTTACTTCTTCTTGTTAGCCACAGTCTTCTTGGGGCCCTTACGAGTGCGGGCATTGGTACGGGAGCGCTGACCGCGAACAGGGAGACCCTTGCGGTGGCGGATGCCGCGATAGCAGCCAATATCCTGCAGACGCTTAATGTTCAAGGTGATTTCTGCGCGGAGCTGACCTTCCACAGAGTATTCGTCTTCGAGGAGATGACGAATCTTACCTTGTTCTTCTTCAGTCAGGTCGTCACACTTCTTGTTCTTGTCGATGCCCAGCTGAGCACAGACCTTATTAGCGGTGAACAGACCGACACCATAGATTGCCGTCAGACCGTATTCAACAGTCTTGTTTTTCGGTAAATCGACACCAGCGATACGTGCCATACGATCTCCTTATCCCTGCTTCTGCTTGTGACGGGGGTTCTTCGAACAGATGATGCGCAATACACCCTTACGGCGGATGATCTTGCAGTTTTCACATCTGGGTTTGATGGAGGCTTTGATTTTCATAGGTTTGACCTTTCTTTGAAAATACCTATTACTTGTAACGGTATGTGATTCGTCCACGATTGAGATCGTAGGGAGAAATCTCTACCAACACTTTGTCGTCCGGCAAAATTCGAATGAAATGCCGACGCATTTTTCCTGAAACATGAGCGAGAATCTCGTGGCCATTTCCGAGTTGGACACGGAAGAAAGCGTTGGGAAGGGCTTCCAACACAACACCTTCTACTTGTATTCCTTCTTCTTTAGCCACTAAGACGCCATCCTGCCGCGAATGCGGCCATGCTTGAGGAAACCTTCATAATTCTTGGTATGCAACTGGGCTTCGAGTTGACGGAGCGTATCCAGCGCCACACCGACCACGATAAGTACCGAGGTGCCCCCAATATAGAAACTCATATTGAGTGCGTCTTTGAGATGGAGCGGACCAACACTGATTAAAGCGAGGAAAAGCGATCCAGGCAAAGAAATTCTCGTGAGAACGTGGTCTATGTACTTTGCAGTTTCGTTACCCGGACGGATTCCCGGAATAAATCCACCACTTCTCTTGAGGTTTTCGGCAATGTCGTTAGGGTTGTACTGGATTGCCGTGTAGAAGTAGGTGAAGAATATAATCAGGAGAGCGAAGATCACACTATAGGTAATGTGACCCGGGATGAACGCAGCCGCAAAGGACTGCATCGCAGAAACGTTCGGGAACCAGGAAGCGATCATGGCCGGAATGAACATGATGCAGCTTGCAAAGATCACGGGGATCACGCCAGCGGTATTCACCTTGAAAGGCAGATAGCTGGACTGGCCGCCCACGACCTTGGAACCTACAGTCCTGCGAGGACTTTGGAGTGGAATGCGACGGTTCGCTTGCTCGACGAATACGATAAAGCCGATAATCAGGATCACGACAGCGAGAATAAAGATCTCGATGGCGAGAGGCTGGATATCTTCCTTAAACATTTCAATTTCTGCAAGGGCAGCCCGCGGAAGGCCGCCGACGATACCGGCGAAGATGATAAGAGAAATACCGTTACCCACACCGTGCGAGGTAATCTGCTCGCCCAGGTACATCACGAAGATCGTACCGGCGGTGAAGGTCAGGGTAGCTAGTAAACGGAAACCGATGTTTCCGGCACCAGAGGAGAAGTCATCAGCCAAGACAGACACTCCGGCACCGGTAGCGGTTGTCACCTTAAGGGACGAAAGCCACACAGAAATGCCCCATCCCTGCAAGGCAGCGAGAGCTACCGTAAAGTAACGGGTATATTGGTTCAGCCTAGCACGCCCTTCCTGACCTTCCTTCTGAAGCATCTGGATAGCGGGAATCACGGAACCCATCAACTGGATGATAATGCTCGCACTGATGTACGGCATGATACCCAGGGCAAAGATGGTAGCCTTAGCGAAGGCACCGCCCGTGAAGGAGTCATACAGACCGAACAAATTATTCGAGTTACGGAAGAACTCCGCCAGAACGGCAGAATTCACTCCGGGGATAGTGATGTGTGCGCCAAGGCGATAGATAATCAAGACACCGAGCGTAAAAAGGAGCTTTTTACGCAGGTCTTCAATCTTGAACGCATTAGCGAACGCATCAAGGGCTTTCTTGAGAGCTTCCATTAGACGATCTCGACTTTGCCGCCAGCAGCTTCGATCATGGCCTTAGCCTTTTCGCTGATGGCGTTAACCTTTACATTGATTGCCTTGTCGATGGTACCAAAAGCGAGGACCTTGATAGGCAGTTCGATGTTCTTGATGAAACCCTGGTCAAACATTGCCTGGGCGTCGAAGTCCGTCACGCTGCAAGAAGCGAGCTTCTTGAGGTTAACGATCTGCGTGTCCTTGGCGAAGTGAGACTTGAAGCCACGCTTCGGGATGCGACGGTGGATCGGCATCTGGCCGCCTTCGAAGGCGACGCGACCGGCCTGTGCACTCTTACGAGCGCCAGCACCCTTCTGGCCACGGCCAGCGGTGGTGCCCCAACCGGAACCCGGACCGCGACCAATGCGCTTGCGGCTCTTGCCCTTGGCAGCCTTGCCAGGATTGAGAGTATTGAGTTCCATCTTAGATCTCCTCGACCTTCACCATGTCAGCCACGGCATTGATCATGCCCTGGATGCTGGGGGTCAAAACGTGTTCAACAGACTGTCCGATCTTGCGGAGGCCGAGAGCAGCCACGTTAGCGCGGTGCATCGGGAGACGGCGGACAGTACCCTTAATCAAAGTAATACGAACTTTCTTCATCGTGTATTACTCCTTAGGCATTGGCGCCGCGGAGGGCAGCGCAGTCCTGTTTGTTCTTCTGGGCCAAGAGACCTTCGAGGCAGGCGCTCACGACAGTGCTCGGGTTGGAAGAACCGTGAATCTTGGTGAGGATGTTGCGCACACCGGCCAGTTCGAGAACGGCACGGGCAGCGGCACCGGCGATAACACCAGTACCCGGAGCAGCCGGCATCAAGAGGATGCGGGTTGCGCCGCTCTTGACTTCGATGTCGTGGGGAATGGTGCCGTCGAGGAGCTGCACTTCAACGATGTTACGCTGGGCGGCTTCGGTACCCTTACGGATAGCTTCGGAAACTTCCTTAGCCTTACCGAGACCAACACCGACCTTGCCGTTCTTGTTGCCAACGACAACGAGAGCGGAGAAGGACATACGGCGACCGCCCTTGACGGTCTTAGCGCAACGGTTGATGTGTACAACCTTGTCTTCAAATTCAGAAACTTGAGCTTCGCGTTCCAAAGTGTACCTCACTAGAATTTGAGTCCGCCTTCACGAGCTCCCTCAGCGAGAGCCTGAACGCGACCGTGATAGATGTAACCGCCGCGGTCAAAGACCACGGATTCAATGCCCTTGGACTTAGCGACTTCAGCAATCTGGATACCGAGCTGCTTGCTCTGTTCCGACTTCGTCATTTCACCAAACTTAGCCTGGAATTCCTTGGCAGTGGTGGTGAGCTGGACGAGAGACTTGTTGTTTTCGTCGTCGATAATCTGGGCTACCATGTGGGACAAGGAACGGCGAACAGCCAAACGAGGGCATTCTGCAGTTCCGACAACAGACTTGCGTACGCGTTCGTGGCGTGCGATTCTGGACTGGATTCTTTTCTTAGCAATTGCAGTCATAGTTTACCCTTATTTACCTGTCTTCTTACCTTGCTTACGACGGACAATTTCGCCTTCGTACTTGATGCCCTTGCCCTTATACGGTTCAGGCTTGCGGTACTTGCGGATTTCTGCCGCAGCTTGGCCGACCTTCTGCTTATCGATGCCCTTGATGGAGATCTTCAGCGGGTCAACAGCCTTGAGTTCAACGCCTTCCGGGGCCTTGAAGATAACCGGGTGAGAGAAGCCGAGAACCAAGTTGAGGTCCTTGCCCTTCTGTTCCACACGGTAACCAACGCCGACGATTTCGAGCGTCTTCTGGAAACCCTTGGTCACGCCTTCGACCATGTTGGCAACGAGAGCGCGAGTGGTGCCATGGATGGCACGGGTGAACTTCTGATCGTCAGGACGAGAGAAGGAAAGCTGGTTGCCTTCGAGCTTGATTGCAATCAGTTCATGAACGTCGGTCTCGAGCTTGCCGAGAGGACCTTCAACCTTGATGTTCTGACCATTGACGGCGACTTTCACGCCGGCCGGGATATTGATAATAGCTTTACCGATACGGGACATCTTTACCATACCTTTGCGATGACTTCACCACCCACGTTTTCCTTGCGGGCTTCGTGGTCGGTCATCACGCCTTTAGATGTGGAGATGATAGCATAGCCAAGGCCATTGCGAACGCGCGGAAGCTTTGCGGCGTCAACGTAGTGACGGAGACCCGGCGAAGAAATGCGCTGGATGCCCTGGATAGCGGATTCGCCCTTCGTGTAACGGAGGAGGACCTTGAGGATGCCCTGCTTACCGTCATCGACGACGACGAACTTTTTAATGAAACCTTTTTCCTGCAACACGCGAGCGATTTCACGCTTCAAGTTGCTGGCAGGAATGTCCACCACGGGGAGCTTTGCCGAAGCGGCATTGCGGATACGGGTGAGCATATCGGCGATAGGATCTGTCATTGCCATGAGTATACTCTCCTTACCAAGACGACTTTGTGATACCGGGGATTTCGCCGGCGAGTGCCATTTCGCGGAAGCAAATACGGCAAAGGCCAAAGCGGCGCATAAAGGCGTGCGGCCTACCGCAACGCTTGCAGCGGTTGTACCCACGAACGGTATACTTCGGGGTGCGCTTGCATTTTTCAATCATTCTTGTGCTTGCCATGGTATTACCTTACTTCCTGAAGGGGAGTCCAAGTTCTTCGAGCAGGGCGCGGCCTTCTTCGTCCGTCTTAGCGGTCGTCACGAAGGAGATGTCCATACCGAAGGTACGAGAAATCTTGTCAATGTCGATTTCAACAAAGATCGTCTGTTCCTTGATGCCGAGGGTAAAGTTACCCATGCCATCAAAGCCACGACGTGCGAGACCACGGAAGTCACGGACACGCGGGAGGTCGATGTTGATGAAACGGAAGAGGAAGTCCCACATGTTTTCGCCGTGCAGGGTGACCTTAGCACCGATGCCGATGCCTTCGCGCAGATGGAACTGAGCGATAGCCTTCTTGGCGTTGGTGACGACGGCCTTCTGACCGGTAATAGCGGTCAGGGTATCAACGGCTTCATCCAGGATCTTGCGGTTAGAGGCGGCAGCGCCGACACCCATGTTGAGCACGATCTTCTGGAGGCGGGGAATTTCCATCACGTTCTTGTAAGCAAACTTCTGCTGCAAGGCCGGAACTACTTTTTCGAGATAAAATTGCTTCATCTGGTTCATGTGTTACCTCTAGATAGCCTTGCCGGACTTGACGCTCACGCGGGAAGCCTTCTTGCCGGCTTCGCGCACGATACGGGTACGGACAGGAGTGTTGCCTTCGAGGAGCATCACGTTGGAAATGTCGATCGGCAGTTCCTTTTCAATGATGCCACCAGTCTGATTGGTCTGAGACGGCTTTTCATGACGCTTGCGGACATTCACGCCCGAAACGGTCACCTTACCGCCCTTGACACTAATCACGGTGCCGGTCTTGCCCTTGTTGGCACCGGAAATCACCTTGACGTTATCATTCTTCTTGATGTTTGCCATTAGAGAACCTCAGGTGCGAGGGAGATGATCTTCATGTATTTCTTGTCGCGGAGCTCACGAGCCACCGGTCCAAAAATACGGGTTCCACGAGGTTCGCCATCCTTGTTGATGAGAACCACGGCGTTGTCCGAGAAACGGATGAACGTGCCATCCGGACGGGCAATTTCTTTGCGAGTGCGCACGACGACGGCGTCAGCTACGGAACCCTTCTTCACCTTGCTCTGGGGGATTGCGTCTTTGACGGCAACCTTGATGACATCACCGATGCTGGCATAGCGACGGTTGGTGCCACCCAAAACGCGGATGCAGGCGACTTCCTTGGCTCCACTGTTATCGGCCACGACGAGTCTGGTTTCTTCTTGAATCATATTCGCCTTACTCCAAAACGATTATTTCTTCTTAGCTACAACGCGAACGAGGCGCCAGCGCTTCGTCGCAGAGAGCGGACGAGTTTCCATGATTTCAACCAAGTCACCTTCACCGGCTTCGTTGTTTTCATCGTGAGCCTTGAGCTTCTTGGTGGTGGTCATGATCTTGTTGTACACCGGGTGACGCTTACGGTTTTCAACTACGACGGTGATGGTTTTGTCCATCTTGTCAGAGCTGACGACACCCTGTCTTACCTTACGAAGGTTTCTATCCATTTCCTGCTCCTGCCCGGCTTATGCCTTGGCCTTTTCGGTGAGGATGGTCTTGACCCTAGCGATATCCTTACGGGTATTGCGGATCGAAGAGGGTTTTTCCAAGTTACCGAGCTTAGCAGCCATACGGTAATTGAACAAATCGAGATTCAACTGAGCCAGTTTTTCCTTGAGCTGGTCAACGCCCAGTTCCTTTAATTCACGTGCTTTCATTAGATCTCCGATTCTTCGATGATTTTGCACTTGAGGGGGAGCTTCTGTGCTGCGACATGGAGAGCTTCCATGGCCAGTTCACGTTCGACACCACCCATTTCGAAAATGATGCGACCCGGGAGGATAACGGCTGCCCAGAATTCGACGGCGCCCTTACCCTTACCCATACGGGCTTCAGCAGGGTGACGGGTGATCGGCTTATCGGGGAAGACGCGGATCCAAACGCGGCCACCGCGCTTGATCTTACGGGTCATGGCGATACGAGCGGCTTCAATCTGACGAGCAGTCAGCCAGCACTTTTCAAGAGCCTGAATGCCGAATTCGCCGAAGGCGATGGAGTTGCCGCGGGAGGCAATGCCCTTCATGCGGCCTTTCATCTGCTTACGATGTAATGTTCTTTTAGGACTCAGCATAATTACTTCTCTCTCTTGTTATCGTTCATGACGTCCTTGCCAATCTTTTCGCCGTGCATGATCCACACCTTGATACCGATGGAACCATAAACGGTCTTAGCAATGGCAGTCGCGTAATCGATGTCTGCGCGGAGAGTGTGCAGAGGCACGCGGCCTTCGGCATACTTTTCGACGCGGGCAATTTCGGCACCACCGAGGCGGCCACCGCACTGCACCTTGATACCTTCAACGCCCATGCGCATAGCGGACTGGATAGCGCGCTTCATGGCACGACGGAAGGAAATACGCTTTTCGAGCTGACGAGCGATGTTTTCGGCAACCAGCTTGGCATCCGTTTCCGGGCGCTTGATTTCCTGGACGTTAATATAGATTTCTTTACCGGTGAGGAACTGGAGTTCGCCCTTGAGCTTTTCCAATTCTTCGCCCTTACGGCCAATCACGATACCCGGACGGGCGGTAAAGAGGTTCACGTTCACCTTCTTGACGGTGCGTTCGATGCCGACCTTGGAAAGGGAGGCATGTTCAAAACGCTTCATCAAGTAGCGACGGAGCACGATGTCTTCATAAAGAAGATCGGCAAACTTGTCTTCGGCATACCACTTGGATTCCCAGCCGCGGATAACGCCAAGACGAAGACCATTCGGATGAGTTTTCTGACCCATTTTAATTACTCCTTGTTGGCCACAACGACTGTGATGTGAGAGAGCGGCTTTTCGATACGGAAAGCACGGCCCTGGGAACGCGGGTGGATACGCTTCATGATGGTACCACCGTCGGCAGTGATGGTCTTGACGACCAGTTCTTCGGCGGCAACGGCACCAGCGGCCTTCTGCTTGAAGTTAGCAACAGCGGACTTCAGAGCATTTTCGACCAGCGGAGCACCCTTGGTCTGCGTGTGGAGAATAGAAAGCATTGCGAATGCTTCTGCAACGGACTTGCCGCGAACCAGGTCGACAACGCGACGGAGCTTGCGAACGCCGTAACGGACGTTTTTCACTTTAGCAACAGCTTGCATTATTTCTTTCCTCCAGCAGCGGTTTCAGTCTTACGGTGACCGCGGAAAGTGCGGGTCATGGAGAATTCACCCAGCTTGTGGCCGACCATGTTTTCGGTCACGTAGACGGGGATGAACTGCTTGCCGTTATAGACGGAGAACGTAAGTCCGACCATATCAGGAATGATGGTGGAACGACGGGACCAGGTCTTGATAGCCTGTTTCTTGTCGGAACCGGCCATCGCCTGGGCTTTGCTCAAAACGTGGGAATCCACGAAAGCACCTTTCTTAAGGGATCTGGACATGAATTAGGCCCTCTTCTGACGACGACGTACGATAAACCTATCGGTACGCTTATTGTTACGAGTTTTGGCACCCTTAGAGTTCTTACCCCAAGGAGAGCACGGATGACGACCACCAGAGGTACGACCTTCACCACCACCAAGGGGGTGATCGACCGGGTTCATAACGACACCACGGACGGACGGGCGAATGCCGAGCCAGCGAGAGCGGCCTGCAGAACCCGAGGATTCATTCATGTGATCGATATTGGAAACCTGACCCACGACGGCGAGGCAATCTTCCGGAATGTAGCGAACTTCGCCACTCGGGAGCTTGACCTGGCAGAGCTTGCCGTCTTTAGCGACGAGTTCTGCACCTGCACCTGCGGAACGAGCGATCTGAGCGCCCTTGCCCGGTTTCATTTCGATGTTGTGGATAATGGTGTTCAGCGGAATATCGCGGAGCGGAATAGCGTTACCGACGCGGAATTCGGCACCTTCGCCAGAATTCAGCACATCACCAACCTTGACGTCAGCCGGAGCGATGATGTAGCAGCGCTTGCCGTTCAGGTACTTGACCAGAGCGATACGAGCGGAACGGTTCGGATCGTATTCGATCGTTTCAACAGTGCAGGGGATGCCAGCAAACTGACGCTTGAAATCGATGATACGATACAGTTTCTTGTGACCACCACCGCGACGGCGGGAGGTGATTTCACCGGCGTTGTTACGGCCGGAGCTACGCTTGATGCCTTCGGTGAGCGGCTTGTACGGCTTTTCCGCAGTGATTTCCTTGCGGTCACCAATCTGCTTGTAGCGCAGCGTCGGGGTAAGCGGGCGATAAGACTTCAGACCCATGATTATACTCCTTCGAACTCGGCAATCTTTTGCCCGGCCTTAAGCGTGATGTAGGCCTTCTTCCAGTTGGACTTCTTGCCGGCGACCATGCCCATACGAACGCGCTTCATCTTGCCGCGGTTGATAAGGGTATTGACGGAATCAACCTTGACGCCGAAACGCTTTTCGATAGCGTCCTTGATCTCGGTCTTCGTTGCGGTCTTGGCAACCTTGAATACATACTTGTGCACGTCATTACGCACAGCAGCCATCAAACGGGCGGTAGCTTCGGTAATGTGCGGTGCAACGAGAATTTCGTGAAGTTCACTCATTAGCGGCCTCCTTCCAGTTCGGCGAGAGCTGCCTGGGAGATGACGACGTTGTTGGCGCGAACGATGTCGTAAGTGTTGACATCGGCAACGCGTGCGCAACGGCACCAAGGAATGTTGTTAGAAGAGAGGTAAAGGTTCTTGTCAGCTTCGCTCACGAGGAAGAGAGCGTTGCGCTGTTCGAGACCGGCCTTGTTGAGGACGGCGAGGAGATCCTTAGTCTTCGGGGCGTTGAAAGCGAGAGCTTCGAACACCTGCACCTTGCCTTCGGCAGCCTTAGCAGCGAGAGCAGAGCGGAAAGCGATCTTCTTGACCTTCTTGTTCACCTTTTCAAAGTAGTCATGGGACTTCGGACCATGAGCCTTAGCACCACGAACCCACACGGCAGAGGTGTTCTGACCGGAACGAGCGCGGCCGGTACCCTTCTGCTTCCAGGGCTTCTGACCACCACCGCTAACGGCGGACTTGTTCTTGGTCTGGGCAGTGCCCTGACGGTTGTTGTTCAGGATAGCCTTGATGTGCAAGTACATGCAGACCTTGTTGACTTCCTGATCGAACATGGCCGGGAGCTGAATATCATTCTTGAAATCGCCAGTAGCGGCGAAAAGCTTTGCTGTAGCCATTAGTCTTTCCTCACCACGATGATGCTGTTCTTTGCACCGGGAACTGCGCCGCGGACAAAGATCAGGTTGCGGTCGCCGTCAACCTTGACGACCTGGAGGTGCTTCACGGTCACTTTCTTGTTACCGAACTGACCGGCCATACGCTTGCCCGGGAAAACGCGGCCCGGATAAGAGTGAGCGGACGTACCACCCGGTTCGCGCATATTGTGCGTACCGTGAGAACGAGGACCGCTGTGGAAGTTATGGCGCTTGATGGTACCGGAGAAGCCGTGACCCTTGGAGAGGCCAGAGACATTCACCATCTTCACATCGGCGAAGTCAGCTGCACCGAATTCCTTGCCAACCGGCCAGGCTTCGAGATCAGCGACATCGAATTCAGCGAGGTGTTCACGAACAGCAACGTCAGCCTTCTTGAAATGGCCGATTTCTGCCTTGTTGGCACGCTGTTCTTTCTTGAGACCAAAGCCGATCTGGACAGCAGTGTAGCCGTCCTTCTCTTCTGTCTTATGGCAAACGACCACGCACGGACCGGCTTCGAGAACCGTTACAGGAACGCGTTCGCCCTGTTCCGTGAACACTTGGGTCATTCCCAATTTCTTTGCGAGAATACCGTTCATTGTTATTAAACCTTAATTTCGACTTCAACGCCTGCCGGCAAGTCAAGTTTCATGAGGGAATCAACAGTCTGCGGCGTAGCATCAAGGATGTCGATAAGACGCTTGTGCGTACGGGATTCGAACTGTTCACGGGAAGTCTTGTCGATATGCGGAGAGCGGATCACCGTATACTTCTGGATCTTCGTCGGAAGAGGGATGGGGCCGGCAATGCGTGCCCCAGTGTTCTTAGCTGTATTCACGATGTCTTGAGCGGAGCGGTCGATCATACGATGATCGAAGCTCTTCAAGCGAATACGAATGCGTTCACCAGCCATGATAATTCCTTACTTGATGATTTCGGTTACGGAGCCAGCGCCAACGGTACGGCCACCTTCGCGGATTGCGAAGCGGAGCTGCTTTTCCATTGCCACCGGGGCGATCAGGTTCACGTGAATGGTCACGGTGTCACCCGGAGTCACCATTTCAACACCTTCCGGGAGCTGGATCGTGCCAGTCACGTCGGTGGTGCGGAAGTAGAACTGAGGACGGTAGCCGTTCATGAACGGAGTGTGGCGGCCACCTTCGTCCTTCGTCAGGACGTAGATTTCTGCCTTGAATTCGGCGTGCGGGGTCACGGACTTCGGAGCAGCGAGCACCTGGCCGCGGCTGATGTCCTTCTTTTCTGCACCGCGGAGGAGCAAACCGACGTTGTCGCCAGCCTGGGCGTCGTCGAGGAGCTTGCGGAACATTTCAACGCCGGTAACAACGTATTCGGCGGTTTCGCCGAGACCAACGCGTTCGACCTTGTCGTTCAGGTGAACCACGCCGCGTTCGATACGACCGGTAGCGACGGTGCCACGACCAGTGATGGTGAACACGTCTTCGATCGGCATCAGGAACGGCTTTTCGGTTTCACGGGCCGGAAGCGGGATGTAGGTGTCGCAGGCGTCCATGAGTTCCATGATCTTGTCCTGGTAGGCGGGGTCGCCTTCGAGGGCCTTGAGAGCGGAACCGCGGATGATCGGGGTGTTGTCGCCGTCAAATTCGTACTTGGACAGAAGGTCGCGAACTTCCATTTCCACGAGGTCGAGGAGTTCTTCGTCGTCCACCATGTCGACCTTGTTCATGAACACGACGATCTTCGGCACGCCCACCTGGTGAGCGAGGAGGATGTGTTCACGGGTCTGCGGCATCGGGCCGTCGGTAGCTGCAACGACGAGGATGGCGCCGTCCATCTGGGCAGCACCGGTCACCATGTTCTTGACGTAGTCGGCGTGCCCCGGGCAGTCGACGTGAGCGTAGTGACGGTTTGCAGTGGTGTATTCCACGTGGGAGGTGTTGATCGTGATGCCGCGGGCCTTTTCTTCGGGAGCGTTGTCGATTTCGTCGAAACGCTTGGCGGCGGCGAGGCCGCGTGCAGCGAGAGTCGTGCAGATTGCGGCGGTCAGAGTGGTTTTGCCGTGGTCAACGTGGCCGATGGTGCCGATGTTGCAGTGCGGCTTGCTTCTGTCAAAATGTTCTTTTGCCAT